>JAJZCB010000036.1 GCA_021846285.1 Bacillota bacterium
GATCATATATGTCCGGTACTCGGCCGCCTGCTCTCTGTACTCCTCCGGAATCTCCCGCGATTCGGATGTGGTTCCAAGATCGTCGGTGTACACAATCGCGCGATTCTCCACAAGGTCGATCACACCAAGGAAGTGGTCTTCTGCGCCGATCGGGAGCTGAATCGCGACCGGATTAGACTTTAGCCGGTTGCGAATCTGATCGATGCACATGAAAAAATCGGCGCCGATAATGTCCATCTTGTTGACATACGCAATCCTCGGAACTCCATACTTGTCGGCTTGTCGCCATACCGTCTCCGATTGGGGCTCCACACCGCCTTTGGCGTCAAAGACGGCGACTGCGCCGTCGAGAACGCGCAGTGAGCGCTCCACCTCAACCGTAAAATCCACGTGACCCGGTGTGTCGATGATGTTGATTCGATGACTCTTCCACTGAGCTGTGGTGGCAGCGGAAGTTATGGTAATGCCGCGTTCCTGCTCCTGCACCATCCAGTCCATTGTCGCTGCGCCTTCGTGGACCTCTCCGATCTTGTGAACGCGCCCTGTATAGAACAAAATCCGCTCTGTGGTGGTCGTCTTCCCCGCATCGATGTGTGCCATGATGCCTATGTTTCGGGTCCTCTCCAGCGGGAATTGCCTGGCCATGAACGATCTCCTCCTTTCCTTCTGTTCTTGAACGAGTCTGGTCAACTACCAGCGATAATGGGCAAACGCCTTGTTGGCTTCCGCCATCCGGTGCGTGTCTTCACGTTTTTTCACGGCGCCGCCGGCGTTGTTGGAAGCATCCAGAATCTCATTGGCGAGACGTTCGTCCATGTTCTTTTCGTGCCGATTCTGCGCGTATGTGACAAGCCAGCGAATACCAAGGGTCGTACGGCGTTCAGGCCGAACTTCAATCGGCACCTGATAGTTTGAACCGCCTACGCGACGGGCTTTCACTTCAAGCACCGGCATGATGTTTTTCATGGCGTTGTCAAATACTTCGATCGGGTCTTTGCCAGCCCGCTCGCGAACTTTATCGAATGCGCTATACACGATGTTTTGTGCGGTTCCGCGTTTGCCGTCGATCATCACTTTGTTGATCAGGCGAGTGACCTGCTTATTTGCATAAACTGGATCAGGCATGACATCACGACGCGGAACAGGTCCTTTTCTTGGCAAATGTGCCGCCTCCTTTCAACTTGCTGGGAGTTCCAAAGATCCACAGATCCCGGGGATGTTACTTCTTCTTCTTCGGACGCTTCGCCCCGTACTTGGACCGGGCTTGATGACGATCCTTGACACCGGCAGTATCCAGAGCGCCACGCACAATGTGATACCGTACACCAGGCAAGTCTTTAACGCGGCCACCGCGCACAAGCACTACTGAGTGCTCCTGCAGGTTGTGCCCGATACCCGGAATGTAGGCCGTGACCTCAATCCCATTTGTCAAACGCACCCGCGCATATTTGCGCAGCGCCGAGTTCGGCTTCTTGGGGGTCATGGTTCCTACCCGCGTGCACACACCGCGCTTTTGCGGCGACGGCAGGTCAGTCTGTTCCTTGTGATAACTGTTGTACCCCTTTTGCAGGGCAGGTGCGCCAGACTTTTCCTCAATCGCCATTCGCCCCTTGCGCACAAGCTGGTTTATCGTCGGCACGTCGCACACCTCCTTCTTTCCAAATCCGCAAGGCCACTGACCCTGGCGGTTCATTCGTTGTGCAAATGAAAGAGATCTGGCAGGTCGTCCTCATTCTCAACCCGCGATCTCGATATATCGCCTATTCCTCGCGCAAAAAACCCACTGCCGAAGCTCTTACCCCCAACCCGCACGCGCGCCCCAAGGCCATCTGAGAGTCCACCCAAGTCACTTTGATGGCACGCTCCTTGCAGAGTGTCAATACGGGATTTATCACCCTGCGATCCGTGTCGCGGGCCAAAACGACTTCGGTCAGGTGCCCCTTTTGCAAAGCCCGTAAAGTGGACGATACACCGACCGTGCGCATCCGCTGTTGTTTCACTCGCTGATACACAGGTACGCCTCCCACTTTCATGCATAGGCACACTTCGGTATATTATCACCGCTACTCGGACAGTGTCAAGTGGAGGCCGCCCAAATTGGGCAGAAGCACCCGTTTAAGCGGCCTCAAGGCGTCATGACACGATTGGTCATTATGCCCACTACCATCATGACCTGTGGAACCTGTTATTCCGTTGCGTCGACAGCGATCGGTTCTAAAAGCGCCTCTTCCTCAGAAGAAGTGTCGATGTACGCGGAGCCCGCCTGGTCGTCTTCAGGCGCGGCGGCGTCCACGATCTGAATATTGCGGTAGCGCGACATTCCCGTTCCTGCCGGAATGAGTTTCCCGATAATCACGTTCTCTTTCAGGCCTAACAGACGGTCCACTTTGCCCTTGATGGCAGCCTCCGTCAAGACGCGCGTGGTTTCCTGAAACGACGCCGCAGACAGGAAGGAATCCGTTTCGAGCGATGCTTTCGTAATGCCAAGGAGCGCAGGCCGCGCGACAGCCGGTTCGCCTCCGGCAAGCAGGACCCGGCGATTTGCGTTCTCATACTCTTGAAGGTCTGCGTATGTCCCCGGCAACAGTTCGGTCGTGCCGCTGTCCACAATTCGCACCTTGCGCATCATTTGTCTGATCATGACTTCCACGTGCTTGTCATTGATGTCCACACCCTGCATCCGATAGACGCGCTGCACCTCGCGAAGCAGGTAATTTTGGACGCCGCGCAGGCCTTTTACCCGCAGCATTTCTTTGGGATCGACTGAACCCTCTGTCAGTTCGTCGCCCGCGTCAACCGTCTGGCCGACGCTGACCCGAATCCGCGAACCAAACGGCACTGCGTATACCTTCGTTTCGCTGTCCCCGGTGATTTCGATCTCACGCTTGTCTTTGACTTCCCGCACTTCCGTTACAGACCCGGCAAGCTCTGTAATGGTGGCCTGGCCTTTTGGGTTGCGCGCTTCGAACAGTTCCTGAATCCGCGGGAGACCATGGGTAATGTCATCGCCGGCAACACCCCCAGTGTGAAACGTCCGCATGGTCAACTGCGTTCCTGGCTCACCGATCGACTGCGCGGCGATAATGCCCACCGCTTCCCCGATCTCCACCATCTTGCCGGTGGCCAGATTGCGCCCATAACAGCGGATGCACACCCCATGGCGCGCGCGACAGACAAGTACAGAACGAATGGTGAGCGTCGAGATGCCCGCATCGATGATGTTGCGTGCGATGACCTCGTCAATCAGGTGGTTACGTTCAACGAGCACTTCCCTGGTCTCGGGATGATAGACAGTCTCAAAGGCAATCCGCCCTGTAATTCGATCATACAGGTCCTCAAGAATCTCTTTGCCGTCGCGCATTTCCTCTACGACGATACCCCTGTCTGTACCGCAGTCTTCGATGCGCACGATGGTATCCTGAGCCACATCAACCAGTCGGCGTGTGAGATACCCTGAATCTGCGGTGCGAAGCGCTGTATCGGCAAGACCTTTGCGCGCTCCGTGCGTTGAGATAAAATACTCAAGCACCGACAATCCTTCCCGGAAGTTGGACTTGATCGGCAACTCGATGATTCTCCCTGACGGATTTGCCATCAGACCACGCATGCCGGCGAGTTGAGTGATCTGCGATACGGAGCCGCGAGCGCCCGAATTGGCCATCATATAGATCGGGTTAAAGCGATCCAGAGAATCCATCAGCGTATTGGTCAGATCGTCTTTGGCGTTGCTCCAGATACTGATGAAGCGGTTGTACCGTTCTTCTTCTGTAATCAGGCCGCGACGGAACTGCAGGAGCACCGTGTCTTCCTTTTTCTCGGCCTCTGTCAGAATGGTTTCCTTTTGTTGCGGCACGTAAATGTCAGCAACAGAAATAGTGATGCCAGCCTTGGTCGAGTATCGGAAGGCCAGCGTCTTTACCCGATCGAGGATCTCCGCAGTTTCCGTCGTGCCGTATCGACTGAAACACTCGCCGATGATGGCGCCGAGAAACGACTTGATGATCGCGCCCTTTGCTGGAAGCGCCTGCACAAACTCCAGCAGATTCGCTCCCTTTTGAAATATAAAGTACTCATTGGGTGTCCCGTACAAGAGATTCTTGCGATCCGCCACATTGATGTACGGAAATTCTGCCGGGAAAATCTCGTTGAACAGGATTTTGCCCGGTGTCGTTACCAGGAGCGCTTCCTGCTGTTCCGGTGTAAATGAGATTTTGCCGAGTGTGCGCGCCGGGATCACGATTCTCGTGTGCAGGGTAACCTGATCATACTGATAGGCGAGAAGCGCCTCGTCAGGTGTGGCAAAAACTCGTCCCTCACCTGCTTCGCCCGCTCTCTCGATTGTCAGATAATACGATCCCAGCACCATGTCCTGAGTCGGCGTCACAACTGGTTTTCCGTCTTTTGGATTGAGGATATTGTGCGCCGCGAGCATGAGCAGCCGCGCTTCGGCCTGCGCTTCCGCCGACAAGGGCACGTGAACCGCCATTTGGTCGCCGTCAAAGTCGGCGTTGTACGCCGTACACACCAAGGGATGGAGCTTAATGGCGCGACCGGCAACCAGAATTGGCTCAAAAGCCTGAATACCCAGGCGGTGAAGCGTCGGCGCGCGGTTGAGCAACACGGGATGCTCCGTAATGACCTGCTCCAGTACATCCCACACCTCAGGCGAGACGCGTTCCACTTTGCGCTTTGCGCTCTTGATGTTGTGCGCCAGGCCTTGGGCGACGAGTTCCTTCATCACAAAGGGTTTGAATAGTTCGAGAGCCATTTCCTTTGGCAACCCGCACTGATACATCTTCAGTTCCGGGCCTACGACAATGACCGATCGACCCGAGTAATCAACACGTTTGCCGAGCAAATTCTGCCTGAAACGCCCCTGTTTCCCTTTTAGCATATGTGACAGCGATTTTAGCGGGCGATTGCCGGGACCCGTAACCGGCCTTCCGCGTCGACCATTGTCGATTAACGCATCAACCGCTTCCTGCAGCATGCGCTTTTCGTTTTGCACAATGATATCCGGCGCACCCAAGTCAAGCAACCGTTTCAGACGGTTGTTGCGATTGATGACGCGACGGTACAGGTCGTTCAGGTCGGACGTCGCGAAACGACCGCCGTCGAGTTGCACCATCGGGCGCAAATCAGGAGGAATAACCGGCAATGCATCGAGGATCATCCAACTGGGATCATTGTTGGACTGTCGGAAGGCATCGAGCACTTCCAGGCGCTTGATAGCGCGATTGCGACGCTGCCCCTGGACAGTTCGCAATTCTTCCCGAAGCGTTTCAATATCGCGGTCGAGGTCAATGTCAAACAGCAGTTTTTTGATCGCTTCGGCGCCCATGCCCGCTTCAAATGCATATCCGTATTTTTCGCGGTAACTGCGGTATTCCTTTTCCGACAGCAACTGCTTCTTCTCAAGCGGTGTGTCGCCGGGATCGGTCACAACGTACGAAGCGAAGTAAATGACTTCCTCGAGTGACCGGGGAGACATGTCCAGAACCAGACCCATGCGACTCGGGATTCCCTTGAAGTACCAGATGTGCGAGACCGGAGCCGCCAACTCAATGTGCCCCATCCGTTCCCTACGCACCTTGGCGCGTGTGACTTCTACACCGCAACGATCACAGACCACGCCTTTATAACGAACGCGTTTGTACTTGCCGCAATGACATTCCCAGTCGCGTTGCGGTCCAAATATCTTCTCGCAGAACAGACCCTCTTTTTCAGGTTTCAATGTGCGATAATTGATCGTCTCGGGTTTCTTGACTTCGCCGTGCGACCAGGAGCGAATCTTATCCGGTGAGGCTAGACCAATCTTCATATACTCAAAGTTGTTCACATCAAGCATTGGGGTTCCTCCCTCTCATGTCGTCCGCAAGCAAACCCTAGTCGTCGCCAACCTCGCGCATTTCCAGACTGAAGTTGAGTTTTTCGGTGGTATCGTCATCTTCATCAGTCTCACGCATAGCAATCTCCCGCTCATCCTCAGTCAAAATCTTGACGTCAAGCCCCAAACTCTGGAGCTCCTTGATGAGCACTTTGAACGACTCTGGCACTCCCGGTTCGGGAACGTTCTCACCCTTGACAATCGCCTCGTATGTTTTGACTCGACCGACGACATCGTCGGACTTGACAGTAAGAATTTCCTGAAGGGTATACGCCGCGCCATACGCTTCAAGCGCCCATACCTCCATCTCCCCGAAACGCTGTCCGCCGAACTGAGCCTTGCCGCCGAGCGGTTGCTGCGTGACGAGAGAATAGGGTCCAGTGGAACGGGCGTGGATCTTGTCGTCGACCAGGTGAGCAAGTTTTAGCATGTAGACATAGCCGACCGTCACGCGTCCGTCAAACGGTTCCCCAGTCCTGCCGTCATACAGCACGGTCTTGCCGTCACGGGGCAATCCAGCCTCTTCGAGAGCGTCAAACACGTCTGATTCGTGGGCCCCGTCAAAGACCGGCGTCGCCACGCGAATGCCCAGCGCCGCGGCAGCCATTCCCAGATGGGTTTCCAGCACCTGCCCAATATTCATGCGCGACGGCACGCCAAGCGGATTCAAGACAATCTGGACCGGCGTACCGTCAGGCAGAAACGGCATATCTTCAACTGGCATAATACGCGCCACGACACCCTTATTGCCATGACGCCCAGCCATTTTATCGCCTTCCGAGATTTTGCGCTTCTGCGCGATGTACACGCGCACAAGTTGATTGACCCCTGGCGGAAGTTCGTCCCCGTTTTCTCTGGTGAAGACCTTAACATCTACCACGATGCCGGCGCCGCCATTTGGCACCCGCTGCGAAGTATCGCGCACCTCACGCGCCTTTTCACCGAAAATGGCGTGCAGCAAACGCTCTTCCGCCGTGAGTTCCGTCACACCTTTCGGAGTGACTTTTCCTACCAGAATATCGTTGGCTACGATCTCCGCTCCGATGCGAATGATGCCGCGATCGTCAAGGTTACGCAGCGCATCTTCACCGACGTTTGGAATGTCGCGAGTGATCTCTTCCGGGCCAAGTTTGGTGTCCCGGGCCTCACACTCATACTCTTCGATGTGAATCGAGGTGTAGATGTCTTCCTTGACCACAAGTTCACTGAGCAGTATCGCATCTTCGTAGTTATACCCTTCCCACGTCATGAACGCGACCAGGACGTTTCGACCGAGAGCGAGTTCCCCCTGTTCCGTTGCCGGACCATCGGCGATGATATCGCCCTTCTCAACCCGATCGCCAAGTCGGACAATCGGCCTTTGGTTGATGCATGTGCCCTGATTGGAACGCATGAATTTTTGCAGTTTGAAACGATCCACGTCACCCTGAACCACGCGTCCGTCCACAACCTGCTCCACACGGATCCGGATCTCATTGGCGGTTACGCGCTCTACAGTTCCCGCGTGCTTGGCCACAATCGTGACACCGGAGTCCTTCGCGGATTTATATTCCATGCCAGTCCCCACAAAAGGCGCTTCCGTCACCAGCAGAGGCACGGCCTGGCGCTGCATGTTCGACCCCATGAGAGCGCGGTTCGCATCGTCATTTTCGAGGAAGGGGATGAGCGCAGTCGCAACCGATACCACCTGTTTCGGCGATACATCAATATAATCGACGCGGTCGGCCGGCATGCTCAGGATCTCTTCCTTGTAACGAACGATCTGCTCGGGTTCCGCAAATCGGCCGTCAGGCGCCAGTTTCGCGCTCGCCTGTCCGATGATGTAGTTGTCCTCTTCGTCTGCGGTCAGATAGTCGATGTGATTGCTCACGATGCCTGTCTCCGCATCAACGCGGCGATACGGGGTTTCAATGAAGCCGTGCTCGTTGATTCGCGCATAGGTGGATAGGCTGTTGATCAGTCCAATATTGGGACCTTCGGGTGTTTCGATAGGGCACATCCGACCATAGTGAGAGTGATGAACGTCGCGCACCTCGAAGCCCGCGCGCTCCCTGGTCAGACCGCCCGGTCCGAGCGCCGACAGGCGACGCTTATGCGTCAATTCGGCGAGTGGATTCGTCTGATCCATAAACTGCGACAACTGACTGGATCCAAAAAACTCCTTAATCGCCGCAATGACGGGCCGGATGTTGATCAGCCCCTGCGGCGTGATGGCGTTCGCATCCTGGATGGACATGCGTTCACGCACGACGCGCTCCATGCGGGACAATCCAATCCGGAACTGATTTTGCAACAGTTCACCCACGGAGCGCAGTCTTCTGTTCCCCAGATGATCGATGTCGTCTGTCGTTCCCACCCCATGCAGCAAGTTCATAAAGTAACTGATCGATGCGAGAATATCCGATGGCATGATGTGTTTGACATGCTTCTCAATACCGCCATTACCGATTACTTTGATCGGTTTCCCGTCTTCCCTTTGACTAAAAATCCGAATTTCCTGAACGCCAGTCAAAGGTTCTTCAGTCAGACCCGCATTGGAGCGATACGTATAACTGTTCAGGCCGGTTTCCAGATAGCCCAAAAGTCTGTCGAGCAGGCGGCGGTCGACCAACTGGCCAGCCTCGGCCAACACTTCGCCTGTTTCCTGGTCAATCAGGCTCTCGGCAAGACGCTGGTTGAGGAGGCGATTCTTGAGATGGAGTTTTTTGTTGATTTTATAACGGCCCACACCCGCGAGGTCGTAACGCTTCGGGTCAAAGAAGCGCGATGCCAGCAGATTGCGCGCGTTGTCTACGGTGGGCGGTTCCCCCGGTCGCAGCCGCTCATAGATCTCAATGAGCGCGCGCTCCGTTGAATCCGTGTTGTCTTTTTCCAGGGTGTTGCGCAGAAACTCGTCTTCGCCAAACAGATTGATGATCTCCGCGTCTGTCGAAAAACCGAGCGCACGCAGAAGAACCGTTACTGGAATCTTGCGGGTGCGGTCAATGCGGACGTATATAATGTCCTTGGCGTCGGTTTCGAGTTCAAGCCACGCGCCCCGATTCGGAATCACCGTGGCGCTGAACGTCTTCTTCCCGTTTTTGTCGATCTTGGCATTGAAATAGACACTTGGCGACCGCACCAACTGACTGACGATTACCCGTTCGGCGCCATTGATAATGAAGGTGCCCGTTTCGGTCATGAGCGGAAAATCGCCCATGAACACTTCCTGTTCCTTGACCTCGCCAGTCTCGCGGTTGATGAGCCGCACTTTGACGCGGAGCGGAGCCGCGTATGTGACATCGCGTTCCTTCGACTCGTCGACGCTGTATTTGGGATCCCCCAAGCTATAGTCGATAAACTCTAACACCAGATTGCCAGTGAAATCCTGAATGGGCGATATATCTGCGAATAGTTCCCTAAGCCCGTCGCGTAAAAACCACTCATAAGACTTTTGTTGAATCTCAATCAAATTCGGCAGTTCCTGAACTTCCGCAACTCGAGAGTACGTTCTGCGCTCACGGCGTCCGTACTTCACTACGTGTCCCTGCAAATCGGTCACCCCTCATACCAAATCGCTGGCTAGCCACAAAAAGAAAAGAAAGACAAACGGGTCAACCTAGACCTCATTTCTCCTCTGCTAAAGACGCGTAATATACTTCTATTGCCATAAAATGGGCGAAATATTCATTCGCGGAGCAGAAATCCCCAAAATAATATTTCGCATTTTTTAACAATAGCACAACGAGTATTTCAAGTCAACTCTTCCGACAATATTTTTTCATTGCCGCCACGGAGCGGCATGCGACAGCGCAGCACGCGATACCCAGCGCCCCGTTCCACCACAGAGACGTCAGCGAACAGAGAGCGGAGATACTCCTCGCTCGAATCAGCACCCTGTTTTTTCTGAATCACCACATACAGTTCTCCACTGCCAAGCAGGCGGTCGCGGGCCTGTCGATACAGTTTCCATATCTCACTCTTCCCGGCGCGAATCGGCGGATTCAGCGCCACTACGTCAAAATGCAGTTGCGGATCCAGTCCCGCCGCACCATCGCTTTGCAGGACAACGACCCGATCGCCCACACCCGCAGTCCGGGCGTTAAGTTCCGCCAGCTGAACGGCGCGCGGATTAATGTCGAGCAACCACACACGGGCGTCCCTGACTGTTAGAGCAACCGCAATGCCGACTGGTCCGTAGCCGCAACCAAGATCAAGAACATGGGCCGCAGGAGGAACACGCAGCGCCTCGGCCAGCAGCGCTGTGCCATAATCCACACCACGCTTGCTAAAGACGCCGCTGTCCGTGACAAAGATGATCTTCCGTCCGCGCATGACGGCGCAAATCTCTCTGGGCGCCGAGGCACTGCCCGGATGCGCGGAAAAGTAGTGATCACCCATGATGGCACACCCCTTTTTATTGAGGCAGAAAGGTCAGCGTCGACACCCTTTTAGCGGATGGCGTCGCTGACCTGTTATATGCCGGGGATAAACCGAACTTTACTTGACCTCGACAGAACCGCCAGCTTCCTCGACTTTCGCCTTGATTGCCGCTGCGTCTTCTTTGCTGATTTTCTCTTTGAGAGCCTTCGGAGCACTGTCCACCAGATCTTTTGCTTCTTTCAGACCAAGACCAGTAATCTCGCGTACAATCTTGATGACATTGATTTTAGATTGCCCTGCGCTGGTCAATATGACGTCAAATTCGGTCTGTTCCACTTCCGCTTCGACGCCTGCGGCAGCGCCGCCTGCAACTGCCATGGGAGCTGCAGCGGTCACGCCAAACTCCTCTTCGATCGCTTTGACCAGGTCGTTAAGTTCAAGAACCGTCATGGACTTAATGGCTTCAAGAATCTGTTCTTTCGACATAAGGAAAACCTCCTAAGTATGGGTTACACTCCACTACACACGATCCGCTTCGGATCTGAGACGGCATCTGGGTTACGCTTGTGCAGCCTCTTTCTGTTCCGCCACCTGCTTGGTCGCATAGGCCAAGTTCCGCATCGGCGCCTGAAGCACACTGAGCAGCATGGACAGCAGTCCGTCGCGCGACGGAAGGCTGGCCAAATCCTTCACGCCTTCCGCATCGATCAGCCTGCCCTCAACGAGCCCGCCCTTAATTTCAAGCGCTTTGTGTTTGACTGCGAAGTCGTTCAGCACCTTGGCCGGGGCCACAAGATCGCCCAATCCGAAAGCCACCGCCGTTGGGCCCTTCAGATAGACGTCGAGCGCCTGCGTCTCCGATTGCGCCGTTGCCCGCCGGGTCAGTGTATTTTTCAAGACCCGGAACTCGACGCCGGATTCACGGAGGTTCTTACGAAGTTCTGTTACTTCAGCCACTGTCAACCCGCGATAGTCAGCGATGATCGTGCTCTTGCTCTGGGAGAGTTTAGAAGCGATCTCATCCACCAATGCCGCCTTTTCCTCGCGAACACTCACCCTGCACACCTCCTGTCAAAAACTAAATGGTCTCTGCCGCAGCAGAGACCAGTCCGATTCCAGACATAACAAGGTTCCCACATCGTCACCTTATCGTTCAGGAGTCGTAACCTCGGCAGGCGTTGCATTAAGCCTTTTGGGCGCCTGCTGTCTACAGCCCGACAAACAAATTGCAGTATATCACGCTTGCCTTAAGCACGCAAGGTTTTGGGAACAGCGCTGCTACCGTCTCCCTGCCCACCGCAGTCCTGACAGCGTGCGATCCATCAGTTATTCAGCGGGCGCTCCCGTGAGACGCTGCAGGTTAAGAGTAACTCCAGGTCCCATGGTGCTGCTGATCGTGATGTTGCGAATATACTGGCCTTTCGCCGCCGCAGGCTTTGCTTTTTGAAGCGCGTCTACGACCGCGTGGAAATTTCCCAGCAGCTGTTCCGGCGAAAATGAGATTTTCCCAAGAACAGCGTGAACATTGGCGCCCTTGTCAAGGCGGTACTCCACCTTGCCAGCCTTGACTTCCTCAACAGCCCGCTTGACGTCAAACGTGACAGTGCCAGTCTTCGGATTCGGCATAAGGCCCCGCGGCCCCAAAACACGGCCCAGACGGCCCACACTCGCCATCATGTCCGGTGTCGCGATTGCAGAGTCAAATTCGAGCCAGCCTCCCGCGATGCGGGCAACCAGATCTTCGTCACCGACAACGTCTGCGCCCGCAGCTTCCGCCTCTCGCGCTTTATCGCCCTTGGCGAATACAATCAGGCGTACAGTTCGGCCCGTACCATACGGCAACACAACGGCGCCCCGAATCTGCTGGTCGTTCTTGCGAGGGTCAAGACCCATGCGAATGGCCACCTCTACAGTGGCATCGAACTTGACAACAGAAGTGCGTTTGACGAGGTCCACAGCTTCCGCTGGTTCATACGTACGGTTCCTGTCGATCAGCTTGAGCGCGTCCGCATATTTCTTCCCTGCCATATCTCATATCCTCCTCTGTGTGGTCGACGGTCAAACGACCCCTGGCGCGCCATCTCCTGCGCCCCAGCGAGCCAAACCTCCCACCGGGCCCCGCCCTGAAGACGGCGACCTCCATTGCCGAACAAAACTGCCATGCGAGTCTAATCGGCAACCACGATGCCCATCGAACGCGCTGTGCCTTCCACCATGCGCATAGCGGCTTCCACATCCGCGGCATTCAAGTCGACCATTTTGAGTTCGGCGATTTCACGCACCTTGGCGCGAGAAAGTGTGCCCACTTTCTTTTTATTGGGCTCGCCGGAACCAGACGCGATACCGAGAGCTTTCTTCAGTAACACAGAAGCCGGAGGCGTCTTCAGCTCAAATGTAAAGGACCGATCCTCGTAAACCGTGATGACGACCGGAATAACCATGCCCGGCTGATCAGCAGTCTGAGCGTTGAACTCTTTGCAAAACTGCATGATGTTGACACCTGCCTGGCCCAATGCCGGACCAATCGGCGGTGCTGGAGTGGCTTTCCCCGCAGATACCTGCAGCTTCACGACTTTCATGACGCGCTTGGCCACGTAACACACCTCACTTTCCCTTACACAATGTGGTATTGACGGGCGCAGGTGCACCCCACGACCTCCCACTACGGCTCATATACGCACATAGCAGCATGCCTTAGACAACAGCAAAGTGCCGCAAGCGCCCAGAGAGGGCTCTTACACCACTCCGCGTTATAGGTCGCCTTATTATAGTTTTTCTACCTGTTCAAAATCAAGCTCCACCGGCGTGTCCCGTCCAAACATGGACACCAGCACACGCACCTTCTGCTTGTCGAGCTGGATCTCGTCGATGCTGCCGACAAAATTGGCAAACGGCCCCTCGACGATCCGGACAGGTTCCTGCAAGGCAAAGTCAAAGCGGGTCTTCACATCATCGACACCCATCTGGCGCAAGATCATGCGAACCTCATTGGACAGCAAAGGAGTCGGTTTCGACCCAGCTCCGCTCGTACCGACAAAACCTGTGACGCCCGGTGTATTGCGCACCACATACCAAGAGTCGTCCGTCATGATCATTTCCACGAGGACATAGCCAGGAAAGACCTTTCTTTGCACGGTCCGGCGCTTGCCGTTCTTGATTTCGAGTTCTTCCTCGGTCGGAACCAGCACGCGAAAGATCTTGTCTGCCATATCCATGGATTCCACACGGCGTTCAAGATTGGCTTTCACCTTGTTTTCATAACCCGAGTACGTATGCACAACATACCATTGTTTTTCCATCTGAATATCCATCAGCGAGGGCGGTAGCCCGCACCTCCTACACTAGACATCATGAATTGCCGATACCGAGCGCCTGAAATCCTTTGGTCACCAACACGTCAAATCCATATGTCAGCAGGAACATGACCAAACAAACCAGCACCACCGTGATCGTGTAAGACGTCAATTCTTTGCGGTTAGGCCAGCGGACCTTCTTCATTTCGACAATCACTTCGCGGAAATAGGCAACGGCCAAGCCCAACTTTCCGCGTACTGAACTGCTGCCGCTCATCAAAAAGGTCGCACCTCCATCACTACTGGCAAGCGTAAAACAGTTCCGCCCATTACCGGGTTTCGCGGTGAACGCGATGACTGTTGCAAAACTTGCAAAACTTTTTCATTTCCAGGCGATCCGGATTGTTTTTCTTGTTCTTGATCGTCGTATAGTTGCGCTGCTTGCAATCCGTGCAAGCTAAAGTGACTGTGACGCGCATCTAATGCACCTCCTTACATAAAGCCGCAAAATACCCAAACACTCTATCACAGTGTACTGACAAATGTCAATATCGCCAATCGCACCGCTCACTATAACAGGGCGCCGCAAAGTTTGAACTTCGTATGCGGCGCAATCTGCGATCATATCTATGCGAGACGGTCTTCGAGATACTTTTCAAGTTTCCTTTTGACGCGCTGAAGAGCGTTGTCGATCGACTTGACATGCCGACTCAGGTCGCCCGCGATCTCCTGATACGATCTCCCATCCAAGTATAGCATCAGTACGTTGCGTTCAAGTTCACTAAGAAGCTCAGCCATCTTGTACTCGATGTCCGAAAACTCCTCGCGATTGATGATCAACTCTTCCGGATCGGTAACCTTGGCGCCGCCGATAACGTCCATCAACGTACGATCCGAGTCCTCGTCGTATATGGGCTTGTCCAACGATATATAAGAATTGAGGGGCACATGCTTCTGTCTCGTGGCCGTCTTGATGGCCGTAATAATCTGACGAGTAATGCACAACTCTGCAAACGCTTTAAACGAGGCAAGCTTGTCGTCCCGAAAATCGCGGATGGCCTTAAATAGACCAATCATGCCCTCCTGCACGATGTCCTCGCGGTCAGCGCCGATCAAAAAGTAGGAACGAGCCTTTCCACGGACGAACGTTTTGTATTTTTGGATAAGGAACTCAAGCGCAAGAGCATCCCCAACCCGCACACACTCCACTAGCAGTTCGTCCGGGATGTCGTCAAGATTTCGACCAGGATCGACCGAAAGTTCAACTGCCACCGTCATCCCCCCGGCAGAATCTATCAATATAGTAACGCAAGTATACATGATGGATTCCCGAAGGGTCAATGAAAAACACGAAACAGCTATTTTTTGATTCCCTGCTTCAGTCGCCATGCAGGCCGGACTCGGTACGCGTTCATGCGCTCTGTCCGTCGGTTACACGGGCGCCGCACGTCTGCCGAAGGAAAGCCGCACCTTGACCGAACGAAAGCCGCACGTCTGCCGAACGGACCGACTGTTGTTCCCGCTCTCAAACACGGCTGCGCCGAACTCGCTCGGGCACAACAGTCGATCCGTTCTAGGGAACCTGTGAAATTCGATCGGTCCGTCGCCAAATTGTCCACATATAGCGTTTGATTAAAGCCTCAAACGCTATATGTGCCAAGTTTTCATACCGCTCCGGACTTTTTCACAGGTTCCCTAGGCAACTGAGTGCCCTCCGGGTGCAGTCTCTGTATCGCGACTCGCAGCGTGGCTCGCTTGGCTGTTATACTCTGCCTGCCAGGCTGCGTTGGCGAACTGCTTCGTACAACAGAATACCTGCCGCCACACCAGCGTTCAGAGAGTTGATCTGCCCATTCATCGGCAAACTGACAAGCGCGTCGCACCTTTCTTTGGTTAGACGGTTCATGCCGGCGCCCTCACCGCCGATTACGAGCACTGTCGGCGCTGTGTAGTCCACAGTCCAATAAGGCTGCTGCGCATCGGGCGCCGTTCCAATCACCCAAAACCCCGCATCCTTCAGTTTTTGCAGGGTTTGGCTGACATTGACCACGCGAGCGACTTCCACGTGCTCCAGAGCACCCGCAGACGCTTTGGCCACCGTTCCGGTAAGCGGAACTGCCCGTCGCTTGGGAATGATCACACCGTGCCCTCCAGCGCCGTCGACAGATCTCAACACGGATCCGAGATTGTGCGGATCTTCAAGCCCATCCAACAGGACCAGCAGTCCCGGTTTGCGAGCACGCGCCAGTTGAATGAGATCGTCAATTTCGACATATGGTTTGGCCGACGTATACGCGATGATTCCCTGGTGACCGCGCTCCGGTGATATCTCATCCAGCTTGGCCTTTGGAACTTGTTGAATAACCACGCCCGCTTCTCTTGCCACGGCAACGATTTCATTGAGACTGCCGCCCGCAGAACTCTCCTGCAGCAAAATTTTGTTTAGCGTGCGCCCCCCCTTAAGAGCCTCCAGCACCGCGCGCCGCCCTGCGACAAACTCCTGTTCGCGGTCGCTCCGTTCCTGTTCGGTTACACCTTGCGCGACCCAGCGAACAGGTCGTCCGGCTGTTCGTCCCGAGTTCGCTGATTGGCGATTTCGTCGACCATTTGGCGTGACCTCCGTACGTCGTCGGTCACGACGCTTGCCAGACTCTGGCGACGAGTTGGACGAACGACGCCTGCCAGACTCCGGCGACGAGTCGGAGGAACGACGCTTGCCAAACTCCGGCGACGATTCGAAGGAACGACGCCTGCCAGACTCCGGCGACGAGTCGGACGAACGACGCGGACGTCGATCAGTCTCGACGTTTCCTCCTCGCTGTACGGACCGTCTTTGACCAGCCCCACTGCTACGCGCCGTCGTTCCCTGCTTTCCCATCCTGCTTCTTGTGTTTATCATGTCTAATTCTCCTCATCCATAAGCAGTAATTGCACAATCTCCCGCAACCGATCTGTCAAGCCTGACAGGTAGAGATACCCTAACAGCGCCTCAACACCAGTGCTCGCCCGATAATCCGCCACAGTGGCGCTCCTTGGAACGGACCGCGATTTGGCATTGCGACCCCTTCTGACGACCGCCCTCTCTCTCTCCGAGAGCGAATCCGCGATGCTGTGCAAGCGATCCGCCTGCGCATTGGCCTTGACCTTTTGCACAGCCAGCCGATGAAGTTGCTGCGGTCGCCTCTCTCCACAGTCAATGAGCGTCACACGCACTTCCAGTTCCCAAACAGCGTCGCCAACATACGCCAACGCAAGCGGCGGCATGCGATAGGCTTCCTCCTCCGTCATCACCGTTCTCGCCATGACCGTTCTCGCCACCACCGCACACCCTTGGGAGTATCCTCCAACTGGAAACCCATTTCCGACAACTCAGCCCGAATGGCGTCTGCGCGGGCAAAGTCTCGCGCCTTGCGAGCCGCTGTTCGCTCTTCGATCAGTCGAACAACCTGCTCCTCAAGAAGCGGCTGTTCCACCTGCGCCAGTCCAAACAGGTCAAGCCAGTCACGCAGTTTTCCCAGCCAAGACCGCAGTCCCGCTTTGCTGATCTCCTGTTGATGACTGTATACATTTGCGTCTCGCACAAAATCAAATACCACTCCCATGGCGTCGCCCGTGTTGATGTCGTCATCCATGGCCTCCAGGAAGCGATCCTCCCACGCCTTCAGGTCGATGCTCTCACCTTCAGGCAGGTATGTTTCCCCCAACCGGTCCGCCAACGATTCGTGGCATGCGTCCAGGCGGCGTAAGGCTGATGTCATCTGCGCCATGACCTCGGCGGAATAATTGATCGGGCTGCGGTAATGCGCCGACAGTAAAAACAGGCGGAGCGCGCGGGGGTCGTACTGCTGCGCCAGCTCACGGACAAACACGCTGTTTCCGAGTGATTTCGACATCTTTTCATTATTGATATTGATGTACCCGTTGTGCATAAAATACTTGGCCAATGGCGCCCCCAACACCGATTCGCTTTGGGCGATCTCATTTTCATGGTGTGGAAAGAGAAGGTCATGCCCGCCACCATGAATATCGATATGATCACCCAGATGTTTGTGAATCATCGCCGAGCATTCGATGTGCCACCCTGGCCGTCCCTGACCCCAAGGGCTGTTCCACGACGGTTCTCCGGGTTTAACCGCCTTCCACAGGGTAAAATCCGTGCTATGGCGCTTGCGTTCCGTCATCTCGACGCGGCTTCCCACCTCCAGATCATTCAGCGACTGTTTGGACAGTTTCCCATACGACGAGAATTTTGGGGTGTCAAACAACACATCTCCATCCGCGACATACGCGTATCCAGAATCGACCAGCGCCTGAATGAACTCGATAATGTCACCCATCGTTTCCGTGACCCTCGGATGTACGTCCGCTGGTTCGATGCCGAGTTCTCTCGCGTCGTCATAGTATGCCTCGATATAGCTCGTCGCAACATCTTCGACGGTAGTGCCCTGTTCATGCGCGCGTTTGATGAGTTTGTCATCGACATCGGTAAAGTTCTGCACAAACTTCACACTGTATCCGCGGTATCGCAAGTACCGACGAACTATGTCAAAAACCACAAACGCCCGCGCATTGCCGATATGAAAATAGTTGTACACCGTCGGACCACAGGAATACATGCGAACCACGCCGGGCTCAATCGGCGCAAACGTTTCCTTTTGACCTGTCAGGCTATTATAAAGCCGAATAGACATTGCCGTCATTCCCTCCCCCACTGGTCTGCGAGACACGATCTCCTATCTCAGCCACCCGCTTCTCCAACGCCTCGATGCGTTCCTGCAAAGCCATACAAGTCTCATCCACGACGTCCGGGAGATTGACCTGATCCAGTTCATCCACCCGTCTGCCATCCAGGATCACGACTCTCGCGGGAATACCGACTACAGTCGCATTGGGCGGCACCGATCGCAGCACCACCGAACCCGCGCCGATCTTCGCGTAATCGCCGACAGTCAGGGATCCCAGCACTTTAGCCCCTGTGGCAATCAGGACATGACTCCCGATCGTGGGATGCCGCTTTCCCTTTTCCTTCCCGGTGCCCCCCAGTGTCACACCCTGGTACAAGACGACGTAATCACCCACCACAGCCGTTTCGCCGATGACGACACCCATGCCGTGATCGATAAACAATCCGCGTCCGATCACAGCGCCAGGGTGAATCTCGATCCCCGTCAAAAACCGTCCCAACTGCGAAATGGCGCGCGCGAACGTGAACCACCGGAAGCGATAACATCGATGAGCGATCCTGTACAACCAGACCGCGTGAAGTCCCGCATAGGTGAGAAACACTTCAAACCGTGAATGGGCGGCTGGATCCATTTTCATGACAACATCGATATCTTCGCGAATACGGGAAAACATCACCGCAGTCCCCTCCCTCCGCTGCAAAAAAACCGCCTCCAGCAAATGCCAGAGACGGGTTAACCGTGGTTCCACTCTGATTCTGCGCGCCGCCTCGCGACAGCTCGCACTCATCATTCGCAGTAACGGGCGAATCCGTCGAGTTTTACTGGGGAAAAAGGTCCCGTTCTCCTCGCTCGCGTCCGGCGCATTCCACTGTCGTTCACCTGCCCCTTTTCGCAGCTCCCGCCGTAACGGGTGAAGGGGCTCTCTGCAGGCGTCGTTGCAATGTACTCTTCCAGACGATCGATGTATGTGTGGATCTGTGTGATTCGTTACAGCGCCCGGCGCTCTCCGGAAACGGCGAGCGCCTTTCCCAGCCGATCGAGCACGCGGGTTCGTCCAAGCAAAGCGAGAGAGCGGTTCAGATCCGGGCCATGCAATCGACCGGTAATCGCCGCGCGCACGGGAAAAAACAGTTCCTTGCCCTTTTTCCCAGTGACGGACTGAACATCTTTCAGTAGTGACTTCATCCCATCAGGCGTCCAGTCCGTCCATGCTTGCGCCAGTTTGACAAAGGCGTCCAAAACCGTGGACGCGTGTCCATTCTCCAGTGTCTCTCTGGCGTCCGCTTCCACGGACGCTGAATCGCTCACAAGAACGCTTCCGACAACCGGAAGTTCCGATAAACAGCTGACCTGATCCTTGTAGAGAGCAATAAACTCAATCATCCAGGCATCGTCGACCGGAGTCTGCCAACCAGCGACTGCGGGTTCCAAAAAACGCCGCGCTAACGGAAGCAGTTCCTCAGCCGAGCGGTTCCTCAGGTAATGTCCGTTCATCCAGGCCAGTTTGGCCGCATCGAAAAATGCGCCGCTTCTGTTGACCCTGTTCAAGCCAAAAGCCGTAATGAGCTCATCCCGGGAAAAGATCTCGCGTTCCCCGCCAGGCGTCCACCCGAGCAAAGCGAGAAAGTTGAAGATCGCTTCCGGCAGATACCCGTATTCACGATATTGATCGATAAACTGAATAATCGATTCATCCCGTTTACTCAGTTTCTTGCCGTCTGCTCCAAGAATCAGCGGTACATGACCAAACACAGGAGCCGTCCAGCCAAATGCCTTGAACAGCAGCAGTTGTCTTGGGGTGTTGGAGATGTGTTCTTCCCCGCGCACCACATGGGTGATGTTCATCAGGTGATCGTCGACAACCACGGCAAAATTGTAAACCGGGATGCCGTTCGATTTCACGACGACGAAGTCGCCGCCGATCCCTTGTGGTTCAAATATCATATCACCACGAATCAAATCCGTAAACGCCACTGGTTCATCGTCCATAACCCTGAAGCGCACAGTGGGTTTCCGGCCCTCGCGAATGTGCGCCTCGCGCTCCTCTTTCGACAGGTGACGACAGCGTCCAGAGTAGCGGACCATCTCTCCACGAGCGAGCAGTTCCTCCCGCTGTACAGCCAACTCTTCTTCAGAGCAATAGCACTCGTAAACCATGCCCTTGTCACGCAGTTCGTCGACATGGCGCAGGTAGATGTCAAGACGCTCGGTCGATACATACGGTCCGTAGTCGCCGCCCAAAAACGCCCCTTCATCCCACTCGATGCCCAGCCAGCGCAAGTTGTCGGCGAATTCTTGCGCGGCGCTTTCCACATTGCGATCCAAATCTGTATCTTCAATACGCAAAATAAAAGCCCCGCCATGGTGTTTGGCAAACAGATAATTGAACAAAGCCGTGCGCGCGCCGCCGATGTGCAAATGCCCCGTGGGACTCGGCGCATAACGCAGACGTACACTCATACTCTCACCCTCATCCATCGCGGCTGTCTATAAGCGCCACAGCCTGTACCGCAATACCCTCTTCTCTGCCGATAAAGCCCATACGCTCCATCGTCGTGGCCTTGATGCTCACGTCGGCTTCGGTCACCTGCAATTCTCGTGCTAACAAGTGTACCATGCGGCTCTTGAACGGGGCAAGTTTCGGCTTCTCGGCCAGCACCATGATATCGACGTTGACCACGCGATACCCACGATCCGAGAGCAACCGACACACGCGCCGGAGCAGTTGGACGCTTGAAATCCCCTCATACTTCGGATCGTTGTCCGGAAAATGATCGCCGATGTCGCCGAGCGCGGCCGCGCCGAGAAGCGCATCCATCAGCGCGTGAACCAGCACATCCGCATCGGAATGACCGTCCAGCCCTACGTGATGGGCGACCTCAATACCACCGAGGATCAGCGGTCTCCCGGGAACGAAACGATGCACGTCAAAACCCAATCCTACTCGCAATGGACCGCCTCCCACTGGCGCATAAATTCGAGATCATCCGGATCTGTCAGTTTCACGTTCCATTTTGACCCCTGAACGATGCGCACAGGGATTCCCAGACGCTCAATAAGGGCGGCGTCATCCGTCACAGAAATACCCGCCTGCTCCGCGTCGCGATGTGCGCCTGTCAGCAGACGGCGCTCAAACACCTGGGGAGTTTGCACGGCCCAGACACCGCTGCGATCGACATTGGCGCCGACATTCCCCGCATCGTCAAGGCGCTTTAAAGTATCTCTCACGGGGTGACCCAGCGTGGCCGCGTCGTAATCGGCGCCCGCCTTAAGAACAGCCATAAAGTCGGCGAGAGAAAGGAATGGCCGCGCAGCGTCGTGGACCGCCACCAGCGGCAGTGTACACGCTGAGAGCCCTCGCATGACAGAAGCTTGCCGATCCGGGCCCCCTGCCATCACAACGCAGTCCTTCAATCCGTGCAGCAACAGTTGATCGCGGGAACGTTTGACGTCCTCGGGATGGACCACGAGTATACAGGACGTGACGCCGAAGCTGATCAATCGTCTCAACACATACACAAAGACAGGACATCCACAGAGCGTCAGCCATTGCTTTCGCTCTGTGACGCCCATCCGGCTTCCCGTTCCAGCCGCCATGACCAGCACGTCAACCTGTTCTGTCAAGGTTTCTTCGCAATGCACTATACCCGGCCCTCTCCACATCCATCACGACAGCAGCAACTTATAGAGGTTGTTCAAAAAGGGGTCAGAACTCCCCGGCGCACTGCCGCGTCAGCGCCAAGAATGCTCCCTCACGTACCCAAAACGTACGCTCGGTCCGCATTCTTGGCTCGCTTCCTTGCACTGCGCGGGTCTTACCTGACCCCCTTTTTGAACAGGATCTTATAATGCCTTCTCCAGCATCTTTGGCTTGGCGAAGATCATGCGACCTGCAGATGTCTGCAATACACTGGTGACCAGCACATCCAGCCGATGCCCAATAAACTCCCGACCGCCCTCAATGACGATCATGGTGCCGTCATCCAGATACCCGATCCCCTGACCGTACTCTTTTCCGTCTTTGATCACCTGCACCGCAATCTCCTCGCCGGGCAGAACCACCGGTTTGACGGCGTTGGCCAGATCATTGATGTTAAGGACGTCTACCCCTTGCAATTCACAAACCTTGTTCAGGTTGAAATCATTCGTGACCACTTTGCCGTTTAACTGTTTGGCCAGTTTGACCAGTTTGCTGTCGACCTCAGACAACTCCTCAAAGTCGATCTCAAGCACCTGAACCTTGACCTTGAGCTCCTTCTGAACACGGTTCAAAATGTCCAGACCGCGCCGCCCGCGGTTTCGTTTGAGCACATCAGAACTGTCGGCGATGTGTTGAAGTTCCTCCAGCACAAACGACGGAATAATCAGGATGCCATCGAGAAAGCCCGTCTGAACGATGTCCGCGATACGCCCATCTATAATCACGCTGGTGTCAAGGAGTTTGGCCTCGCCAGCGCGAGGAGCGGGCGCGGCTGTCCGCGCCGCCTTGTCCCGATCTCTGGAAGACTTGGCGAGCAGCGACGGCAACAGGGAAAAAATCTCCTCCCGTCGCGAAAAGAAGATACGGAAACCGAGATAGCCCAGAACAATAGACACAAAAAACTGGATAAACAACCCGACCACAGGGATTTCCCCAGCGGCGGGCGTCACCACATACGCAATGACAAGGCCAATAACCAACCCAATGACTCCCGACAACAGGTCGACGAGCGGAGTATGGATGAGCCTGTCTTCCAGCCAGCGAAACCAATTCACAAGGGGATCCACCACAAACGTACCGAGAAAAAGAGCGATGACTCCACCCAAAACAGCGGTCGCCACGGACTCCCACGGGAAAATATGAACATGAATAAGTGCGAACACGCGATCTCCGTAGGCTCCACCGAGGGCTAACCCGATAATGAAGAAGAATAGCTGAATCAATTTGCGTACCAACGTATGTCACCTCCTGTACCCCAGTATAGTCAAAACTGAATCTTTTAAACGCAATCATCTTAAGATTATCACGGGTACACGGAGGGGTCAAACGGGAAACATTAAGCGCATTGAGTAATCCTCCGCATCACACGGATCTATTGTGTAGAGCGATAGCGGTCCGTTTCCTCCTTGCGCGGTTTCTTGCGCAAGATTGAACGAATATCATACCATATCCCGTATCCTCCATACACCGCCAAAATAAGGAAAATAAAGCGAACCACCACATCGCGATGGTTGATCATAACCATCGCTACAACAACCGCCAATATGGGTATGGCAATATACGCCTTGCGGGGAATCCCCAACTTTTTAAAGTTCGGATATCTGGTCTTGCTGACCATCAGGTAACTCAAGGCAACGGTCAACACGGGTAGCCAGAGAGTGGGAATGAGTCCGTGATACAGGGCAAAGGTGGCCAGAATGCCTCCTGCGGCCGTGATTGGCAATCCCACAAAGTAGTTTGTCCGACCCGGATGCACATTGAAACGAGCCAGTCTAAGCGCTCCGGCCACTGGAAACAGCACCGCGATCACACTGCCGGCGACGCCCACGTCCTTGAGCACTGCGACATACATGATCACAGCGGGGGCGACGCCAAACGTCACAATGTCAGACAGCGAATCGAGTTCCTTTCCAAAGTCGCTCTGTATGTGTAAAGCCCTCGCCAGACGACCATCCAGGCCATCACAAACCATCCCGGCAATCACAAACAGCGCCGCGATCTGAAAATCGCCCTGGATGGCCAGCATAACGGCCGTCATTCCCAATATCAGGTTCAGAATGGTTAAGGCGTTAGCCAGTGAACTGCGCATTGGAACCCTCCTCTATATGTGAAACAGGATACCCTCAAAGGTTGCGTTCCAAAAGAGCGAGTTCCTGCATCCGCTTGAGCCCCTCCTTGATTGTGCGAGCGCGCACGGCGCCAATACCCTCTACATCGTCCAACTCCTCCACCGAAGCGGACACGATGCGTCCCAGTGTTGCAAATTCACCCGTCAGATTGTCGATGACTGGTTGCGGCAACCGCGGAATTTTGTGTAACAGGCGATACCCACGCGATGCGATAACGGTTTCCGCCAGATTGGCGGCTTCGACATAGCCAAGCGCTCGGGCAATCACCTGCCCACTTAGCAGTTCTTCAGAATCCAGGGCGTGAATTTGCGTCAGGATCTGATGTGGCGTAAGTTCATATCCGGATGCCGAGTAATCCTTGACGAGCAGGTACGCCTCCTCGTCAATTTTTGACACCAATTCATCCATTTGCATCGAAACTAACCGACCTTCTGTTCCGAGTTCAGTAATATAGCGCTTAATTTCACTCTTAATGCGCAAAACCATTTCGAACCGTTGCAATACGCCTGCTACATCGGCGAGTGTAACCATCTCCTCCATTTCAAGCGCAGAGAGGTTGGTGAGAGTGGCGTCAAGAACGGATTTGTAACGTTCGAGTGTCTGCACCGCCTGATTCGCCTTTGTAATGATCACGCTTAAATCCTTCAATAAATAACGAATATTCCCTTGATACAGCGTGATTACATTGCGGCGCTGGGAGACGCAGATCACCAGACGCCCTGTCTGCTTTGCCACTCGTTCCGCCGTGCGATGGCGAGTTCCTGTCTCGTTGGAGTAAATCGTTGGATCGGGATTGACCTGGGCGTTCGCATATAGAATTCGCTTCAGATCCTCACTCAGGATAATGGCGCCATCCATTTTGGCCAACTCATAGAGCCCAGCTGGCGTCAGTTCACAATCAATCGAAAATCCTCCGTCCAGCAATGAGTGCATGAGCGCATCATGTCCCACGATAATCAACCCGCCCGTATTGGCGCGCAACACGTTGTCGACACCTTCTCGAATGGGCGTACCCGGCGCCACCATTCTAAGTGTCCGCATCATAAAATTATCGCGTCTGCCGTCGTCCCGCTTCCCGTCCTCCCGCATTGCGGTCACCCTCCCAACGCAATTCGCAAGGCCTCCTGCACAGTGCTCACACCGATAACTTCAATGCCGGCAGTCGAAGGCGAAGTCAATCGCCCCACATTCAACGCTGGCGCCACAACGCGGGAGAAACCCAGTTTCTCCGCTTCCTGAACGCGCTGATCCAGCCGGGTCACAGCGCGCACTTCGCCTGTTAACCCAACTTCCCCAATCAGGACGATTCCCGGCGCGATAGCTGTTTCCCTAAAGCTCGACACAATACACAGCGCAACGCCGAGGTCGATCGCAGGTTCTTCCATGCGCATACCACCCGCTACATTCACATATGCATCCTGGCTCTGCAGATATAACCCAAGACGTTTTTCCAGAACTGCCATGAGCAGCGATACCCGATTGTAGTCGAGTCCTGACGCCATGCGACGTGGAGTGCCGAATGCAGTAGGGGTGACCAAAGCCTGCACCTCGGCCAGAACAGGCCTTGTTCCTTCCAAACTGGCAACCACCGCAGATCCGGCAGACCCTGCCGTGCGTTCTGCCAAAAAAAGTTCCGACGGGCTCAACACATCAATTAAGCCCGAAGACTGCATATCAAAGACGCCGATTTCATTGGTCGACCCAAAGCGGTTCTTTACGCCGCGCAAGATTCGGAAACGGTGGTGCCGATCCCCCTCAAAATAGAGTACAGCGTCAACCATGTGCTCCATCAGGCGCGGACCGGCAATCGTTCCGTCCTTGGTCACATGTCCCACGATGCATGTCGCCAAACGCCGCTCCTTAGCCATACGCAGGAAGGACAGCGTACATTCCCGCACTTGTTGCGGCGACCCTGGAGCAGACGGCAAATGACCGCGTGCCATGGTCTGGATGGAATCGATGACGAGAAAATGAGGGTCAACGGCAGCTACCTGTCTCTCAATGCGCTCCAGGTCAGTCTCGGCCAGCACGTATAACCTGTCTGTAAACGAACCGATTCGCTCCGCACGGAGTCGTACCTGCTGCGGCGACTCCTCTCCGGTTACATAAAGAACAGAAACCCCCGCTCGCGCGACCGCATGCGCAGTCTGCAACAGGAGTGTCGATTTTCCGATGCCAGGATCTCCGCCCACGAGAAAAAGGGAACCAGGAATCACACCGCCGCCCAGTACGCGGTCAAATTCATTGCTGCCCGTAGAGAAACGCGACACCTCAACCATGTCGATGTCTTGCATGAGAAGCGGTTCAGAAGCCTCGCCAGCCCTACTCGACCCTTGACCATACGCCTGCACTGGGGCAACCGTCTCTTCCATCATGGTGCTCCAGGCTCCGCATCCTGGACATCGCCCAAGCCATTTGGGACTTTCTGATCCACAATCAGTACACACAAATCTAGTCTTGGCCTTTTTCATGACGCTTTCACTATACATCAGAGAAATGCAAATAACCAGCGTCAAAAGGATGAAAATACCAAGGCCAGTAAAGCGCGAACGGCTTTACTGGCCTTCTGGCCGCCGCAACTTCTGCGCAGCGCAGGTTACGCCTGAACAGTCTGGCCCACGCGTCGCGCCAGAAGTCCGCCATTGGGATCGACATCGATCTCGACACGATCGCCGCGTTCGATTTCGCCCCCAAGCAGTGACTCGGACAGTCTATCCTCGATGTGCCGTTGCATCGCTCGCTTTAGAGGACGGGCTCCATATTGTGGATCGTATCCCTCTTTCGCCAGAAAGGCTTTGGCCGCTTCTGTCAGAGTCAAATGCAGGCCATACTCCTCTAACCGTTTGCCAAGTTCACCGGCCAACAGCGACACAATCCTGGCGATATCCTCCTGCCCAAGTTCATGAAAGACAATCAGTTCATCGACCCTGTTCAGAAACTCTGGCCGAAAGGTCTTTTTCAAGTCCTCCATCACACGGTCTTTCATGTCATGATAGGCACTGTCTGATCCGCTCTTAAAGCCGAGCGGTCCCCCGCGTTTGATCATCTGCGCTCCCACGTTGGACGTCATGATGATCACCGTGTTGCGAAAGTCCACCGTGCGACCTTTTCCATCCGTCAGACGCCCATCGTCCAATGCCTGCAAAAGTACGTTGAACACTTCCGGATGCGCCTTTTCCACCTCATCGAGAAGTACTACAGAATACGGTTTGCGACGCACTTTTTCCGTCAGTTGGCCACCTTCTTCGTAACCGACGTATCCGGGAGGCGCTCCCACCAGGCGAGCGGTCGTGTGACGTTCCATATACTCGGACATGTCGATCCTGATCATGGCGTCTTCATCGCCAAACATCGCCTCAGCGAGGGCCCGCGCCAATTCGGTTTTACCGACACCTGTCGGCCCCAGGAAAATGAACGATCCGATTGGCCGCTTCGGATCTTTAAGCCCGGCCCGCGCCCGCCGAATGGCCCTTGAAACTGCCGCTACCGCCTCGTCCTGGCCTATCACGCGTTCGTGCAGCAACTGTTCCATGTTGAGCAGTCTCGACGATTCGGCTTCGGCAAGCTTCTTCACGGGGATTCCCGTCCAGCTCGACACGATTTCAGCAATATCTTCGTCTGTGACGGCTACATCGTGAGAATCCTGCCGCTGTTGCCATTGCATGCGGCGCTGTTCCAAGTCATCGCGCAAGTGCTGCTCCTGGTCCCGCAGAGACGCTGCCAGCTCGAATTCCTGGCCCTGAATGGCCGAATCTTTCTCCGAGCGAATCTCTTCAAGCTTCACCTCCAGTTCCTTCAGATTCGGCGGCGCCGTATACGTGCGCAACCGTACGCGCGAAGCAGCCTCATCAATCAGGTCGATGGCCTTGTCGGGCAGAAAACGATCGGTAATATACCGATCGGACAAGCGCACTGCCGCCTCCACCGCCTGGTCTGTGATCTGCACACGGTGGTGAGCTTCATAACGATCACGCAAACCGTGCAGGATCTGAATCGCTTCGTCAGCGGTCGGTTCATCAACTTTGATGGGTTGAAAACGACGCTCCAGCGCTGCGTCCTTTTCGATGTGCTTACGATATTCATCCAGAGTCGTAGCTCCGATGCACTGCAGTTCTCCACGGGCGAGCGCAGGCTTTAAAATGTTGGAGGCGTCAATCGCGCCTTCCGCGCCGCCGGCGCCAATCAGCGTGTGCAACTCGTCAATAAACAGAATCACGTTGCCCGCTCCGCGAATTTCGTCCATAATTTTCTTGAGACGATCTTCGAATTCTCCGCGATACTTCGTTCCAGCTACAACCGTACCCATATCAAGAACCATCACACGCTTGTTGCGCAGCGTCTCCGGAATTTCGTTGGACACTATACGCTGCGCCAGTCCCTCCGCCACCGCCGTCTTGCCAACGCCTGGCTCACCAATCAGAACGGGATTGTTTTTCGTGCGCCGGGATAACACCTGAATCACACGTTCAATCTCGGCTGCGCGTCCGATGACTGGATCGAGCTTAGAATCACGCGCGAGCGCGGTCAAGTCGCGAGCCAATCCATCGAGCGTGGGCGTACTGGCAGTCTGGTTGCTGTCTGAAGTGTTCTCCGGCGTGTCGCTGCCGAGGAGCTGCAACACCTGTTGACGCGCCTTGGTCAGATTGACGCCCAGGTTGCTCAGAACACGCGCCGCGATGCCTTCCCCCTCGCGGATCAGGCCGAGCAGGATGTGCTCCGTTCCGATGTAGTTATGATTGAGTTTACGCGCTTCGTCCATGGACAGCTCGATGACCTTCTTCGCCCGTGGCGTGTATGTCGTGCCTGTGGAATTGCCGGGGCCGCGTCCAATAATTTTCTCGACCTCCCGCTGAATCTTGTCGCTCGTGAGGCCAAGACTGATCAGAGCCTTCGCCGCAATGCCTTCGCCTTCCCGCACGAGCCCGAGCAGGATATGTTCCGTGCCTACGCCTGGATGACCCAACCGAACGGCTTCCTCATGGGCCAGGGTCAACACTTTCTGCGCCCTCTCCGTGAAGCGATTGAACAACATGACGATCCCCCATTTCATTTAAATATCCCAATGTCGATAACCAGGTCACTCGCCGTCGTTCATGCGCAACCGTTCCCGCATCAGCGATGCGCGCTTGACATCGCGCATCGCCGGACTCATCTCGTGACCATAGTACTTTTGCAGAAATCCAGGCTGAGTAGCTACCATCAGTTCCTTTAAAATGTTCGCCGATACGCCTTTGATAATACCAAGGTCGATTCCCAGCCGCACATCAGAAAGTCTTTGCATCGCCTCTTTGGAATCGATCTGCCGGGCATACGCCAAGATGCCAAACGAGCGGCAGACACGATCTTCGATCTGTTCCTTGCCGTCGCGAAGCAAATACTGTCGGGCGCCGCGCTCGTGATCCACAATCTGTCTCGCGACCCCGTGCAGATTGCCAATGATCTCCTCTTCGCTTTGCCCGAGTGTGATCTGATTGGAGATCTGAAACAGATTGCCCAAGGCATCTGTGCCTTCGCCATATATTCCTCTGACGGCCAGGCCCACATGCGTTACCGCCGAAAGGATGCGACCAATCTGACCAGTTAACACCAGAGCCGGAAGATGCATCATGACCGACGCGCGCATTCCGGTTCCGACATTGGTCGGACACGCCGTCAAATATCCCTTCGTTTCATCGAAGGAGAAATCCAGGGTTTCCTCCAGCGCATCATCCAGCCGATCGACCATCTGATAGGCGCCATCCAATTGATACCCGGGGAGCAGACATTGCAAACGCAAATGATCTTCTTCATTCACCATAACGCTGATCTCTTCATCGTTCCGCAGAATCACCGCCCCGCCGGGCGATTCCAACAGGGCGGGACTGATCAGATGTTTTTCCACCAACACCTGCTTCTCGACGTCAGTGAGGTCTCCCATCTTCAGCAGTTCGAAGCTCCCCAGTTCCTGAATGCCCGCGTGTTTGACTGCCGCCGCCACTTCATCAAGCAAAGTTTGCCTGTCACGTTCTGTCGCCAACATCGGAAATGCGCGATTCGTCAAATTACGCGCGATGCGGACACGACTGCTGATAACGATGTCTGAATCAGGTCCGTCATCACGCAGCCACTTGCTTGTAGCATTGGACAAAAAATCACTCAATGACACCGCTGCTCACCTCCCCTACGCCTGCGATTCGATCTGTTGTTCGAGATAGCGAATCCGGTCCCGCAACTGCGCAGCGTCTTCAAACCGCTCTTCGACCACCCGCATGTGCATCTCCTGCCGCAACCGATTCAGTTCCCGTCGAGCCCCGATAACACCGCCGCGCCGTCTCGGGATTTTTCCCGTATGCTGATCGGAACTCTGCACTCGCTTGAGCAGGGTTCCCAATTCGCGGGAAAACGCCTGGTAGCAGTCCGGGCACCCGAATCGCCCGACTTGAGCAAATTGCTGAAATGTGAGCCCACAGCTTTCACATCGCGGAGCAGGTGTATCGGACCGCGGCGTGGCGGTTGGATCAAGATGAAGCAGACCGGACAGCAACTGATTGACCGAAAATGCTCCAATCATCGCTTCATACGCTGCCTGCCCCTTCTCGCGGGCACATGCTTCACACAGGTGATACTCACTTTTTTGCCCTTGCACAATTTCCGTGAAATGCACGGTAGCCGGGCGCTCACCGCATTGTTCGCAGAGCATGGGCAACTCCCTCCTCATAGGTCTTTGGTTCACATCCAGACCATGTGCAACAATACGCCGCTAATGGGTATTGAATCTTACGAATCGTTGCTGCGATACCCATACACGGTCGCCAACATCAAGCTCAGCAGACGGGCTCTCAAGATGTCCCGCTCCGGCAACGGGAGCAGCAACGTCTCCCTGGAAACCGCCACGCGCAGGAGCGACGCTTCGCGTTGCGATAGAACTCCGTCACTCTCCAGTCGCCAGATGATCCCCTCAGCCTCTTTTTGTGGAATGCTGTCGCCGACGGCCCGAAGCAATTGACTGATCTCGTTGATATGCTGTGATGCAATCCGCTTAATGCGAATATATCCGCCGCCGCCTCGCTTTGATTCCACAAGATACCCACGCGGCGGTGTAAAGCGCGTCGCGATGACGTAGTTGATCTGCGACGGCACGCAGGAGAACAGTTCCGACAGTTCGCTGCGCTGAACTTCAATCATGCCGTCATCGCTGCGTGATAACAGTTCACAGAGATACATTTCAATGACATCCGATATAGTTTTCACGTTCCCAACGCCTCACTCCTGACTTTGACTAATCTTGACCTTATGAGTTCAGTATAATCAGTCACCGCGGAAAAGTAAACGCCAGTCAGCAATATTTTTATGACTGCCTCATCCGCCGAACGCCTTCACACCGCTTCCAAACGATAGGATTTCCGAAAAGCAAGAGACAATACATGTGGCGCCACTGAGTTCCGGGCCATTTGCGAAACCGAATGCGCACCCGATGACCGGCAAGCCATTCTTGACGCCCGCCTCCACATCGGAGGAACGGTCGCCAACCATGACGGCATGTTGATGGGGGATGTCCTGAAGCACTCTGGCCACCAGGCGTACTTTAGAGTCTACTCTGTAGCCGCTTGCGCTGTACAAACCCGCAAAATAACTGTGTAAACCAAATACGTTCACAATCGTCTCAATATAACGCTGCTGGCCGTTGCTCGCCACAGCGAGTGTCGCCCCTTCTTCACGCAACTGACGCACCGTCTCAGCTACCTCATCATATAAGGCGCCTGCTCCCTGCAAAAGCAGAGCGATCTCCTCTTCGAGAAGCCAGGCGTCGGCGAGATCTTGCTCAGGCCGAGATAACGGGCGACCCAGCAGCCGCTTCCATATAATCTCGTGGGTCTGTCCAAATGTATCGGTGATCTGAACGTCCGTGACGCTCTGGGGCACCTTAATGCCATGCGCCGCAAGGCGCGAGAACACTCTCCGAAACGCCTCAACCGCGACGAGTTCTGTTTTGAGCAATGTGCCATCCATATCGAAAATCCACAATTCGCCTGCCCGATTCATCAACCAAGTCCTCCTGTACAATGCAATTAATTCATTGACGGACGTCCGACAAACCTGCTAAACTAGCGTAAACTTGTAGTAGGCGTACGCTTGCAACAGCCCTGTGCAGCAGCCCTGCAGCAGCGGCCAGCATACACCACATACCATCCAATGTATAAGGGGGCGCGACCGTGGCAACGAACAAATACGAAGAGATTGCCCGCGCCGCCATCCAGTTGTTTGACGAGAAAGGCTATCACGCAACCTCAGTTCAGGACATCGCAGACGCGGTCGGTCTGCAAAAAGGAAGTTTATACCATTACATCGAGAACAAAGAGGAATTATTGCTGCGGATCGCCAGCCAGTCGATCAATGGCTTTAACCACGAACTGGAGATCATCCGAAACCGCACGACACCGGCAAGGGATCGTCTCATACAGGCAATCCACCATCACTTTAACATTGTGACCGGAGACATACAAATGACCACGGTTCTGTTGCGGGAGGCGTTTTTGCTCAGCGACGAGCAGCACGGCATCATCAAAGAGGCAACCGATCGATATCTCGATCTCTGGGTCGACATTATTAAGGAAGGGATGGACAATGGCGAATTTGTTCCCGGCGACGCGCGTCTGACGGCGCTGTCCATCCTTGGCTCGTGCAACTGGGTGTATCGGTGGTACGATAAAGACGGCGCCAAAACTCCCCAGCAGATCGCTGATTATTTTTGCCATCTGTCGCTGAAAGGCATTTTGGTTTGATGAGAACACCATGATCAGCACAATTATTTTCTGTATAGCAACCAGAAGGGATGAGGCTATTTTGCCGCCTTGACGAGATACTGGTAGGGCATGAATTGTTCGCTGGTGGGCATTCTAGACAATTTCCGAGGGATATCCACCCACTGTTCGTCCTGTGCAGTCAGGACAATCTCAGTTGCCGCAATATTCACGCTTCGAATAATCCTCATTCTGGAGCATATCGTCGATCTCTTTCAAGGTCAAGAAGCGTACATGGGTTCTATCCAGAATCCCGGCATCTTCATAAGTCCACCGTTCCTGTATTACGTTCCTCAAATTACTGATATGCATCACATTTGCGATTTGGTATGCTTGGACGGTGCGGCTCCAAATTCCGGATCTGGCAAAGGCAGTGAGAACGATCGGTAAGCATGCGGTCGGGATCCCGCGTTGGTTCGAAACCAAGACGACAAACGGTCTGATCGAAGCAATCAATAGTCTTATCCAGGGCGAAAGATGGGGAAGAAGAAGTGATATAATATATGTATCACTAGCTTGGAGGAGATTATACTTGGAGTTCCGTCAGAGACGAGTTCTTATTGGTAGTCCAATCCATCAGAAACCGGAAAAATTAAAATATTTCTTGAGTTCCATCACTGAACTCAACAAGGAGCTGGCTACTCATGATTACGTTTTCGTTGATGACAATGATATGCCTGAGTCGTCACTGATTTTAAGTCAATTTGTTCAGGAGAATCCCAATACGACGTTATTTAAGAGCTCGGGCTCCGGTACCACTCCATACACATGCGACGAGGTGACCCACAATTGGAATGAGGGGTTGATTTGGAAAGTAGCGCTCTTCAAGAACTATATGATTGAACAGGCGTTTAGACAACAGTATGATTACTTGTTTTTGGTAGATTCCGATTTGGTTTTGCGCCCAATTACATTGGACTGGCTGATTCGGATGGACAAGGAAATCATATCGGAAGTTTTTTGGACGCGCTGGAGGCCGGACGCCCCCCTTCTCCCACAGGTTTGGTTAGGTGACCAGTATAATCAATTCGTTCGAAGTAGGGGTGAAAACTTAACCCAAGAGGAACTCTTAGTAAGGCATCAACGGTTTATTAGTCAATTAAAGATACCGGGAGTGTATGAAGTTGGTGGTTTGGGCGCATGTACTTTAATTAGTCGTAACGCGATTATAAAGGGGGTCTCTTTCGCAGAAATAAGAAATCTCTCCTTTTGGGGAGAAGATCGCCATTTCTGTATTAGAGCATCGGCGTTGGGGTTTACATTGCATGTGGATACTCACTTTCCGGCATATCATATATATAGGGATACTGATTTGGTTGGTGTTGAAGCATATAAGAAAATGCAAAGTACCAACGGCGCATGGTAGAGCATCGCTGCAGTTTTACAGGACAGTGTTCCGGCCCGTCCGGACTGACGCCATGACGAAGTGGGTGCAATTGATTCCTATGTTCCGTAAAAATACATTCACAGACTGCACAACCAAGCGGCCATTAATTAGAATGTGATTGTCATCCAGGATGTGCTGGGCATGGCGCTTCATGGTGAGACCGCCCGCCTGATGGGAGAGACCGGCTACCGGATTACCGGGGAACGGCTGGAGTTCTACGGCCTATATTGCCGTTTACAGGCTTCTGCCGAGATACCTGCGCCCACCAGCTGAAGATGCCATTCCGAGAGGATCCCCCGCGTCAGCAGGGCACCGATCCAAGCCAGGCCGGAACCGGCCTGGCCCGCCCCCGTTCCCGGACAGGCAGTTCGTTCCGGACCAGGAGTTGCGTAGCCGCAGTCATTGTCCATTTGATGGGGTATTATACCACAAATTTGCGATCTCTCTCCCACATGTTGCTGCTTGCATTGTCTGTCGGCGTTTTTCCCACTGACATTGTCACCTGGAATTCATGACTCATTCTTGCGAAAATGACGGGAAAGGAGCCCGCCTACATTCAGACAGACTCCATGGGTCATCC
>JAJZCB010000037.1 GCA_021846285.1 Bacillota bacterium
CGAGGTAAGACCCCTTGAAGACGACAAGGTAGATCGGTCCGGTGTGGAAGTCCTGTGAGGGATGGAGCAGACGGATACGAATCGGTCGAGGGCTTATCCTACAAGCAAAGAAGTACGACCGTACAGCGGTACAGCGGTACGGCAGTACGGCAGTATACCACTCATGATTCGCATCTAGTTGTGAAGGAGCCATAGCCTGGTGATGATGGCGGAGGGGACACACCCGTACCCATCCCGAACACGACAAGTGGCGTTCGCATTGCGAGCCGCCACCTCGGTTAAGCCCTCCAGCGCCGATGGTACTTGGACCGCAGGGTCCTGGGAGAGCAGGACGTTGCCAGGCAGTTTATGCGGCGGTAGCTCAGCGGGAGAGCACCACCCTGACACGGTGGGGGTCACAGGTTCGATCCCTGTTCGCCGCACCATACACAGAAGAGATTATGTATTTGTCTGCGATCTTTTTGAGAGACCGGACGCGTGGCGAGTCAATGGCCATGCGCCCGGTCTCTCTTTGTGCGCCATGCGGCGCAGTACAAGGTTCGCCATACAGATAAGTCTCAGAGATGAATATAACAGGAAATAGCCGGAGTTTGACTTTTCTTCACTGGTCGCGTGTGCTAGGGTATTGATAAGTGGTAGGCTGGAAGGAGTGTTCACTCTGTTGACGGTACTTTTGATCATCGTTCTAATTCTGATTCTGCTGCCTGTCGTGGTCTTTTTCACGGGTGCTTTCATTTTGTCACGCAAGCCGCAACACGCCATTATTCGGTCTCATCCGTATTTGGGTTGGGTCCGCTACTTTCTGGAGAAGATAGGTCCGGAATTTCGCCAGTACTGGTTTGACGATGATGCAGCGGGAAGACCATTTTCACGCGCCGAATTCTTGGGACTCGTTTTTGCCGCCAAGTACAGGTCGGATCTGATCAGCTTTGGGTCCAAGCGCGACTATGACGCCTCGGGATTTTACATTGCCAACGATATGTTTCCATTGTTGACTGAGGAGTTGCGCGTGAACAATATGGATGATGTGGACGGCAGGCACTATGTGATTGATCGTGAGAGTCTCTTTTCCCGTAAGGAAGAACTGAAACCCGATAAACCGAAGCGTTGGCTATACAGAGAAGAAGACGCCATCGTGATAGGTCCGGAGAGGCGACAGCCGTGGCATTTGGTCGGGATGTTTGGAGCGTCGGCAACATCCTATGGTGCAGTGGGCGAGCATTATATCCTGTCGACAGGGCAGGGAGCGCGAATGGCTGGGGGCTCGTGGATTAACACGGGAGAAGGCGGTGTGGCTCCCGAACATCTTCAATCCGGAGCGGACATCGTTGCGCAAATTGGCCCAGGGCTATTTGGCTATCGCGATGAGCACGGGAACTTCTCGCTTGACGAGTTGAAGAAGAAAGCGGCGGAACCAAACATCAAGGCTTTTGAGCTAAAGTTTGCGCAGGGGGCGAAGATTCGCGGGGGACATCTCGAGGGCGTCAAAGTCAATGCCAAGGTAGCCGCCATTCGTAAGGTTCCGATTGGGCAAACGGTCAACTCGCCGAATCGATTTCCATTTTTGCGCACGCCGCACGATACGCTGGAGTTCATTCAGACACTGCAGCAGGCCAGTGGCAAACCGGTTGGAATCAAAATTGTCGTCGGGCAGCAGCAAAAGCTGGAAGAACTCTTTGAGGCTATGGTGGAACTCGATATTTTCCCTGATTTCCTCACTGTTGATGGCGGGGAAGGCGGGTCAGGCGCCACGTTTAAATCGATGGCCGACAGCATGGGATTGCCGCTGTACCCGGCGCTTATTACTGTTGTGGACACTGCGTACGCCTATGGTGTGCGTGAACGTTTCCGGATATTTGCCTCCGGAAAACTGATTTCCCCGGACAAAGTGGCGATTGCGCTTGCGATCGGGGCAGACGCAGTCAACTCTGCGCGGGGCTTCATGATGGCCAATGGATGCATCATGGCGATGCAGTGCCATACCGGCAAGTGTCCTACTGGCGTGACTACGACGGATCCGAAGTATCAGGCGGCATTGGTTCCCGAGGAGAAAATGTGGCGTGTGATGAACTACGTGCTGAGCATGCGGGCGAACCTGTTCGCACTGGCCGCCGCTTCTGGCATAGACAGCCCGCGCAGGTTCACGCGGGAACATATCATATATAAAAATGAATACGGACGCGCGGTCAAATTGAGTGATCTCTTCCCCCTGCCGTCGCCTGACCGCCAGACGGATACGGAGAAGCGTCTGATGGAAGCGCCGAGCGCCTGATGAAACCCGTTATTCAGGAAAAATTGGGGGTACAGGGGAACTCCCGATATGGAGGTTATCATGACTGACCCTTTGCTGTCCGCTTCTTCCCAGAAGCCCGCTGCTCCGCGGTTGTCCGCTACCGTGATCGTCGTGAGGCAATCCGGACACTCTGGTACGGACCTGCGCCAGCTTCCTGAGCCGCGTATGTCTGGCGCCGCCTCTCCGCACTCTGCCGATCATGGGAGTCTTTCGATGGAACACGGTATCGAGCGGGAGTATTCGGCGCTGGCCGGGTATGAGGTTCTGCTTGCCAAGCGAGCCCAAACCCTGCGGGTCCTCCCCGGTTTTATGGTGTTTCCCGGCGGGGTTCTCGAGGAGTCAGACCTGGACCGTGCGAGAAATTTGATGGGTAATAATTCCAGTGAACAAGAGCCGTTACGAACCTTGCCTTCTGCTCCCGACGAGTTTGCTTTGAGTAGAGGTACGGTTTTGTCGCGGTCCGTCACGCGCAATGAGCTCTATTATTCGCTGCTTGTGGGCGCCTTGCGGGAACTGTTTGAGGAAACTGGTCTGAGGATACTGGACAGTCTGGACGTGTCCGCCCTGAGACATATTGTCGGCGGCGGAACAACGGTGCGCTATTTCGGCCGCCGTGTCACACCTGAGCGAGTCAGGTATCGCTTTGACACGCACTACTTCGTGGTAGAGGCGCCGGCAAGCGCGAAGGAGGATCTGCAACTCGCGGAGTCGGAGTTTGAGATGGCTTTGTGGGCGACGCCACAGGATATCCTGAGTGCACGGGATACAGGTTCCTACCTGCTTGCTCCGCCCACTGTCGATGCCTTGTCGGCTCTGTGCGCGTACACTTCGACAGAGACGCTGCTCAGACACGGCGTGTTGCCAGCGCAGCGCGACGACGACAGTCGAATCGATCAGTTCATTGCACAGACGACGAAACCGCTCAGGTGATCTCGACACGCGACGTCTCAAGAGCAGCGATACTTGGGATGATCCGCGTGCAACCGGGACTCCAGTTCAATGCGATTCTCTTCGAGCAACTTGCCGATGTGTCCTTCCACGGTTTTGACGGCAACCCACCGCAGGTCTTTGGGCACAGTATCCGTGTAGAGAAGGTCGACCAAGTCGTCGACGCTTCGGGCGTGATTTCGAATGAGATTCAGGATTTGTTGTTCGCGAAACAGGCGGCGTGTTTTCATGGCCAGGATGAGTGGCGCTGGTTCCGCGACCAGATCGCCATGACCTGGATAAATTCGTGTGCAGGGCACATCCATGAGGGTATCGAGCGTATTTAGATACGTGCGGAGATGCCCGTCAGGCGGGCCAATCCAAACGGTGCCTCCCGGGATCACGGTATCGCCGGAAAACAGGATGCCGGACGGTTCATGCAGCAAGGCGATGTGTCCGTGTGTGTGACCCGGAGTGTGCAAAATGCGCAGAGACGTGTCGCCCAGTCGTATCGACGAATCGGGAATCAGATCAGAACAGACCATTGGTTGCCAGAGAATTTCCTTTGGTATTGCGGATTCGTAGAGTTTCTCCAGATCGACCCTGTCTGCGGGGTGGCAATGAATCGGGCATGAGAACTGTCTGGCGACCCCAGGGGCTCCCAAACTGTGATCCGGATGATAGTGCGTCAGACAGATGTCCGTAATCGTCACGCCAAGACTGTTTGCAACGTCAATGATGTCTCTTGCACTGTCAGCGTATCCGGCGTCAATGAGGATCGCCTGTTCGCCGATCCATGCCAAATAGGCGTTTGCCGTGGATTCCAGCATTTCACCGGAAGTGGACACACGTATTCGCTGAATGCCGAATGCCATGGGAGCCATCACCTCTGTACAACAAGATTGGGGGATTCCACAGTGAAAATATACACCAAAACGGGAGACGAAGGCCAAACAAGTCTGATCTATGGACGTCGGGTCGCCAAAGATGATCATCGCGTGGAGACCTATGGAACGCTCGATGAGGCGAATTCCGTTCTGGGAATCGTAGCGGCGTCTTTACGAGGGCATGGTGTTGTGATGGACGACATCGGCAAGATTATTTTGAAAGTGCAGCGCGACCTGTTTGACTTGGGCCGCGATCTGGCCACTCCCACAGACCAGCAGAGCGTGAGATTTGTGACACCGGGCCATGTGGAACAACTCGAACGGGTGATTGACAGACTGGATGCCGAAGCGCCCCCTTTGCGACAGTTCATCCTGCCGGGCGGTGATCTGGCAGCCAGTCATATGCACCATGCCCGGACTGTGGTGCGTCGCGCTGAACGACTGAGTGTGGGGTTACTCCGTGATCAGGATGTGAATGTGGAAATCAGGAGGTATCTGAACCGCCTGTCTGATCTGTTGTTTGTGTGCGCCCGCGTCGTGAACTTTCGCCTGGCTGTTGCGGAACCCGCTGTGGATTTCTCGACGCCTCCGGAGGATATCGCGTGATCGACTGGTCCGATATCGGCGGAATTCTCCTCCCGGAGACCGATCTGGCCGCTGGAATTGCCGCCGGTGCAAAAACTATTTTGGTGGAAACGGGCGTGCGGGCAGTTACGGATTTGCAGCCTGATTGGCGTGTTTCCAGTCTTGTGGACCTGCTAAACCAGCGGTCTGCAGTCATTGCAGAGTCGAAAGAACAGCCTTGACCGACCTAGATATAGTGTATATAATCATCACTGTACTCGATTTTACGCTACATATAGATTGCGGGGTGAGAACGTGCGTTGTCCGTTTTGTCAAGCAGAAGATTCCCGGGTGCTGGAATCGAGGGCTAGCGAGGACCAGTCTACTGTGAGGCGACGCCGGGAGTGTGTCTCCTGTCAGCGGAGATTTACTACGTACGAACGCGTTGAATTGACACCGCTGTTGGTTGTGAAAAAGGATCGCAGCCGGGAAGAATTTGATCGCGAGAAGGTGAGACGGGGCATCGCGCGCGCGTGTGAAAAACGGCCTATCACGTCGGAACAGATCGAGAGTCTCGTCGATGCCGTGGAGCGGGAGTTGCGCTCCGAGTTTGAGCGGGAAGTTGCCGCGTCCGAGGTGGGGGCGCGGGTCATGAATCTGCTGCGAGCGCTGGACGGAGTGGCGTATGTTCGCTTTGCAAGCGTATACCGTGAATTCCGGGATGTGCAGACATTCGCTCAGGAAATCTTGCAGTTGTTGCACCAACAGGGAGTTAACGGTTCGCAGGAAGACTAGATCGCTGTATGGAAGGGTGCGAAACACATGGCAACAGAGCAGGCGATGTTACCGTTTTCAGAAGAAGATATACTCAACGCCACAGGGGAGCGAATCGTGGCCGATCGGTATCTGTTAAAGGATGCGAAGAAAGAGACGTTAGCCCCTGGCAGTTTGGTTGTGGCTGTGCTGGATCGTAAACGGGCCTATCACGAACTCGCCAGGGTTGTCGAAATCGATCCGGGCAATCGGATGGTCACTGTTGAATTGCGCGACGGATTTCAGACCGAAGTCGCGTTTGATCACGTGGATGTTCTGAAGGAAATTGCGCCTCGCCATATGTGGCGCCGTATCGCTCGCGGTGTGGCAGAGGCGACGAAAAGTCCAGAGGTCTATGAGGAACGTTTTTATAACTTGCAAAGCCAGTGGAGATACGTGCCCGGCGGCCGCATCAATGCCTCGATGGGAACCGGCATACAGACGACAAGTTATAACTGCTTTGTGATACCCAATGTGGGTTGGTCCGTGCGTGATTACGCCCGTTCTTTCGGGCAGACGCTGGAGATTCAGGCGCGATCTGGCGGCGTCGGAATGAATCTGAGTCAGGTGCCGCCGCAGGGTTGGCTCACGCCTGTCGATGAGCGATCGCGCAAATCGGACCTGTTGCTGGTGCTGGATGTGTGGCACGAAGATTTGCTCGAGTTTTTGGCGCAGGACTACCCCAACAGCATGAAGGTCGTTCGCGTCTCGCAGGCGTTTTTGCGGGCGGTGGAGGAAGGCGCCAACTGGACGTATGTGTTTCCGGACACGAGCGTTCACGACTACGAGGAAGAGTGGACAGGCGACCTGCAGGCGTGGATGGCGGCGGATCGCCCCATTCGCTATGGCGAAACTCTGCCCGCCCCCATGATCTATGAGAAAATCCTGGAGAGCGGCGCACTCATTTTACAGGATGTCGTGGGCGTCGTGATGAATCCGGGAGACAGCAGGGGAACGATTGCGGAGCGGCTGGCCGATATGTGGGAGGCTATGCTGCAGAAAAAACGCGTCTCCATGCTGCTGTCGTCGCTGCGGCCGCGCTACAGTTATGTTCGGGGGGTCAACGGACGCAGTTCTGGCGCCTATTCGTGGGGCCTCCTGTACGACAAGGGCAACGCGGTTTTTGGACAGGGCTTCGGCCCGGTTGGCGTAGGCGAAATCATGAGCATTGGCTGTCAATTGACACTGCAGGGCGGTTCGAGACGCGGCGCCCTGATGTTGATCCTCAATGACCGCCATGCCGATATTCGCAAGTTTATCAAGTGCAAGCAGGTTGAGGGCATGATTACGGGCGCCAACATTTCGATTGGCATTTCGGAAGAGTTCATGGCCGCCAAACGCGACGGCGCAACGTGGACACTGGGTTATCCGCCGCTGCAGCGGGCCGCCGAGTTTCAGGGTGATTTCTTTGCGTGGGAGGCCTCCGGGGGAGACATTGTCGCGGGCGACACGATTGCAGCCACGGAATTGTGGGACGAGTTGATCGATTCGGCTTGGAAATCGGCCGAACCTGGCGTGGTATTTCTCGGTCGCTATAACGAGATGTCGAATTCGCGCTATTTCAATCCCATTATCGCTACGAATCCGTGTGGTGAACAGGGACTTCCGGCGTTTGGCATCTGCAATCTGGGCGCGGTTGTCCTCAGTCAGTTTGCGGCAGGGTTTGCCGACTCTGGAGTCACTGTCGAGTTTCATGATCAAGAAAAAGAGGCGTACATTCGCGGATGGTTGCGCAGGTATTTTGATGAAGAGTTGACAGAGTTCTATCTGCATCATGTAAAATGGGAAGACTTGGAGTACATTACCCGGACAGGTCTGCGCTTTCAGGATGCGGTCATCGACGCAACGTATTATCCGTTTGAGGACAACAGACGCAACCAGTTCGGTGAACGCCGTGTAGGATTGGGAATCATGGGCCTTCATGACCTGCTCATCTTTTGTGGCATCCGCTACGGTTCACCGGAATCGGTCCAGTTCATCGATGTGCTCATTGGCTTAATGGCTGAGTGGTGTTACCTGGAATCCGTCGAATTGGCTAAAGAGAATGGACCATTTCCGATGTATGACCGGGAACTGTTTCTGCAGTCAGGTTATATGAGAGGTCTCGCCCTGGAGAGACCTCATGTCGTGGAGGCGATCAGGGAACATGGCGTACGCAACGTGACCACCATGACGATCGCGCCGACAGGCACCACTGGCACGATGGTCGGATGTTCGACCGGGTGCGAACCGTATTATGCGTGGTCGTATTACCGCAATTCCCGTTTGGGCATGTTCGAGGAAAACGCGCAGATTATCGAGGACTATCGGGCGTTGCACGGCACTGAATCGCTTCCGGATTACTTCGTGACTTCCATGGACCTGACGCCGGAAGAGCATGTGCGCGTCCAGGCTGCATTGCAAAAATGGATCGACAGCAGCATCTCCAAGACGTGCAACGCGCCCAATTCGTACTCGGTGCAAGACACGAAGCAGTTGTATGACCTCGCGTATGAACTGGGGTGCAAGGGAGTAACCATTTACCGCGATGGTTCGCGTGCGGAGCAGGTGCTGTCGTTGACCGATCCACACGAAGCGGACACCGGGGCCGCAGCGGCGGAGGATTTTGAAGACGGCGCCATTCAGGTGGCCGCAGCACAGGCGCAGGGCGGACATGGAGGGTCGAACGACCGTGGTTATCAGAAGCGCAAGCGGCCCGACGTTCTTTACGGCGCCACTTACAAAAAGGAGACACCGCTTGGCACGGCATTTATCACCATCAACGACGATCACGAAGAGAAATTGGCGCGCGAGATCTTTGTGAACATCGGCAAAGCGGGATCGGACGTGTACGCGGCCAATGAAGCTCTCGGCAGAGCCATCACTCTCTATCTGATGGACTCGCAGAACCCGGACAAGGAAGCGGTTCTCGTCAAGCACTTCAGTGGAATCGGCGGTCACAGTTCAGTTGGATTTGGCGAACGACGAATCACCAGTGTGCCTGATGCGATCGCGAAGTCACTGATCGAACACTCTGAAACTTTTCCGCTGCGCCAATTCAATATGGATGAGATGACTGCAGCGGCGACGGTGTATGAGGAGGACATGGGGGTCGAACCTGTTGCGCCAGGGGAAGAGGTGGACTCGATGAAGGCGAGTGCACGCAAAATGCTTCGCGATGCTGAAGTAGGACGCGATTTGTGCCCTGAGTGTCATCAGCACAGTCTGGTCAGGCATGGCGGATGCTATGAGTGCGAAGCTTGCGGGTATAGCAAGTGCTAGGACCGCTGCACTACGCTGACGAAAGGAACCGATACTTGTACGGCGGCGCCGAGTTTGTGGGTCTCGGAAGAGTTTGCGCCCGTGTGAGTGTGCGACGAAAACGACGCAGTCCTGCATGATTGGGTTCGTGTGAGGGAAGACGCGCAGCAAGATCAATCGACTGCGCGTCTTCGTCTGCTCGAGTTTTTGCTGCGTAAAGAAATTCAGCCACCCCATGGAACAAGACTTTGAATGGCAAAACGCGGAAATAGGGTCCGCGGGAATTTGCCTTCAGACACGAGCCGCTATGGATCCTTAAGCATGCTTCTACATAAAGTAAGCGATTTATATAATTCAAGCGAATTTCAAGCATTGTGTCCCTATGATATCAATTGAAATTCAGGATCTCGTCAGGGCGTCCAGCGATTGGACCCGCACAATCGGCTTCTACCGATCACGAGCGAACCATGAAAATCCGAGTTGATCAGGAAGCCGATCCTGCGACTGCACAGCACCAACAGTGGAATGAAAAACCTGCTCGGCCGGAATCGTATGCTGCGCCGAGGCGAGTTCGGCGCAGCCGTGTTTGAGAAGCGGCGCAGCATACGATTCCGGCGGGCAGAGACGATCGATTTTTCGGGATAGACATTCATGGCGCTTGCGCGCCACCAACAACCGGGAAGAAAAATGCGCCTGCGGCGATTTTTCGGGATAGGGTGACCATGCGGGGAGGTGAATGACGCATACTTGCTGTGTGGACATGCATCTGTTGCTGTTGTGCGTGAAACATTGGAGGAGCATGCAAACAGGCTGAATCAGAAATCGAGCCATCCGAAACCTGCGTTGGAGCCAGTGACCGCGCTGTCATGGGAAGGACTCAGGAAATCAGAATGTGTGGAAGTTTAGTCCGGCTTGACCGTCAGAGCGTCAGAACGTCAGAACGTCAGCATGACGAGGAAGGGGAGCAGACAGTGAGTGCAGTCATCACACCGCAAGCGACCGCGCCCAAGTTGAGGCGAGGAAGAAGAAAATGGGTGTATGGAACTATCGCTGTTGCGGTTGTATTGGGCGGAGGAGCCTTGGCGTATGTTCGCATTGCGAACAGAACGATTCCCATCCCTGCGGGCGATATATACCGAGTCCAGTTTGGCAGTGTGACAGAGTCAGTCAGCGCAAGCGGAACTGTGCAAGTTCCCGAAGAGGTTTCTCTGAATTTCAACGGAGCAAGCGGGGTCCTCAGCACGACGCCGGTGCGAATCGGACAACAGGTGCATAGAGGGCAGATTGTGGCAACGCTGAATGCCGCGTCGCAGCGGCTGCAAGTGGCGGCGGCAGAGGCCGCACTGCAAACGGCGAAAGGAAATGTCGTTCAGGCGCGGGCGAAGCTGGCGCAAGCGCAGGAAGGGGCGACCCCAGCCGCGATCGCCGTGGCGCAGTCGACAGTCAGTAAAGCGCAGGTGGCGTTGAACGGGGCGAAGGTCCAGTATCAAGATCAACTAGCGCTGTACAATGATCGAACGAGTGCTGAACAACAGGTCGTAAGCGCGCAAAATGCGGTCACGGAACAGGCTGCTGCGGTGAAGGCGGCGCAGCTCAATGTGCAAAAAGCCCTGTTGCAGCAGCAAGAAACGCTGAACGGAGGCACTCCGCAGGATATCAGCGCCCTTCAGTTCGAGGTCACGACAGCACAGCAGGCAGCCAGCAATGAGAATCAGCAGCTGTCGTTGGCGCAGTCCAATTTGTCGATATTGCAGCAATCGTTACAGAATGCGGAACAGACGTTGACAACGGATACGCAAAATAATGCCAGCGCCGCTCAGATTCAGGCCGATGAATCCGCCGTCAGGCAGGCTCAACAGAGTTACAATAGCGGTCAAAGCGCAGTCGTGCAGAATCAGACGGCTGTGACCAGCGACGAGGCTGCGCTTTTAAACGCCGAGAGAGCATTGGCCGACGCTCAACCAGCGACAAACACCAACGCTGCCCAGCTCGCCAGCAACGCGGTGGCGGGCGCCCAGGCTCAGCTCGTCGAGGCGCAGACCCAATATGACGCGACAAAAGCCAATCTCAGTGTCAGTCTGGCCATCTATAACGATCGTACATCGCAAAAACAGGCGCTGAGCAGCGCCGCGATCAATGTCCAGCAGGATCAGGTGGCTTTGCAGGGCGCAATTGCTTCCTTGCAAGAGGTTAAACAGCCTCCTGATGCGCCGACTATCGAGGGTGCGCGGGCGGCGGTGTTAACAGCGGAGGCCGGACTGCAGTCTGCGGAGACCAGCCTGCAGTCAGCCCAATTGTCCGAGTCGAGCACCGTCTTGACGTCGCCCATCGACGGCGTCGTCACAGCAGTCAATGGAGTGCCCGGAGAAACTGTGAGCTCGGCTACGCCAACTGTTGTCATCGATCAAATCGGCAAATCGAATCTGACGCTCAACATGCAGGTTCCCGAATCTGAGATCGGGTTTATCAAGCCGGGTGATGCGCTTGTCGCCACCGTGTCAGCCTATCCCAACCAGAGCTTCGTCGGCAAGGTTTCGCAGGTGTATCCGATGCCGCAGGTGGTTTCCAATGTCACTGAGTATACGGTCATGTCTACCATCAATAATTCGTCGGGAGACTTGAAGCCAGGGATGAGCGCGAATGTTTTAATCGACACACAAACCGCGAGTCATGTACTGACCGTTCCGGCGATCTCGCTCGTCCAGTTGGGATCGTTCGAGGGCGTATACGTGGTGGGTAAACCCACCCAATCCGGCAAGTTCAAGGGCCACTTTCGCAAGGGCCGCGGTCAGGGAGGCTTCGGAGGCGGCGCTGGCGGTGGCGCTGGCGGTGGCGCTGGCGGTGGCGGCGGCGCTGGCGGCTTCGGAGGAGGCGCAGGAGGCGGGTTTGGGCCGAAGACCCCGTTTGGCAATCAGGTTCACTTTCAACCCGTTCAAATCGGCCTCTTTGGAACCAGCACAGTGCAGATTACCAGCGGTCTGAGTCCTGGTGAAGAGATTCTGCTGAGCCCGCCTTCCGTAGGCAGCGCACAGGGAGGGTCCAGCAGCGGCGCGGGCGGTCAAGGCGGCGGTGGTCGCTTTGGCGGCGGTCTAGGCGGCGGATTGGGCGGCAGATTAGGCGGCTAGGCAAACTGTGATTCGCAAAGACGGAGGGGCAGGCAGGATGAATGCACTCATTGAGATGCAGGACATTGTCCGCGAGTATGTCATTGGCGGCGACCGGATGCGCGCGCTAAATGGGGTGTCGATGGACATTTTCCATGGCGAGTTTGTCGCGATCATGGGACCGTCCGGGTCTGGTAAATCCACCACGATGAATTTGATTGGCTGCCTCGACAAGGCGACAAGCGGAACCTATCAGTTGGATGGCCACGATGTTTCCCGGCTCAGCGACGACGAACTGGCGGAATTTCGCAACGTGAAAATTGGATTTGTGTTTCAGAATTTCAATCTCCTGCCTCGCGCGACGGCGCTGGAAAATGTAGAGTTGCCTTTGCTGTATGCCGGGATTTCCCGGAAGGAACGGCGACAACGCGCCGAACACGCATTGGAGCGCGTCGGGTTGGGCAACCGTATGGCGAATCGCCCCAACGAGTTGTCGGGCGGACAGCAACAGCGCGTCTCGATTGCGCGAGCGGTTGTCAATGGACCGGCTCTGATTCTCGCGGACGAGCCGACGGGCGCTCTGGACAGCCATACGACTGACGAGATTCTTCAACTGTTCGAAGAATTGAATGCGCAGGGCAATACGATTGTCATTGTCACTCACGAACCGGATGTGGGGCGCCGCGCCAAACGTGTGATTCGGTTTAAAGACGGCCAAATCGAAGCGGATGACGGACGGAGGTCAGCAGGTCGCCCGGTGATGTCTATGTCCGGTCCTGGCGACGGGGTGGCAAGAGGGGAGGAGCAGGACAGATGCCCATAGGGGACACAATCCGGGTTGCTTTGCGCAGCATCGCGGCCAACAAGTTGCGTTCGGTGCTCACGATGCTTGGCATCATCATCGGGGTGGCGTCCGTTATTGCCCTCTCAGCAGTTGGGCAGGCAGCGACGATTGGGGTGACTAACCAGATTGAAGCGCTCGGAACCAATTTGCTGACGATAAATTCGAGTTCCGCGCAAGTTGGAGGCGTGCGTTTCGGACCGGGCAGTCAACCGACTCTCCTGTACACGGATGTGCAACAAATTGCCGCCAATGATCCGGATGTGGCGGCGGTGTCTGCGCTTGTGCAGAGCAATGGGCAAGTGGTGTATGGGCCGAACAATAATTCGGCGACGGTACAAGGAACATCCGCCGACTACGCGCAGATCAAGAACCTGTCTCTTGCGCAGGGGCGCTACTTCAGCACCCCGGAAACGGTTCAAGGCGCCAATGTGGTGGTGCTTGGCAGCGCTATCGCCCAAACTCTGTTTGCCGGTACTACTGTCAACCCCATCGGAGCGACCATCGAAGTGAAGCAGATGCCTTTTACCGTGATTGGCGTTCTGGCGGCGCAGAATTCGACGGGCTTCCAGAATCCCAATGATTACATTGAAATTCCCGCGACAACGGCCATGAATCTTTTCACGGGGAGTCCGTACGTCAATTCCATTCTGGTCTCGGCCAAGTCTCCCGCCGTGATGAATCAGGCTGAGCAGGAGATCACATCCACACTCCGCTTTCTTCACCATCTGGGCCCTACTCAGGCCAGTGATTTTCAGATTTTCAACCAGGCGACAACGCTTACGGCGCTGAGTTCGATCACGCAACTATTGACTGAAGTGTTGTCCGGCGTTGCAGCGATCTCGCTGTTGGTCGGCGGCATTGGGATCATGAACATCATGCTTGTTTCCGTTACGGAGCGAACCCGGGAGATCGGCATCCGCAAGGCGATCGGCGCGAAACGCGGCGTGATCATGGCGCAGTTTCTGGTGGAGTCTCTGGCGCTTAGTTTAGCGGGGGCGTTCATTGGGCTGGTGATCGGCGCCGGCGGCTCGGCGTTGGCCGGATTTCTGACTCATGTGGGCAATTTGGTTTCAATCACCGCTGTGCTGCTTTCGGTCGGTTTCTCCTCGGTGGTGGGCATCGTTTTTGGCGTCTATCCCGCGCGCAAAGCGGCGAATTTGAACACAATTGACGCGTTACGTTACGAATAGACTTCCATGCTGCTGCGCAGCACCAACAACCGGGAAGAAAAATACGCCTGCGGCGATTTTTCGGAATAGGCGTTGAGAAACCAAACTCTATGGGGGAATGACTGTGAAACGCGTGTGGTTCAGTGTGGCTGCCACCATGATCGCGCTGGGAACCATGGTTCCAAGCGCATTTGCGGACACGTCCGCCAGCACACTTTATTCCGATGTTACGGCAGGGAGTTACGGCGCGAAACAAATTGTGGCTCTGACGGAAGACGGGTATCTGCATGGGTTTGCCAACGGAACCTTTCGTCCGGGTGACATAGTGACCCGTAATCAGTTTCTGCTGTACTTCATGTCGGAAGTACAGCATGTCAACCATGTCACTCCAAAATCAAAGCAGTATAGCGCAGATGTATCGATCGGCAAACGTTTCCATAACAATGCCCCCGTATCATTGGGGGATATCGCGTCTCTCTTTGTCGCGACCATGCAGAATGCGGGCCGAATCCAGTTGCCGCGAGGTGCTTCCCCTCTTCAGTACGCCGCCAACCTGGGGATTTTTCAGGGAGTAACACTCCCCCACAAAAACCTTGTCAATCGCGCCAGTGTTGCGATTGTACTCTATAATATCCTGCAGTGGAGCCAGGGGAGTCTACTGCCATCCGGCTACAAGCCCGTTGTCACCAGTAGAAGTCACACTGTGGATCCAAACACCGTTGTTCAGTTACAAGTATTTCTAAGGAATGCCAGCGGTCACATCGTCAGTTTCAAAGATGCGCAAGGGCAGAGCGTCGGCATTCCCTCTTCTGCCACAGTCAGTTACAGTGTGAATAAAACAGTCGGAGCTTTCCTGTTGCCGTCAACGGGATCGCTGATGGTCACGAATCCTGGCGTCTATCAGGTGACGGCATGGGTCGATGGGGTTCCTTCCGCCCCCTATACCATCACTGTAGTCGATCAACCTGCCGGCGTCCAACTGTCCACTGCGCGATCCGTTCTCGTAGCAAACGGAAAACAGACTGATACCATTCAGGCCACGGTTGTGGATGTATTTGGGCAACCTGTGACCAGTTTCAATGGCACTGCCACTCTGATGCCGCTGTTGCACGGCACGTATGTAGACGCCGCCACTGGCGCTCCGATCGAGTCTGTTACGTTTGTGCATGGAGTGGCTCGGTTCGAGGTGAAAGCGGGAACGACTGGCGGCGTGAGCGACACGATCTCGGTGTCCGACTTGGCGCCGATAAACGGACAACCTTATACGTCGAGTATCAACTATGGGTCAGCCACGATTGAGTATTCGTGGGCCACGGATCAGCCCGAAGGAATCCAGCTTACGCCCGCCAGTTCCGTTGTCGTCGCAAACGGACAGCAGATTGACCCCATACAGGCCACGGTTGTGGACGCATTTGGACAACGAGTGACCAATTTCAATGGAACCGCTGCACTGACACCTCTGGTGCACGGCACGTATGTGGACCCCGTTTCCGGCGCCCCCATTACATCGGTCACATTTGTACATGGTCTGGCGAGCTTTGGAGTGAAAGCGGGCACAACCGGGAACGTGAGCGATACGATCTCGCTCTCCAATCTGACTCCGAGCGGCGCGCAACCTTTGATGTCCAGCATCAGCTATGGATCAGCCACGATTGACTATTCCTGGCCTGTACAACAACCTGCCGGAGTGCAACTCTCGGCTGCCGCATCGGTACTCGTAGCCAATGGGCAGCAGACCGATACAGTGACAGCCACCATAGTCAATGCGTTTGGGGAACCTGTGACCAATTTCGACGGCACGGCGACGCTGACACCGCTGCAGCATGGCGCGTATGTGGACCCAAGCACCGGCGCCCCCATCACGTCGGTCACATTCACAAATGGAGTCGCCCAGTTTGAAGTGCAGGCAGGAACAGTCGGCAACGTGAGCGACACGATTTCGCTCAATGACTTGACTTCGGCGAATGCTCAATCCGTTACGTCCAGCATCAACTATGCTTCTACCACCATCGATTACACGTGGCCCACTGCGAGCACCATTGACCTGATCCCGTCGCGGACGCTTGTCAGCAACAACCAGCCTACGGAAGCGACCATAAATGCTACGATCACAGACGCGGCCGGCGCGGCCGTGACTTCAGGAACTCCTGTGTACGCCACATTTACCCTCAGTGGTCCAGGGTCGTTTCAACAAAACGGCTCCCCCCTGACAACGCTTGGTGAATATCTGATTCCCGGTATTCCGACAATAGTGCCCGTGTGGTCGATCCCAGGTCAATCGGGCACGATTACCGTAGCGGCCTCCGCCCCCGGTCTGTCTCCAGTGCAGGCGACCCTCAAGTCCGTGGCGACGGGCACGCCTTCATCCCTGAACGTAGCTTCTGCCGCCGGCACGGTGAGTGCGCTGGGAAGCGCACAAGCGCCCACTCTGGCCATGGGAACGCCCTTTACTCTGTATACAGTTGGGCTTACGGATGCCAATGGAAGCCCCGTTATCCCAGGCAACAGCGATTTGTTAACCATCTCCGACAACACGGGCACAGTGGGAGGAACGCTGGAGTACTTCGTTGTCGACAATGGGGAACCTATGGGGCCGGCATTGACCGCGGCCGAACTGCAGCAGTCCATTTCATCCAGCACGGGTGAGGCGCAGTTTGCCGTGGTGAGCACTCAGTCAGGGTCGGCCAGCCCTACCATCACTGTCACGGATTCTTTGGGCCTATCGCAAAATGTGCAGTACAGCTTCAGTACAGGCACAGCGGCGTATGCCATGTTTCCTCTTGACAATCCGGCGGATTTGTCGGGCGCAATCTCCAATGTGGAGGGCGGTCAGACTGCGACCTATGTGGTTCAGTTGGAAGATGTCAATGGCAATCCGTTGACCACCGCCGGTCAACCTGTCGACTTTTACTTTAGCGGCAAGAATGTGGCCAAAGCGAGCATCAACGGTTCCAGCGCCTGGACTTCCGCCAATCCCTTTGTCGCGGTGACCAATCCGCAGGGGCAAGCTTTCGTTACAGTAACGGTGCCCTACGGCGCCGCCGGCGCGGGCATGTTGGAAGCAGCGGTGTCAGGGGGGGCCAACGTCTCCGGAGAGTTGGTGCAAGTGGAACCGGCCAGTCTCTATACCACTCAATTGATTCTGGCAACCGCTCCGGGCAGCACCGCGGCTCTGCCTTGGCCATCAGTCAATATGACTGTGGGTCAGACACTGACGCAATTTGTCGGTGCGGCAGACAGTTCGATCAGCAGCCTTTATGCAACGCCCGAGAATTACGTTGGTGCATACGTGAAAGCCAATGACAGACTGGAGATCACCACATCCAACCCGAACGTCCTCTCGATCACCGGGAACACCAACTGGAGTGCAGCGAATGGCTCAGCCTTTGTATTCACGGGCAGTTCGCAAAACGCATTGCCGACAATCACCGCAGAGCAGCCAGGGATTGCGACACTGACGATTCTTGACGTCTCCAATCCTTCAGCGCCCCGAATCACGGAAACGGTTGATGTCACCTCTTGATCAAACTAACAGGTTGGTCTGACTGAACAGTCAGACCAACCTGTGCTTGTTATCTCGTTCGAATATAGCGGTGATCTGCTCTCTGTTTCACTGTTTCCCAGGCGGCGTGCCAAACGTCCTCGGCTCTGGTACAATAATAGTCGGCTCACTCAGGTTGGGCGAGCTTGTAGAAGTGCGCCGCAGCACGCGTTAAAGTGGTGGCATGAGTGCCGGGAAAGGGTGATCGCTGTCATGTTCGACTTTGCAAATGAGGCGTTGACAGATTTTTCTGGAGGGCCCGAGCGTGAGAAGATGAAAGACGCGTTGAACCACGTCAAGGGGCAACTCGGCAAGTATTACGACCTGGTCATCGGAGGTCAGCATGTTTCTGCGGAAGGGAAAATCGTATCGCACGACCCGTCGGAATTGACACAGATTGTGGGTTACGTTGCGAAAGCGGATCGGAACCAGGCCGAGTTGGCGATGCAGGCTGCGTTACATGCGTTTGACACATGGAAACACACGAGTTCAGCAGTACGGGCGCGCTATTTCTTCAAGGCGGCAGCCGTCATGCGCAGGCGCAAACACGAGTTTTCCGCCTGGATGTGTTATGAAGCGGGCAAGACGTGGGCGGAGGCGGATGCAGACGTCGCTGAAGCCATTGATTTCATGGAGTTCTATGCCAGGGAAATGGTGCGTCTGAGCGATCGACAACCGTTGGTTCGAATCACGGGAGAGGATAACGATCTGCAGTACATACCGCTGGGTGTCGGCGTCATCATACCGCCCTGGAACTTTCCGCTGGCTATTTTGGTTGGCATGACATCGGCTGCGATCGTATCGGGCAACACTGTCATCGTGAAACCAGCGAGCGCGACCCCGGTCATAGCCGCCAAATTTTTTGAGCTGCTCGAAGAAGTCGGATTGCCTGCGGGCGTGGCGAACTTCTTGCCTGGCAGCGGCGGCGAGATCGGCGATTACCTCGTGGAGCACCCGAAAACACGCTTTATCAATTTCACAGGATCCCGTGATGTCGGGTTGCGAATCAGCAGACTGGCGGCTGACGTCCATCCCGGACAACTGTGGATCAAGCGCGTTGTGGCGGAAATGGGCGGCAAAGACGCGATTGTTGTGGACAATAACATCGATATCAATGAGGCTGCGATCGCCATTGTCAACAGCGCTTTTGGATTTGGCGGTCAAAAGTGCTCAGCCTGCTCCCGCGCCATCATCCACGACGAGATTTATGATCAGGTGGCCGCGCGGATCGCCGAATTGACGTCTGCGCTGCAGGTGGGTCGAGCGTATGAGGACGGCGTACATGTTGGGCCGGTTGTGGACCAGGGCGCCTATGACAAGATCCTTGACTATATCGAGATTGGCAGATCGGAAGGCACACTGCTTTGCGGTGGAGACAAGGGGCCCGGCAACGGCTATTTTATCATGCCCACCGTGTTTGGCGACGTAAAAACGGAAGCGCGCATATCGCAGGAGGAGATTTTTGGCCCTGTGCTGGCTTTGACGCGAGCGCACAGTTTTGAAGAGGCGATCGCACTCGCCAATGCTACGGAATACGGATTGACAGGGGCTGTATACAGCAACAATCGGGACCATCTGGAGTACGCCCGCCGCGAATTCCACGTGGGAAACCTGTATTTTAACCGCAAGTGCACGGGAGCGCTGGTCGGTGTCCATCCGTTTGGCGGGTTCAACATGTCCGGAACAGACTCCAAAGCGGGCGGTCGGGATTACCTGCTGCTGTTTACGCAAGCCAAGATCATTTCGGAGAAACTGTAAATTCTGAAAAGTGCTTTCCGCGGTCGCTGGTGTGGTGTATAATCATTCCCACGGACATATTTTTATGCGGACGAGGGAGAGATGACCGTGGAGAGAGAGACAGAAAAGTGCGCCCTGTGCGCGAAAGACACAGGAGTGCGCGTTGATACACCCATCTTTATGCGGATGCATTTCATCGAAGGATCAGGCCAGCTTTGTGAAGACTGTTATCGCGAGATGGTGAAAAATAGACCCTGGCACAACCTCGCGTGACTGAAGCGACGCCACAGTTCGCGAAGGGGAAGTCAGGGCTAATCGAATCGACAGGGGGGAGAGAGCCGACACTCTCTGCTCCCTGTTGGCCATGACCTCGATGCGCCGGATGCTGTCCACTATGATTGCGGCGCATGCTATCATAGGGAAGTCACAGGTTATACACTGCGCCGTAGAATAGGAGTCTGGATAGCTTGGAATACCTGTCATATAGTCGGTTGTCTCTGCTCGAAACGTGCGGGCTCCGGTTTTTCTATGAGTATGTGCTTCAACTGGAACCTGAGGACCCCGTGCCGACCCATCATGCGAGTTTCGGAAAAATACTGCACGCGTTGTACGAGCAGCACGCCAATACCTCTGGCAACACTGGCTTTCAAGTCTTAAAGAGCCTCTATGACGGCGCCTTTAAGGCGATGGCGCCAGAGTTTCCTGATCGCGATACAGCGGTGACTTTTTACCGCAATGGAGTTCGGGCGATCGCCCGCTTCAGCCGTTATCGCGTCACCGATGTGGTGTCCTCGGAACGCGAATTTTTGCTGGATGTTGGAGCAGATACACCTCCCGTAAAAGGATTTATCGACCGCGTCATTTATACGAAGGAGCATGGTTACATGGTCGCTGACCTGAAAACCGGCAAGGTGTTCGCAGGGCGCAATCCGAAAAAGATGCGTCAGTTGGTCATGTATTCGCTCGCTTGCGAGCAACTGTACAGTGAACCAGCCCATAGCGGCTATTTTGATTTTATCGTGCACGGTGCGCGCGAGTGGGTGGATATCTCCACGGATGATCGCGAGCAAACGAAGGCGTGGGTGCGGGAAAAATGGGAACAGATCCGACGCGAACAATTCCCTCCCAGATATAGCGCGGGTTTTTGTTCCCAGTATTGCCCGTTTCGATCGCGGTGTCCAGAATATAGCCAACGCACGGCGCGACATATCGGTTAAGAAACTGGAGGAATGCTGCATGACAGACGCACTTTGCGCGGTGCTGGGGTGTGATCATCCCATCATTCAGGGCGGACTGGCGTATGTGGGCAACGGACTTCTGGCCGGGGCTGTTTCCGCTGCGGGCGCATTTGGTCAGATTGGCAGCGCCGGAAGGTCGCCAGACAGCCTTTCCGATGAAATTGAGACTGCCAAAGAGCGGGCCGGCGGCCACTCTTTTGGCGTCAATCTGCCGATTAGTGAGCATCGTGACATTGAGGACTATGCAGCGGTCATCGAGCGCAAAGCGGCGGATCTGCGGGCGGTGAGTCTGTCTGCGGGCAATCCGCGACCGTACATCACGAGATTCCAGGCCTGCGGTCTCAAAGTCATTGTGGTTGTGTCGACCGCAGAACAGGCGGTCAAGGCGGCGACGGCGGGCGCCGACGTGATCGTGGCTGAAGGATATGAGGCCGGGGGGCATAACGGGCCTGCAGAAATAACGACAATGGTCCTTGTGCCGCAGGTGGTGCGAGCGGTCTCCGTACCGGTGGCGGCGGCCGGCGGCATCGCAGACGGCGCGGGCGTCGCCGCAGCTTTCATGCTCGGTGCGCAAGGTGTGCAGATGGGTACACGGTTTGTCGCAACGACGGAATGCGTCGCGCACGCCCGCTACAAGGAGATGCTCATGCGCGCAGGAGCGGCAGACACCTGCGTGATGGAGCGCAGTCTTGGCCGTGTCACACGCGTGCTGAAAACACCGTTCGTCCAGCATATTATGGAGTTGGAGGAGACGAAACCGGGTTTTGCTGCGCTGGCTCCTTACATCCGAGGCGAACGCAATCGCGCGGCCGCCGTTGACGGCGAGATCGAGGAGGGCTGGCTAAATTGCGGTCAGGGAGTTGGCCTGATCCATGAGATTATGTCCGCGTCCGAACTGATCTCGCGTCTGATGACAGAGGCGCGCACGGCAGTTCGGGAGGGAATTGGCGCGCTTGGTGCGCGATGAATTTGCGGCGACGCTGCTTCGTGACACTGTTATGGGCGGACAACGATGGACGTTGGATCAGGGTCAGAAAGAAACGCGACCGCGCATCCGGATTAGTGCGGTCTGTGTATGAATGGGGTCGCGTACGCCGCTGCCAGACCGAGCGCCCCCCAAGCGAGTACAGACCCCCCAGCGAGCGCCATTTTGTTGAGGTCAGGCATATGCAGCACGGTTTGCACAATGGCTGCCGACAACGCTCCGGAAACAAATGCATGACCCAAGACGAACACGCTCAGAACTGTCAAGCCGCCGTACCCCGCCGCGCATGCGCCAAGACCCGTAACAAGCAGCAGGCGTCTGCGGCTCGGAGGTCTTTGCGGAGTTGTGGCCTGCAATCTCTCCAACAGATGGATCGGTGCTGTGACTGGTTCTCTCAGTGCATTGTCAACAGTGTCCGGGAGTCCGTCATGTTCGCTCTGTTGATGGCGTCCTCTGCGTTTCACCAGACTCACCCCCTCCATTCAATGCCAGCTTGAGATGTCGGCGTCCCCTGTGCAGATAGTTTTTCACCCGTCCGACGGATACTCCCATCACTTGGGCGATCTCCTGATAGGACTGGCCTTGCGCATGATACAAAAGCAGGGCTGTTTGTTCCCGTGGGGGAAGTTCAGCCACACATCGCCAAAGGTATTCGCGATCGAGGTGAACGGTGGCTTCGCCTTCTGCGCTTGGCGCGTAATCGGCGATTATCTGGTCACTGGCTGCCCGCGTCGCCGTCCGTCGCTTGAGGGCTTTCAGGCAGGCCCTTGTGGCGATCTTCAGGAGCCAGGTTTTTGGACTGGCGTCGCCGCGGAACAAGTGCATTTTGCGGTAGGCGGTCAGGAAAGTCTCCTGCGTGAGATCCTCGGCATCTTCCTGATTGCGAGTCATTCGAAAACACCACGCGTACACATCCCTGTAATACTGCAGCAGCCACGATTCATACAGTGCTCGCCAATGTTCGCTTTGCATGAGCGGCTCCCATCCCCGGAACGTGCCTTCCCGCTGTATGCGCCCCGCGCTGATTCCGCGTTTTCCATCACTTTGATTATGCGAAAAGAAAAGGTTTCCTGCAAGTGAAACAAATTCGCTTCTCCCGGCCTCTATTGGATTGAGAAGGGGGGATTGCGATGATCGAGCTGACTCGCCGGAGCAAGGTTATATTGGTGTCAGTGCTCTCTGCCGTATTGCTCGCTTCGATCGTCTTTGCGGGAGTCTTGATAGACCGAACCGTCCAAAACGCCGCTTCCGCAGTCACGCAGTTTCAGTCGGCTGGAGGCAACTGGTTCTCTGGAAGCAACTGGTTTCAGGGCTCTGTACTGGCAAGGCAAACCCACACGGTGGCGCTGTCTCTGCCCAAAGGGGCGGCGTTTGCTTTTGCCGCGCCCATAGGAACGATTAATGTTGTGCCCGCGACAGGCCATCGCGTGCTTGTCACTGTGCTGGTGACAGCGGCAGGCGAGACGCTAGCGCAGGCCAGACAGCGCGCCTCACAGATGGGTCTGACGCAGCAGTCTGCAGGTTCATCCTACTCCGTGGCTGTCAATACCCCAAACGGGCTAGCCCTGCGCGGACTTGAAGCCACTGTGGAAATACCGCGGGGAATGGTCGTTACTCTGACCGACCATTTGGGCAATGTCAATGTGACAGGGCAGTTTGCCAGTCTGACGATGCATGCCAATATGGGCAACTGCGTAGCCAATGTCAAGGTTTCGGGCACGACGAGCATCATCGACAATCTCGGCAATATCGTCTGCAGTGGAACGCTGGGTCAGATGACGACAATCAGCGATCACCTGGGCAATATCGGCGTCTATCTCAGTCCACGGCACGCGCTGGGAACCACGATTACCACCAATCTCGGCAACGTGAACATGGTCGGCGCCATTGGGAAATCCTTCAGCCGCCAGGGAAATACATGGACAGGCACTATTGGCGCGGGCGCGCAGATGGGAACTTTGAATGTCTCAGACAACCTGGGAAACGTAACTCTAAGTGAGGTGAACGCATCATGAATGTGACTCCCGGGCTCGGTTCCATCATGGGAGTGGGGATGGTCGCCATCCTGTTTCCAGTGTTTGTGCTCGCGGTGTTCTTTGGGTTTATCATTTTGTTGCGCTACATTCGCTACAAAGAAAACACGATGATGATACAGCGTGGAATCGCGCCTGACGCGTTCCAGATTCCCTCCGGTATGGATAGAAAACGTCTGTTGACGCCGACGTACAGGTTGCGAAATGGGATCATCACGTGCTGTGTGGGAATTGCGCTCTTTTTCGGGTTACTGACGCTGGGTGTGGGACCATGGCTCTTGGGCGGGCTCATTCCGTTTGCCTACGGGGTGGGAGAACTCCTTACGATTGTCTTGCTCAGTCCTACGAAGGACCGAAAACCATTTGATCCGAACGAGTAGGGCGACACTATTCGGATGGGGAAGCGTCTGCGCGGTCTGATGGACATCCTGGTTTCAGACCGCGCACATGTCTTGGCGGATATTTCCATTCCCTTTGTGGGCCCCCATAGGCAGGACGTCGCATGGAATGCTATACTTGTTGGTATCCATAATGAACCCTGTCTTTACACACCGATGCTTTTCTGGACAGACTAAAAAAGCCTGTTCAAAAAGGGTTGAGGTAAGATGCAAGCAGGGGTTCGGTGAAGTCTGGACATGCGCGCGGAGTGTACGAAGGAGGTACATGAGCACGCATGTCCAGCACAAGCCGAAGCCCTGCGCCGCAGAGTTCTCGACCCTTTTTGAACAACCTCTAAAAGGCTCTGTTGGGGGCGCCCGATGATTCTCTGCGGAACGTGCGCATGGTCCGATCATGTGCGCTTTTATCCCCGTCGTCTCCAACCTGGGGATCGATTGCGGTTCTACGCGAAGCATTTTTCGGTTGTGGAAGTGGACACGACATACTACGCGCTGCCGAAACCAGATACGGTGCGTGTTTGGGCGAATGCCGTTGCCGATAACTTTGCGTTTGACGTCAAGGCCCATCGGTCGATGACTCTGCAAGACCGTTCTGTTCCGAATCTGAAGGATAAACTGGACGTATTTGCGGCTTTCCGCGAAACCACCGCTCCTTTTCGGGAACGCAATCAGTTGCGCGCCCTGCTGTTTCAGTTTCCGCCCTGGATTGCCAAAGAGGCGCGGATCAAGGACTACATCGAGCAGTGTCGGGAGCATTTTGCGTCAGATCTTGTGGCGGTTGAGTTTCGGCATGGCAGTTGGTTTGAAGGGCATGAGATGGCTGCAACGCTCAAGTGGCTGCGAGAACTTGACGCAGTCCATGTGATCGTCGATGAACCACAGGCAGGTGTGGGTTGCGTTCCGCTGATCGCCGAGGCGACGAATCGCCGTCTGGCGTTGGTTCGCTTTCACGGTCGCAATGGGGACACGTGGGCAAAGCCTAACCTTTCTTCGAGCGGGGAGCGCTTCCGGTATCTGTACTCACAGGAGGAACTGCGGGGCTTTGTGCCTATGTTGCAGGAACTGGACAGTCAAGTTCTGGAGGTGCACGCCCTGATGAACAACAACTTCGACAACTATGCGATTCGCGGCGCCATAGCCTTGCAGCGGCTCCTTGGTGTTGACGCAACGGGAACTGACGATGCGGACTGGGATGTCGAACAGGCTGAGTGGCTGCTCGACTGAGTGGCTGCTGCGCCTAAGCGAGGGCGGCAGACGCAGAAGGTCTGCAAGTCGGTCGAGGAGCCGCGTTGAGCGATGTCAGCGCAATGGGCGGTGGTGTGACTCAGTGTTCGTGGTTGTTGAACAGGCAGGTCTGTCCCAACTTGTCGACAATGGGCGTTGCGGTTATGGGCAGTACGGGCTTGCCGGAGGGCAGCCGGTGGACATGGAAGCCGCGAGGAGCGCGATGGCTCTCCTCAGTTCTCGCGCCGCAACACGGTCTTGGTGGATAGAGATTGGGCCAACGGCATGTTGTCTTCGGGTGACTGCTCCGGTGATGGTGGCTCTCGGAGGCGCCACCCGCTCCATGGAGTGTGGCGGCAAGCGCGCACATGAGTATGGCGACGAACGTGTGGAGAGCCTCGGCAGGCATTCTCAGATCGCCCTGCGGTTAGAAGAAGGCCAATGGCTGCGCGCAGGCGCGGCGGAGGACGGATTCTATTCCTATGTCTGTTTTGGCGCTGAACTTGAGTTGCAGGACATCCTTGGGAGCTTGGGGGCAAGCCTGGTTGGAGATTTTCCGGGCATCTTGGGCAGGCGACTCGCGAATGGTGATCGCATCGCGGTTGAGCCGACCGTTGTTCCAACGCGAACGCGAATGCGAACATCCGTTGCAACAAGCATGCAGCAGGCGTATCGCGATGGATCCCCCGCGTCTGACTCTTTGCTGCGTTTTGTGCCGGGACCTGATTATGACGCCCTGTTGTCTGCAGAACCATGGGCTATCGACGCAGGGGCGTGGATGACTTCGGCGGCTGTGGATCGCCGCGCCATCCGACTGCAGGCGACGGTCAGCGCGGCTGCGCCGAATTTGCCAGTGATCGATTCTGCGGCGCGCTCCGTTCCCACGGTCCAGGGCCTGATTCAGTGGCCAAACGGAGGCTGGCCGTTGATACTGGGGCCCGACCGACAAACGATAGGGGGCTATCCGCGTTTTGGCTACATCATCACCGCGGATCTTCCGATCTTGGGGAGACTGCGACCTGGCAAGAGTGTGACACTTGTTCCTGTTTCACGACAGGAAGCGCGTTCTGTATACAACACTTCGCAACAACAGGTCAGAAAATGGCTACACTGGATTCAAACAGCCAATGAGCGATGACCGCGTGGCGGCTTGTAAGTCAATGTGATCGGAAGGTGCCCTACATGGATCGGGGGTTGAAAAATTGGATGCTGGCGTCTGTCGCCATCGTGCTGGCCGAGATTGGTCGGGTCATGGGCGCGCAGTTTCGTCTGCATGAACTGGAGCACGCAATCTACGCACTCGCCGCGGTCGTCGCTGTCATCATGGTCATACGTTTTCTGGCGCAAAAATGGAAAAATGATTGACATATTGTGTTACACTATGAGTGATTGACTGATCGGTCAGAGGAGGCCTTTATCTATGTCAGATGTGATTCGTGTTGACAAATCAGGGGGAATCGCGGTAGTCACCATCACCAATCCGCCCATGAATGTGCTCAATCGGGCCGTGGTGGAGGCGCTCTTCGAGACATTTACGCGATTGGAGCATGATGACGAGGTCGTCGCCATCGTCGCCTGCGGGGCTGGGGAACGGGCTTTCATGGCTGGCGCGGACATCAAGGAATTCCCGGACGCGCTTGGACAGCCGGGACGGGCTCGCCAGTTGGCTCTGCGATTGCATGAAGTCATGAATCTCATTGATCGCTGTCCGAAACCCACGATCGCCGCTCTGCATGGATTTGTTCTGGGTGGCGGGCTGGAGTTGGCGTTGGCGTTCGACATGCGAATTTGCGATGAGACTACCCAACTCGGATTGCCTGAGATCAAACTCGGCATCTTTCCAGGAGCTGGGGGCACTCAGCGATTGCCGCGGCTGATCGGCGAGGCGAAGGCGAAAGAACTCATGTTTACGGGAGAATCAGTGTCTGCGGAGGCGGCATTCGCGATTGGACTTGTCAACCGCGTCGTGGCAAGAGGTGAAGCGCTTCGTGAAGCCGAACGTCTGGCTTCGGTGATTGCCAAACGGAGCCTGCCCGCCCTCAGTCGACTCAAAAAAGCGATTGACAAGGGTCTGGCTGGCACACTGGCTGAGGGCGTACTGATGGAGGCTGAGCTCTTTGATGAAGTGTTTCAGACCGACGACAGTCGTGAAGGCATCGCCGCCTTTATTGAAAAACGTGAGCCTGCATTCAAGAATCGCTGATGTTCCTGGACCAAACCGATAGAAATGGAGGTTGCAGTCATGGACTTCGCTCGTCTGGATGAACATTTGCGCGCTACCGCGCACGCGACCCCTGATGCGTCGGCCTATACGTACCTGGAAAAAACGGTGTCCTATGGCCAGCTGTACGACGAAGTTCTCCGCGTGGCCGGGGGATTGCTGGAACTTGGCTTTACGTCGGGCGATGGATTGGCCATCCTGCTGCCCAATTGCGCAGAGTTTGTCACAATCTTTCATGGGGCTCTTCGGGCGGGGATGTTTTGCGTTCCCATGAACCCTCTGTACGCGCCGAGTGAACTCCTGTACATGATCAAAGACAGCGGCGTCAAAATCATCGTGGCGCCTGAGCAGATGGCTTCCATGGCTCCCCTGGTCAGGGCGGCTGTCCCTGGGATCACGTTGGTTGTCGTGGGGCGTGACGGAACAGCGCCGGACGGAGTCGTGCCTTATGAATCGCTTCTCACTCATGAGCCGGGCGCGGACACTTTGCAGTCGGGTTCCGTGGACGACCTCGCGGTGGTGTTGTATACGTCAGGCACAACCGGCAAGCCAAAAGGCGCCATGCTTACGCACAGGAATCTGAGTTCTGTTGCAGTCATCCTGGGGAATTATATGGGGTACGCCGCCAGTGATCGGATTATTGCGGTGTTGCCGCTGTTTCACGCCTTTGGTTTGACCGTTTGTCTGAATACCGCCATTTATACCGGCGCTGAGATCATCATTTTACCGCGCTTTAGACCCTCGGAAGTATTGGCTGTCATTCAGGCGACACGCGCGACAATTTTTGTCGGTGTTCCAACCATGTACAGCTTTATCCTGCAGGCCGCAGGCGATGCGCCGGTCGATGTCAGTTCCGTGCATCACTGGGTGTCGGGAGGAGCGGCCATGCCAATCGCTGTCATGGAGGCGTTTCTGCGTCGTTTTGGCGCGGCAGTCCTGGAGGGCTACGGGTTATCGGAAGCATCGCCTGTCACCGCATTTGCGCCGGTGGACGGTCGGCCTCACAAAGTCGGGTCTATTGGCGTGACTCTGCCGATGATGGAGCAGAGGGTCGTGGATGCTGAGGATCGTGAAGTGACAGTCGGGGAGTTTGGCGAACTGGTCGTGCGTGGACCAAACGTCATGAAGGGGTATCTTGGCCGCCCGGATGATACGGCGGCCGTTTTACGAGACGGTTGGCTGCATACGGGCGACATTGCGCGGATGGATGAAGACGGATACTTTTACATCGTCGATCGGAAAAAGGATATGATTATCGTGGGAGGATTCAACGTATACCCGCGAGAAGTCGAAGAAGTGTTGTTTGGGCATGAAGGCATCAGCGAATCTGCCGTCATCGGCGTACCTGACGACCAATACGGCGAAACGGTGCTCGCGTTTGTTGTCAGGAGAAACGACAGTCTTACGGCAGAGGACATTCAGGCGTTCTGCGCCGATCGGCTGGCGAAATACAAGAGGCCGACGCGCATTGTCTTCGTCGATGAGTTGCCAAAAAATACGATGGGCAAAGTCTTGCGACGCGAGTTGAAAGAGCGGTTCGCAGGCAAGCCCGTGTAAGTTGGGTCTAATGTATGAGGCAGAACGGGGCATTCCCGGTGTATTGAAGTTTTTTCGCCAATGGCACAGGCAGGCGCAGCTTCACCTCGGAAGGGTTGAAGCTGCGCCTGCCTGTGCGGCGGTGTATCTGCTACTCGCGATAGCGCGCCTTGCTCTCAGACAAAATGCGATCAGCCTCTTCGACGCGCTGCCATCCCTTGATGGACGTCTCTTTGTTCTCAAGATCCTTGTACACCTGGAAAAAATGGGCGATTTCCTTCAAAGTATGCTCTGGAACGTCGTCAAGCCCATGCACATCCCTGAAGCGGGGATCCTGCGTGGGAACGCCGAGCAATTTTTCATCCTGTCCCTTGTCGTCGGCCATAATCAGCACTCCGATCACGCGGCTCTCGATAACGCAGCCTGGAAATGTCGGAAGGGTTGTGAGCACCAGGATGTCGAGCGGGTCGCCGTCCTCCGCCAAGGTGCCGTTTATGTACCCATACTCAGTCGGATAGTGAAAGGGAGAATACAGTACGCGGTCAAGGCGAAAGACACCCTGTTCCTTGTCAAATTCGTATTTGTTTTGGCTTCCCTTTGGTATTTCGATGAACGCGTCGACAATCAGCGGGTTCGACAAGCCATAGACCTCCTTATTAGCGGTGCGGACCAGGTCGAGCATCCGCCATGATCGGATCTTATTATAGCATATCGCAATAGCGCCCGACAGAAATGACTCAATTGCACGCGCTGTGTTATACTAAGCTGGAATTCCGTTCTTATCCATTGGGGAGTTCCAGTCGGAGGTGAATTCCCGTCACAGTTTCCCAGTTCCGGTGCGCATTGTGACCGTTGCCGCCAGGTATGAGAGGGAAAACGATCGGGGAAGATGTGGGAATTGCCACAAACGAAGCGTTTAATTTGTTATGGGCAGTTGTGTTGATTGGGTTAAATGGCTATTTTGTCGCCGCTGAATTTGCGATTGTGCGCACGCGGCGAACGCGAATTGAACAGTATGTCCAGCAGGGGAGCCGAATCGCGAAACATGCGCTGGACGTCATTTCAAATATCGACGGGTATCTTTCGGCCACCCAACTCGGCATCACGCTGGCTTCACTGGGGCTGGGCTGGACAGCCCAACGCTCCATCACGCCACTTCTCGTCTCGTTGTTTGTTCAAGTGCGTGGGGTATCACTTGGTGTCCTCGAGTTTGTGGCGGCTGTCGCCGCATTTATCCTGGTTACATTTCTGCAAATTGTATTTGGCGAACTGGCGCCAAAATCGCTTGCGATTTCCCGCGCGGAAACGTGGCTGATGGCTTCGGCGCTGCCGCTCAAGGCATTCTACGGAGTCATGTATCCGGTTATCTGGATCCTGAATCAAACGGCCAGCGGAGTCCTCAGGCTGGCTCGCGTGCGTCCGATCACTGCGGGCGAACTTGCCCACTCTGAGGAAGAGTTGCGCATGCTCGTCACGCAGAGTCACGAGAGCGGCGTCATCGATGAGACGGAGCGGGAACTGTTCAACAACGTGTTTGCCTTCGCCGATCGCGTTGCGCGCGAGATCATGGTGCCGCGTACCGATATGGTTTGCCTGTTCACTGATCAAACCATTGAAGAGTGCCTTGTGGAAGTTCAACAGGATCAACACACCCGATTCCCCCTGTGCGAAGGGGACAAAGATCATGTGATCGGCATCATTCACAGCAAGGATCTGTTCACTGTCGCGTTGCGGCTCGCGGGTTCTGAAACTGAGATTCGGTCCCTGGCCCGCAAGGTCGTGTCGGTTCCCGAGGCGATGGGAATCGATGATGTGCTGAAGGTTCTGCAAAAGGAACGTTCGAGCCTTGCGATTGTCATTGACGAGTACGGTGGAACGGCGGGCATGGTAAGCCTCGAGGATGTAATCGAAGAACTGGTGGGAGAAATTCAGGATGAGTTTGATGAAGAACGGCCGCCGATCGAGGAACTGGACGGTTCCCTGTCGATTGACGCCCGTATGCTTATCGAGGAGTTTAACGAACTGTTCGATCTCTCACTGTCTGATGAGGACGTCGACACAGTGGGAGGCTGGGTCTACGCAAAGCTCATTGAACCGCTGCGGGTCGGCCTGGAAGTAGAGCACGACGGCGCCCGGTTTGTCGTTGCGGAAACTGACAACTTGCGCATTACGCGGGTGCACGTCTATCCGCCCCTTCAGGGTGCGGTTGAGGGCGATAACGAAGCGGACAAACGGTGGCTCGCCGAATAGACCATGGTGCGATTCTCGCGGTCTCCGCAGTGAAGTGTGATACAATGCAAAGAGAAGTGAGAAGCTGAAGGCATTAGATTGTACTATCGGATTGGTAACGTCGGATCGCTAACGTGTACGCAGTTGTGCAGATCTTGAGTGGGGATGACTGATGAGTGATAAGGTGGCGATCCGCTTTCAGCCGCAACGTGCGGAGATTGCAGTCGAGCGTGGTCAGAGTATTCTGGATGCAGCACTGTCTGGCAAGTTGAGCTTGCCTCACAAATGCGGTGGTCATGGCACATGTGGCACTTGCAAGGTGCAAATCGAAAGCAAAACGGAATTGCCTTGTCCGACGAAGCTGGAGTTGCGGCATTTGACTGAGGCGCGCATAGAATCCGGGTATCGGCTTGCGTGCCAGTGCAAGCTGACAGGTCCAGCGACGGTCACGATTCCAGAAGACCCGTTGCGCAGGGTGGTTCGTGAGTTATTGGCGGCGCAGCGCCTGGAAAAGCTGCAGGAGAACACTGTCAATGTTTCGGAGACAGCGGAGTTGCCTTCTGGTGCAGGGACGCCTCAGTGAAGCGCACGGGGCTTGCGGATACGGGCGGGTTTCGGCGGTTGGCCGAGACCCGTATTCCTTTTGAGGCTGCCATATAATGCGTGCCTGACAAAGGGGCAACGCCACATCTACAGGGGTATGGCGTTGCCTGAACAGGCGCGCGGCATGTGCATTTGCAGTAGTCCTGCGGACGCAAAGAGACAGCGAACCGTTAGGGTTTCAGGCCCAGTTGGGACATGATATTGGTGACATAACTCTGCGTCTGGGCGAAGGGAGGAATGCCGCCGTACTGCGCCACCGCCGCGGGTCCCGCGTTGTACGCCGCCAGGGCGAGCGCAAGGTCGCCGTGATAACGCGTCAGCAGTTCGCTCAGATACTTCATGCCGCCCTGTACATTGGCGATGGGATCGTATGGATTAGTGACTCCCAGCATGCTTGCCGTAGAGGGCATGAGCTGCATGAGTCCCATGGCTCCCGTCGGTGACGTTGCATTGGGCTGAAAACCGGATTCCTGCTGTATGACCGCCGAGACGAGGCCGGGGCTGAGGCCGTACTGCGGCGCCAGTTGCTCGATGACGGGCAACAGAGCTTGGGAAAGGCTGTTATTGGGTACGGAAGGATTGACATTCGACGGTGTCGCGTTACCAGTTGCGGGCATGCTCAGTGCGCCAGCGGCGGCGCTGGCCAGGAGGGGATCAAGACCTCCGGTCGTGCTTCCCATCAGTTGCGACGTCATCATGGCGGAGAGCAACGATGCGGACTGCGTGGATGCGCCTGTGAGCCCACCACTTAAAGTTTGGCTCGACAAACCCGTGATCTGGCTGGATGGAGAACTCGATCCACTGAGTCCTGCAAGCAGGCTGCTCTCAAGTTCACTCTGCAGCAATTGCGCCAGCAAGGCGTCCGCCTGCTGCTGCGCCGTGGAGCCGCTGGTCGCGGTTTGCGGCTGTACGGCAGACAGCGTAGAGGCAGCAACGGGAGAAGGCGTTGCCGCGACGTTTGTGGATGCAGCATCGCTGCCAACTGTAGCAAGGAGTGTTTTGTAAAATTCCCCCCGGTGTTCGGACGGAACCCGGGCCGCGGGCGTCCGGCCGCGATGGGGGCCGTGTACAGGATGTGTTGCCGAATTGATAGGGTGCACAGTGATCGACTCCTGACGTATAAGGTATTATAGATGTAGTGTACCAATAACGCGGATCAGCGTAAACTGTCAGACAGGTGGATAGAAATCGGTATGATGAAGACCTTGCGCAAGTATTTTGTGAGCGGTGTAATCACTATTGTGCCAATCGGCATTGTGATTTGGGTCGTAGTGCAACTGTTCAATTTCTTTGACAATCTTCTCGGCACCGAACTGACGACGGTTGATCATCACTATATACCGGGTCTTGGATTGCTTCTGACAGTCATCCTGATCACGCTCGCCGGCGCTCTGGCCAGCCACTGGGCCAGCCGGAGCCTGTTTGCCTACGTTGACAGACTGCTTATGCAGGTTCCCTTTATCAAGAGCATTTATGGCATCGTGAAGGACACCGTGGAATCATTCGTTGGGAACCGCCAGGGCTTTCAGAAGGTCGTTCTCATAACCCTTCCAGAGTCAGGAATCGAACTCGTCGGTTTTTTGACACGTTCGGAAGGTATGGAGGCGTTTGGCGAAGAAGGCGCAGGCAAACTCGCGGTGTTTATTCCGCTTAGTTTTCAGATGTCCGGATTGACCATGATCGTGTCGAAGGAACGTGTCAAAATCCTCGACATGCCCGTGGAGGAGGGCGTCAAATACACGTTTTCAGCGGGACTGTCACGAGACAGCACCGTCCAACAACCGACCTCCGTGCTCTCGTTTCTCAATCTGTTCAGCGGCAGGCGATCGCCCCCGGCCGGCTAAGGGGGCGAGGCGATCGGCCGTGCAGCCGGTTTGGCGTGTACTCTAGGTATTTGTAGTCTCTTTCTCCATCCGCTGCAACATCGTGATCGTGTCGTTGAGGCTGTTGTTAAAGATCCTGCGGGTGATATCAAGCAACTCGAAGATCAGGGGATCCCTGACAGAGTAGGTCACCTTTGTTCCGTCTTTGCTCCCGATGACGATGTTCTTGTTGCGAAGCAGCGCCAGTTGTTGCGATACTACGGAACTATCGACGCGCAGCTCAGCCTGCAGTTCATTGACGAATTTGTCGCCGGTCCTCAATAGTTCCAGAATACGGATGCGCAATGGGTGGGCAAGCGCCTTGAAAAACTCCGCCTTAAACTGCTGGAGTTCCACGTCCACTTGTCTTCCTCCTCTCTTCCAGCAAGCGCATGGCTTCAATAAAAGCCGCGATGATGGTATGCGGGTGCGGTGGACACCCAGGTACGTTCAGCAAAACCGGAACGGCCAGCTCGATGCCACCCTTTTGAGCGTATGTTTCGCCGAGAAGTCCGCAACCACACGCGCAGTCGCCGAGCGCGATGACTGCTTTGGGGCAGGCTGTCGCCTCATAGGTCGCCTGTAACGCCTCTGCCAAATTGCGGGTGAGTCCGCCAGTCACAATCAACACATCGGCGTGACGGGGCGAGGCGACAAAATCGATTCCGAGTCGCTGCACATCATATACGGGATTCAGGAGTGCTGTCAATTCCCATTCACACGCGTTGCAAGACCCAGTGTCGACGTGCCGGACGTGAAGGGAGCCGCCGAATGCGCTTGAAACCCGTTCCCGCCAAGTGGTCGTCAGATCGGTCACAGGAACTGGTTCGTGGGAAGTCCGGGTTCGTGACCGCGCGTCATCAAGAATCTCGTGAACATCTCTGGTTACTGAGGATGAGATCAAGCGTTGCTTAATTAGTTTCCACATGGGAATCCCTCCTGACTAGCGGTCGCAACAGGCATAGCAGAGTTCAAAGCTCTTGTTGATGAGTGGGAAATCTGCAATGATATTGCCCGGCACAGCATATGGAACCGCTGGCCAGTTCGCGTAGGAAGCTGACCGAATGCGAAGCCGGGAAATGGTATTGTCTTCTCCGGCCATTACGAAGTGTACGTTTTCGCCTCGGGGTGATTCACTCATGCCCAGCGCGTACGTGCGCGGCTGTATCTTTCCAATGGATACGCGCAGTGTCGCTGCGTCCGCATCTTCCCCCAGGTCGTGGAGCCGTTGCAGGGCCTGTGCAACCAGTTTCGCACTGACATAATATTAGATCG
>JAJZCB010000140.1 GCA_021846285.1 Bacillota bacterium
GATCGCTGAACAAGATATTGCCAAACGGACGTTGTTCTACTGGGCGACCATTTTCAAAGCGCAGATCAGGAAAAACGCCCAGTGGACGAACTTTCCGCAGACGATCACCATCAATATTGTGGATTTCGCGGTCTTTGCCTCGACAAATCGGTATCACACGTCGTATCATGTATGCGAGGATGTGGAACATTTCCGCTTGTCAGATGTGCTGGAGATCCACTTTATAGAACTCCCCAAATTCAGACATTTGTATCACACACAGTTGGGCGCCTGTCTGCAGCATCCGCTGGAGCGCTGGCTGTTGTTGCTGGATGCCAACCAGCACAAAGAAATCAGGACAGGTCTGGAGGCGATCGCAATGTCCGATCCAACAATGGGAAAAGCGCTTGACTTGTGGGAGGAGATCAGTCGTGATCCGGACAACTGGGCGGCTTACATTTCGCGGGATAAGGAGTTGCGCGATCTGTACAACCTCCAGAAACAAGCTGAAACAGCCTTTGACAGAGGCAAGCTGGAAGGCGAGCTGAAAGGCAAGCTGGAAACGGCTAAGGCCATGCTGGAGGATGGCTTGGATGTGGTGAGAGTATCCCGGCTGACAGGCATTCCGGTTGAGGAGTTGGAGCGCCTGCAAGAAGAACATCACTGATGATCAAACGAGGCGAATCGTCCACGTCACGACCGAGATTTGAGGTGGGCTTTATGATGATGGACACGAAACTGCGGCGCCCGGCACAACGGATCATCGTATTTCAGTCCGTGTGTCATGCGGGCGATGCCATGGAACCGGCGATCACCATCATGCTGCCAAACGAAGACTGACAACCGCGCCCAACCGGGTCCGGGGAGAAACCTCCCCCTATCACACAACCCCCAGATGGTGCGCGAGTTCCCGAAGTGTCGGATTTGCATCTCCATGCCCCCATTTTGTGAGCGAGGGGAAACGGAACAAGAGATCTTCAAGAGGCACCCTCGAACGCTCGATCGCCCAAGCGATAAGTTCCCCCTTTACTCTTACACGCACTGTCATCGGCTTCCCTCTCCCCGAATTCGTGCATGACACGGCATAAGGCGGCATCGTCCATTTGTCATTCTCATCATACCGTATTACAGGCATGTTCGTGAAGGATACTTGTCGCGATCTCGGCACGCACGCAACTGTCCGCCGCCTCGGTCTCCCGCCAACTGAAATAAATGGCCGCCAGATTGTTTCGCCCGAGAAGGTGGAGTCTGATTGCGGTGACGGATACAGTTGAATGGCCGTCTTTGACGTTTGCGACAGTATATACTCATTAAACTGCGATGTAGTATATTTGATAACATTATAATGTATGCAAAATACGATTGGTTTTTGGTTTATTGCCTAATATAGTGAGTCTACGATCACAATGAACGTTGGCATGATAATCGCTTCTGACCTGGAGCGTGCTCGTCGTGAAGAGGAGCTTGCATATGTCCGTCATGGAGCCTCGCCAGCGTCTCGCTGTACGCTGCGACGGGTGTGACGTATAATGGGAGAAGCGGAGGAATCGCAATAATACCGCTCTGCACCTCGAGTTTCAATCGAAAGAAGAAAAAACGTTGCATCGATTCCTGCTGTATGACGCGCGGCTGCACCAGCAGATTGTGCGGTCAGTGCGGACGGTGGTGCTTTATACAAGCGGCGTCAAGCACGCGCCAAGCATACTCGATATCGGGTCGGCGATGTATCGCGTCGAGAATGTGTTCTTGATCGAACGGGACGGCCATGCGGTGCTCAGGCGAATCGAAACCCATTTGGACGAAGACCGATGGGAACCGGAAGACCGAATCGAACTGGCGTTTGCGATGCACATGCGACACCAGGGGGCCACGCGGAGACAGGTTTTGCGCCGTTGTCTGGACGCGGTGGACCGGATTTCAGATCAGGCGGAGCGGTCGTACGTGATCGCGTTGTTCCTTGGAATGAGTGCAAAACGACTCAGGGAAAAGGAATGGAAGGAGATCGAGGGGCGGATGGAAAATACGTTTAAGATGATGACAGACGCCGTTGAAAAGCGGCTGGTGCAAATCGACGCCGAGTTGGCGGAGGCGGCTGAGAAGGCGCGGGCTGAAGGGCGAGGGGAAGGCGAAGAGAAGGGGATCGAGGAGGGCATGCAGAAGGGCATGCAGAAGGGCATGCAGAAGGGCATGGAGAAGGGCAGGGAGAAGGGCAGGGAGAAGGGCAGGGAGAAGGGCAGGGAGAAGGGCAGGGAGAAGGGCAGGGAGAAGGGCAGGGAGAAGGGCAGGGAGGAAGGCCGCAGGGAAGTGGCAAGAGTGATGTTGGCGAGAGGCATGGACGTTGCGCTGGTGTCTGAAGTGACGGGGTTGTCGCCGGAGGATATCCAACGCCTTCTCGCCCACTGAGCCTGGGATACTTACATCGCGAACCCGTACACTACTTGTGTCAACGCCTATTTGCTAGAGAACTCTGGACTGGCGAAGACGGCAAAGAGTTGGGTTTTGCCCTTTCTTGTGGTCGACTGCTCGACGAGCGCCAGTGATTCGTGATTCACACCGCTGAGGTTGCTTAACGACTGAATTGGCGCGGAACCCTTCACTCGATAGGCAAAGACGCCCTGTGGCGCAACCCATTGAATCACGGTGCCCGGCCGCAGGCTTCCGGCTTTGCGCAGCGTGGGATTCTCCGTCACGAGAATGGCGTCGCTGCCTTGGCCAGGCAGCGTGCTTCCTGCGAAGTGCCCCACCTGCGCGGTCTGATGGGCATACGTTCCTTGGACGATGGGCAGATCAATGCCCAGTGTCGCGATGCGCAAGTGGCCGATGTGCTGCCTGGGCTCGGGCAGGTATGTCCACGGCCCAACGAAGGTGTTAGGGGCGGCGGAAGGGGTATAAGGAAAGATGAGAGTATACCCCAGGATAGCCGCCTGCTGCACGGTGGCGAAGCCGTACCGGAGCGTGGCGCCCGCGAGCGCCAACACGATCAGGCCCGTGGGAACGCCGACGATCAACCAAGGCCACTTGCGTCGGCGTTTCTTTGAACGCGTTCCATCTGGGCCAGCGATCGGGAGTTCGTCTGCGGTCGGTTTCCTGTTCATAAGCGGTTGCCCCCAGACACGTAGTTTAGTCGACCGTCTCAAAAACGCGGCATGGGCACGAAGTGGTGATAGCGCTCCAATTCATACGCAGCCTGTACTGCTATATCCACGGCTCTCACATAGCCCACGATCACGCCTGACGAGAGATCGCCAGGGTGCGGGCGCATGGCGGCCAATTGCCTTCCGCGGCTGTCCTCGAGCAACACTTTCATGTGATTTTTCACGCTAAGCTTGTAATCGGCGATATTGATCGGTTTTCCATCGAGCGACACGAAGGCCACTCGCAGGTGTGCTTGGTCGATGCTCGAGGCAAATAGGCGGATCAACTCCAGCTTTTGCGTCTCGGTCAGCGATGCGGCTCCGGTGGCGTTGCCGACAATCTGTTCCATCTGCCGGGCGTTGACTTTGATTTGGTTGACTTCCCCTTGCGTGAGGGAGACACTTTGCAGATAAGCGTATAACAGGTCAATGCGGTTGGTGTTAAGGGTTAAGAGTGCATCCTCGAGCGCCAAGGCCTCCCGTCTCATCTTGATCATGGGGCTGATTACGGCCGGATGCTTACCAAGAGGGTGTTTCGTGCCCGCGTGCTTGTTGGCAACGTGTTTGTTGGCAACGTGTTTGTGTGCCGGGTGCTTTGCGTCCAAAGTCTTGTGAGTTTCGCGCTTGTGCGCGACGTGGTTTTGGCTGTCTGCTTGCGCCATTTCGGATGAAGCGGTTCCCATGATCAGGAAAGCCGACAGGGCCAGCGCCGAAGCGAGGCGTATGGGCTTATGTACTATTGGCAAGATCTCACTTCCTCTCTCTCAGTGTCCAAGTTGGGGCAAGTATAGCAGATGCGCGGAGAATCTTCCATTGAGAAATGGCACTGGCGCCAAAGGTGTCAGAAACGTGGGAAACGGGTGAGTAAGGCGGAGGAAGCTTGATGTGCGTCCACGATTGGCAGTCGCAGATCTGCGCGGTATACTACAGGCAAAGAGGTGACGCAATGGCGCGACAAGACACACCGATGAAGGTCCTCACCAATTCCTTATCCGGCGGCGCACTGGAGGCTGTCGGGGTGCACGGCGTGGAACTGACCGAATCGCTGCCGACTGAGTTGCTGGCAAATACCCTGCGGATCGATATGGCTTGGCGCATGCAAGACGGTCGCCGATCGTGGGCAGGCGTTTGAGAGGGTGCGGGTACTGGCGCCAAAGGGTCAGGCGAGGCAGAGGAGTTTCGTTCGCGCAATTCGGACGATCTGGACTACAGAATAGTGCGGGCTCTTTGGAGGTAGCAAACGCGCAGCACAAAGAGTAATGCGATCGGAGGGGAAAGTCGTTGATCTTACCTTCATTTGAGATTAAGAACTTCAGAGCATTTCGTCATCTGAAAATTGAAAGTTTGGGCAATGTGAATTTAATTGTTGGGAAAAATAACGTCGGAAAAACCTCTCTCCTTGAGGCAATGAGAATCTATTCTAACAGGGGGGCGTGGGAGGTTATCCGAGAAATCTTGAAGCTCCGGGATGAGTATAGATCCACTGGGCCTGATGCTATGCTGAGTGGGCTGAATTCCATTTTTTATGGGCGAGATCAACATGGTGATCTTGCCATTACCAATCAAAAGGCAGAAATAGGTATCGATATTTCATCCGATCAAAAAATTTCAGTTTCATTAACGTTCTTCACGGAAACTACGAATGAACAGGGACGAACCATACGAACTCCGATTGAGGATGCTGATACGACTGATACGTTCAATTCATCTCCAGCGTTGCTCGTGCAATCAGAGTTCAGAAATACACTCCAGCCGCTTGATCGACTCGAGAGGTTATATAGATCAGGAATTGTCCGGGAGACAGATGAAAAATCAATACCCTGTACATTTGTGTCGTCTGCAGGGTCAATTAGCGAGGATGTTCCACAATGGTGGGATAATATAACACTGACACCTCTTGAAGATGATGTATTGTCAGCGTTGAGGGTGATAAATCCGGATGTATCGCGTATTTCGTTAGTTGCTTCAAGTAAATCGGGCTCTTCTCGAGTATTCATGGTTAAGACGACAAAACTAGATACTCCATTTCCACTTAAGAGCTTAGGGGAGGGAATGGTACGCATCATTGAGATTGCACTTGCCATGGTTAACGCCCCTAATGGAATCGTGCTTATCGATGAAATTGAAAGCGGAATTCATTACTCTGTCCAGTCGGATATGTGGAGACTGATTTTTCAGGTTGCAGCCAGTTTGGATGTCCAGGTTTTTGCAACATCGCATAGTTGGGATTGTATTGAAGCTTTTCAGAATGTAGCCGTGGAACATGCTGGTGATGGAAAACTCATAAGACTCGAGAATCGTGCGGGAAATGTCGCTGCAACCCTGTTCGATGAATCGGAACTGTCGATCATTTCAAGAGATCGGATTGAGGTGAGATGATGCCCGTTATACGACTTCTGGTTGAAGGTAAGGATGACCAAAACGTATTAAGGAAACTTATCGATCATCATTTTTCTAGGGAAATGTCCAAGAAAATAGATATTAGAGTTCTTGGTGGGATTGAGGAGCTATTGTCGAGCATACCCGTCCAGGTAAAAGCGAGTGACATCAATACCCTCGGTATCGTGGTAGATGCGGATACCAGTTTGGAGTCTCGGTGGCAATCAGTAACTAGCCAGTTATCTAAAGCGGGATATGGCAGCATTCCGACCGTACCTCAACCCTCAGGAACACTTGTCCATGGGGGAGTGTTACTGAACATAGGCATCTGGGTTATGCCGGATAATCGCGTTTCTGGAATGTTAGAGGATTTTGTCGCTTTTTTGGTGCCTCCAGATGATGTTCTATGGGGATATGCGAAAGAGTGTTTAAGTAAAATCTCTGTAAAAAATCCGTCCAAATCACTTATTCACACATGGTTGGCTTGGCAAGATGAGCCGGGTAAACCGCTTGGGCAAGCGATTACTATGAGATATCTTGACCCAGAGGCTGAATACAGTATGAGTCTTTCATGGTGGTTAAGAACCATGTTGGAAGCCTCGGGAACACTTTCACTTTCCTAACCCCAATCACATGTGTTCGTATGTATGCTATTGCAACCACGTGTACACAGAGGGGCCGATTCGATGAAAAACGTCACCATGACGGTACGTACTCTCGCCGAAATCAAAGATCGCCTAAAAGTGAAAGCGAAATTCAAAAAAGGGGGCGCGCACGTTGATCACTAAATGGCTGACATTGGCCCTTCAAGACTTCGAGGAAGCCATGCAATACATCCATCAGGATATTGTTCCATACAGAGAGTCGTGGGCAATCGCGCTGAGATTCTTCGTGTACTTCATACCTCAGTTGTGAAAAATAAATAGGACCAGCACTCGGCAGCTCTTGGACAGAACCACATCGCCAGTCTCAGTCTAATCATATACGGGATTCACATTTAGTCAAGTTCACTGTGCGTTTCGTGTGCGGACAAGCCGCATCCCGATTTGTGGGGAACCACAGGTACAAAGCCGAAGATCATAGGAGGTTCTCGTATTTGGATACACGCCGATCTGTTCGCAAACCTATAGGAAAGCTTAAACCACGCCTGAGACCCGCACACATGTGGCTTCTGACCGCGCTGGCGGTCGCCGGTTCCTATGCGCCTGTGGCACAAGCGGCCACCGCGCAGACGTCGGCGACACTGCAGGCGAGTATCACGGCGCTCGCTGCGCTGATCGCGGCTGATGCCGCCAAGACGCACGACGGTGGACTCGCGCAAAAGTTATCCGCGCCGGTTTTGACCGTTCTGTCGAGCCCGCAGTTTGACTGGAACGAGGTGCTCTTTGGTACGGATACGCTGAGCGCCACGGAGTCGCAAACGGCGTCGAGTCTGACGCCGGATTTGACCCTGCTGTTTACGCAGCAAGTGACTACAGAGACGC
>JAJZCB010000141.1 GCA_021846285.1 Bacillota bacterium
GCGGTGGGTTCCGGCGTAGGTGACGGCCTTGTGATGAGCAAGTACGTCGAAGGCGTTGCCAGACAGCCTGAGGCGCGCGGAAGCATTTTTGCAAGCGCACTGATTGGCGTGGCTCTGGTCGAGGCGTTCCCGGTCATCGCGCTCGCGTTTGGCATTATCATGCTCTTCACACAGGGCTCCCTATAAATCGCAGTCGCAATCGACGAAGTCAGCATCGACCGTCCAGACTGGACGTTACTATGATGCGGAAAGGGGAGCGGGAATCCAAGTGCAGGTGTTTGAACTGGGAACATTTCTGGTATCGATCGCGACATTCCTGATCATGTTTTTGATCATTAGACGCTATGGGTTCGGTCCGATGGCAAAGATGCTGGAAAAACGGAGACTGTATGTGGAGACGCAGATCACCGATGCAGAACAGAATCGACTCCAGGCGGAACGGTTTCTGACCGAACAGCGCCAATTGCTCGAATCGGCCCGCCACCAGGCGAAGGAACTGCTTGACACGGCGCGAGTCAGGGCCGACGAACTGGCAAGGGACATTTTGAGCGAGGCGCAGACGGAATCGCGTCGCTTGCTGGAAGAAAACCGCCAACTGATCGAACGCGAGCGGGCGGAAGTGCTAAACGGCGTGATGACCTCCGTATCGGCCTTGACGGTGGAACTGAGCGAGAAACTGCTGCGGCGCAACCTCTCTCATGAAGCCCACCAGGAAATGGTGAGGGAAGCGGAGAAACTGCTGGGTGAATTGATATGTTGAACGGAGCGGTAACGCATCGTTATGCGCGGGCTCTGTTTGAGGCGGCTGAAGGCGTCGGACAGGTGGAGACCATCGATCAGGCTCTGCAGATGATTGCAGCGGCCGTGCGCGCGGCGCCGGACCTTCAGACGGTGCTGGAGCATCCCCTGCTTGCCGTGGACGAGAAGTCGGGCGTTGTCGAGAGGATTTTCGGCGACGCGGTGCAACCCCTGCTCAATCGCTTTTTGCGACTGCTTTTTGTGCGCGGCCGCAGTGAGTACATCGAAGCGGTGGCTGCGGCGTTTCACCAACTGGCCAATGAAAGCCGCGGACGCCTCCAGGTGAAACTGGAGAGCGCAGAGGATTTGGACGAGGAACAGCTGCACAGTATCACATCCATCGTAGGTTCACAATTAGGCAAAAGCGTCAGCGCCGAAGTGACGGTTAAACCGGAACTGCTTGCCGGATACAAGCTGCGCGTTGGCAATCGGGTGATTGACGCGACGCTTAAAGGAATGCTCACGGATTTCGCCCATAAGTTGTCAGGCGGTCGAGTTGGTAAGGAGGGACAGTTGTGAGTATTCGTCCAGACGAGATTAGTGCTCTGATCCGTCAGCAGATCGAGCAATTTGAAACACAGATTCGCGAATATGAAACAGGTACTGTACTTCAGGCGGGCGACGGCATTGCGCGCATCTATGGCCTTGACAAGGTTATGGCCGGCGAACTGGTGGAATTCAGCAATGGCGTGTCTGGCCTCGCTTTTAATCTTGAAGAGGACAACGTCGGCGTCATCGTACTCGGCTCCATGGAGGGCATCAGGGAAGGCGACGAAGTCAGGCGCACGGGTCGCATCGCGCAGGTGCCCGTGGGACCGGCGCTGCTGGGTCGCGTCGTGAATCCACTCGGACAGCCGATTGACAACCGCGGCCCCATCGAAGCGGATACGTTTCGACCGATGGAATCGCAGGCGCCGGGCGTCATCGAGAGACGCTCCGTATATGAACCGATGCAGACGGGGATCAAGGCGATCGATGCGATGATCCCGATCGGCCGAGGGCAACGCGAACTGATCATCGGCGACCGCCAGACCGGCAAAACGGCGATCGCCATCGACACCATCATCAACCAGAAGGGCAACGGCGTAAAATGCTTCTACGTGGCCATTGGGCAAAAACAGTCCACCGTGGCCCAGGTCGTAGAAACTCTGCGCAAATACGGGGCGATGGAGTACACGACCGTGGTGGCGGCCAATGCGTCTGACCCTGCGCCGCTATTGTATCTGGCTGCTTACGCGGGTTGCAGCATGGCGGAGCACTTCATGTACAGCGGCGAACACGCGCTGATCATCTACGATGACCTGACAAAGCAGGCGGCCGCCTATCGGGAGATGTCGCTGCTGTTGCGCAGACCGCCCGGTCGGGAAGCGTATCCCGGCGACGTGTTCTATCTGCACTCTCGCCTTCTTGAGAGGGCTGCCAAACTCTCGGACGCACTCGGCGGCGGGTCGCTGACTGCTCTCCCCTTTATCGAGACGCAGGCAGGGGATATTTCCGCATATATCCCCACGAACGTCATTTCCATCACGGACGGGCAGATTTTCCTCGAATCCGATCTGTTTTTCTCCGGCATTCGTCCGGCTGTGAACGTCGGTCTGTCTGTCTCGCGCGTGGGCAGCGCCGCGCAAATTAAGGCGATGAAATCAGTCGCGGGCACACTGCGTCTTGATCTGGCCCAATATCGAGAGTTACAGGCGTTTGCCCAGTTTGGTTCCGATCTTGACAAGGCTACGCAAGCCCGGTTGGCCCGTGGTGAGCGCACGGTGGAGATCCTCAAGCAGGGTCAATACGAGCCGCTCTCCGCGGAGAAGCAGGTGGCGTCCCTGTGGACGGTGGTCAATGGCTATGTGGATGACATTCCTGTGACTGCGGTCGGTCGTTTCGAGAGCGAGTGGCTCGCCTATCTGAAATCGCATTATACGTACCTGCTGGAGACGATCGCCAGCACCAAACAACTGTCGGACGACACCGTTGCCAGCCTCAAGGAAGCCGCGGAAAAGTTCAAAATGACCTTCGTGGCGTAGCCACGCATACCGCCGCGCGTCACGATCAGCGGCATGAAAAACCGCCCGCGGCATTTTTCAGGGACGAAGAGCCCACTAGTGGAGGATTCATATGCTGTGCCCGTCGCGAGTTCGGCGCAGCCGTGTCTGAGCAGGGGCACAGCATATGAATCCGACCGGCGCGGATGCCCGTATCTTTCCAGACAGCGGCGACCTTGACGTTAGACACCCTTACGGCTGAAAGGCGGTGAATGCTTTGCCACAAAACCCGAGAGAAATCCGCCGTCGGATCAAGAGTTTCCAAAATACAGCGCAGATTACGAAAGCCATGGAGATGGTGGCCGCCGCCAAGTTGCGGCGCGTTCAGGAGGCAGTGCAACAATCGAAACCGTATCTGGAGAAGTTGCAGGACATGCTGACCGATGTCTCCAGATCCGCCCGTTTCGTCAAACACCCCCTGCTCGCCGAGCGCCTTGTCCGCAAGACAGGGTACCTGGTGATCACAGCCGATCGCGGCCTGGCGGGGGCGTACAACGCCAATGTGATACGGCGAACTCTACAGGAAACGCGTCACAGAGATAGCTCGAGCTACACCATATTTGCTGTTGGACGCAAAGGGCGAGACTTCTTCCGCCGCAAGGGATACCCGCTTGGCGGAGAAGCGACCGGATTGCCCGATTCGCCGAAGTATCCGAACATCAGCGCCCTGGCTGCGCAGGTGATCGCGGCGTACGGCAATGAGGAGTTCGATGAATTGTATCTGGTCTACAACGAATTTATTAATGCGGTGACGCAGCAGACTGTTTTGAAAAAGGTGCTCCCCCTTGGCAGAACCCGCGACCATGAGGACCGGGGTCGAGTTCGCATGAATTATCTCTACGAGCCAGATGAAGAGACCGTGCTGTCGGAGATGCTGCCCAAGTATGCGCAAACGCTCGTGTATCAAGCGGTGCTCGACGCCAAGGCGAGTGAACACGGCGCGCGCATGACTGCCATGGGCAATGCGACAGACGCCGCCAAAGACATGATCGATTCACTCACACTCGCGCTGAACCGCGCAAGACAGGCGGCCATCACGACGCAGATCGCAGAAGTGGTCGGCGGCGCAGAAGCGCTCAAATAGCAACAAGACGCGTTAGGAGGAGATTCCTTGAACAAAGGACAAGTCGTGCAAGTCATGGGTCCTGTAGTTGATGTGCGGTTTCCCACAGGACAGCTTCCGGCGATCAATCAGGCGCTGCGCATCGAGTGGAACGGCGAGGTGCCCATTCGCCTGACGCTTGAGGTGGCCCTTCATCTGGGTGACAACATCGTGCGCACCGTGGCGATGTCGTCTACGGATGGACTGATCCGGGGCACGGAAGTGGAAGATACAGGGTATCCGATCCGGATGCCGGTCGGTCCGCAGACACTCGGACGGATCTTCAACGTCCTCGGTGAAGCGATCGACAACGGTGACGCCGTCGAGGTTACAGAACATTGGCCGATTCATCGCGACTCCCCGCTGTTTGCCGAGATCACAACCAAAGCGGAAGTATTTGAAACCGGCATTAAGGTCGTCGATCTGCTCGCCCCGTATCTTAAGGGAGGCAAGGTGGGACTGTTTGGCGGCGCCGGCGTCGGAAAGACAATTCTCATTCAGGAATTGATTCACAATATCGCCAAAGAGCACGGCGGTTATTCCGTCTTTGCGGGAGTGGGCGAGCGCACCCGGGAAGGCAACGATCTCTACTACGAGATGAAGGGATCCGGTGTCATCGACAAGACGAGCATGGTCTTTGGCCAGATGAATGAACCGCCCGGCGCACGGTTGCGCGTTGCCCTGAGCGGACTCACCATCGCCGAGTACTTCCGTGATGTCGAGCAGCGCGATGTGCTGCTGTTCATCGATAACATCTTCCGCTTTACCCAGGCTGGTTCGGAAGTGTCGGCTCTCCTGGGCCGGATGCCGTCCGCCGTCGGCTATCAGCCGACTCTCGCCACGGAGATGGGGCAATTGCAGGAGCGAATCGCTTCGACCATTCGGGGATCCATCACCTCCATCCAGGCGATTTACGTTCCCGCCGACGACTATACGGATCCAGCGCCCGCGAACACCTTTGCCCACCTGGACGCCACGACCAACCTGGATCGCCGGCTCGCATCCATGGGGCTGTTTCCAGCCGTTGATCCTCTGGCTTCCACGTCGCGGGCGCTCTCCCCGGACATCGTGGGCGAGGAACATTACCGCGTGGCTCGCGGCATTCAGCAGGTTCTCCAGCGTTATCGGGAACTGCAGGACATCATCGCCATCCTCGGTATGGACGAGCTCGGCGACGAAGACAAGCTTGCCGTCAACAGAGCGCGCAAGATTCAAAACTTCCTGTCCCAGCCGTTTTCCGTAGGAGAACAATTCACCGGGGTGCCGGGCAAATACGTTCCCGTCAAAGACACCGTCCGCAGCTTCAGGGAGATTCTGGACGGCAAATACGATGACATATCGGAGACGTACTTCCGTTATTGCGGCGCCATCGAAGATGTGCTTGAAAAAGCGGAGCAGGACGGCGTCCTGGTTTGAAACAACACGGTCGCACACGGAACTCGTAAGGAGGTGACTTCGTGACGGTACCCTTTGAAGTCGTGACGCCAGACAGGGTGGTGCTTACGATTGATGTCGACATGGTGTCTCTTCGTGGAGGCGGGGGAGAGATCGGCATTTTGCCGCGCCACATTCCTTTGTCCACGACAGTGAGACCAGGGGTTGTCAAGGTAAAGCTGCCGGAAGGGGAGGACTATGTCGCTGTGACGTCCGGGTTTCTTCAGGTTGTGCCTGACAAGATTACCCTGTTGGTCGAAACTGCCGAAGTGGGTTCTCTCATCGATATTGACCGCGCTATGCGCGCCCGGGAACGCGCTGAGAAGCGCATAGCCGAACACGCCAACGAGGCCGACCTTCTGCGCGCCGAAGCGGCGTTGCAGCGCGCCCTGAATCGGTTGGAGGCGGCGGAGTTGTCAGCCCGTTACGGAGATTTGATCAAACACCGAATCATGTGACTATAATGTAGTTTTTTCGACGCCAGTTCGCCTGAGCGCCGTCGACGTGGAGGATTCCATACCGACGGCGCCTTTTCCCATGCTGCGCGCTAGCATCAGTGAAATGAAAAGCTCGCTCGTCAGGATTCATATGCTGTGCCCGTCGCGAGTTCGGCGCAGCCGTGTCTGAGCAGGGGCGCAGCATATGAATCCGGCTCGCAGGAACAGCCGCGCGATTTTCCGGGATAGTCCGATCGGGCGGTTTTACTCATCGCTTCGCCTTTGTTATAATAACCGTGTTTCACTACGAGAAATACTGTCTCATACTGCGACAAGCTACTGTAGCAGTGCGCGTTACTTGATCAGCCGCAGTAATCGGTGGTTTGGGGGTGACTGGTTGATTTACTCCAATAATTTTGTATTCGTCCTCATATTTTTGGCGCTGGGCATTTTGCTGCCGGTAGGAGCGCTCGTCGTCTTGGGTCCGTTGCTGCGGCCCAGTAATCCAACGCGTGAGAAAATCACAACGTATGAAAGCGGCCTTGAGCCCATCGGGGATGCGCGCGGTCGATACAATGTCCGATACTATCTGTTTGCTCTGTTATTTGTCGTTTTTGATGTAGAGATCGTATTTTTGTATCCTTGGGCGGTCGCATATCACTCTCTGGGCGTGTTTGGTTTTGTCGAAATGCTGATTTTTATTTTTTTGCTGCTCATTGGCCTTGTTTATGCCTGGAAAAAGAAGGTGCTCGAATGGAAGTGAACACTTCCGTACATCTCCCGACCATCGAATACGAAGGATTTACTCCGGCGGAGTCTGCAGAATTGCGTCGCTCTGGCATCATGGTCAGCAGCCTCGAACAACTGAAGGGCTGGGCGCGCAGCAACAGCCTGTGGCCGCTGACGTTTGGCCTCGCGTGCTGCGCGATTGAAATGATGGGCACGGGTGCGTCGCACTATGATCTGGACCGTTTTGGAATCATCTTTAGAGCGTCGCCCCGTCAGTCAGACGTCATGATTGTGGCCGGCACCGTGACAAAGAAAATGGCGCCGTTACTGCG
>JAJZCB010000038.1 GCA_021846285.1 Bacillota bacterium
ATTTTGGGGCGAGCGGCGAAGTGCTGGGAGAAGTTGTGTTTAACACGGGAATGACCGGCTATCAGGAAATCCTGACCGACCCGTCGTATTATGGACAAATTGTGACGCTGACGTATCCGCTGGTCGGCAATTATGGCTGCACAGTCGACGATGTTGAGTCGACGAAGCCGCATGTGCGCGGTTTCGTCGTCCGGGAATTCGCGCAGTTTCCCAGCCATTACCGCAGTCAGTTCTCACTCCATGACTATCTGCTGCGCGAACAGATCGTGGCTATTGCCGGCATCGATACCCGCAAACTGACGAGAATTTTGCGTGTGCATGGCACGATGCGCGGCATGATCACAACATTTGACACGGAGGAGAGCGAGCTGCTTGACCGCGTGCGCGCCTACGAACGTGTGCGCGATCAGGTGAAACAGGTGACTACAAGACAGGCGTACCGCATGCCCGGCGAGGGGTTGCGAGTGGTGTTGCTCGATTTCGGAACAAAAATGGGCATCTTGCGATCACTTCGCGCGCGCGGCTGCGATGTGGTTGTCCTGCCTGCCCATTCCTCCCGAGAGGAGATCCTGTCCTGGCGGCCACAGGGAATCATGATGTCGAATGGCCCCGGGGACCCTGCCGATCTGATGGACATCGTCGACACGGTGCGGTCATTGATCGGCCAGGTGCCAATCTTCGGAGTTTGCATGGGCCATCAGGTGTTATCACTGGCCTGTGGCGCCGTGACGGAGAAACTGGGCTTTGGCCATCGGGGAGTGAATCACCCCGTGAAAGACTTGCGTACCGGCCGCGTCTACATGACGTCGCAAAATCATGGTTACGTAGTCCGGGAAGGCTCTCTGACGGGCACCGACCTGGAACTGACACACATCAACCAAAATGACGGAACAGTCGAAGGCGTGAGGCATCGCAGTGCGTCCGCCTATTCCGTGCAGTACCATCCTGAAGCTCGTCCAGGCCCAGATGACAGTGATTATTTGTTTGACGAGTTTCTAACGAACGTCAAGCAGTTCTGGAAAGGGGACGACGAACATGCCCAAGCGCACTGACATTGCGACGATCCTGGTCATCGGTTCGGGCCCCATCGTGATTGGCCAGGCGGCCGAATTTGACTACGCGGGCACACAGGCGTGTCACGCGCTGCGCGAAGAAGGACTGCGGGTCGTGCTCGTGAATTCCAACCCCGCGACCATCATGACGGATCCGGAGACGGCTGATCGCGTGTATGTGGAACCCTTGACCACGGAGTTTCTCGCCCAGATCATTCGTCAGGAACGTCCGGATGGATTGTTGGCCACACTGGGTGGCCAAACCGGGTTGAATCTTGCGGTGTCATTGGCGGAAGCCGGAGTGCTGGCGGAGGAGAGCGTTGAACTGCTGGGAACTCCGCTTGCGTCGATCAAACGGGCCGAAGATCGGGAACTCTTCCGGACTTTGATGGGAGATTTGGGTGAACCGATTCCCGAGAGCGCCATTGTGACATCGATGGAAGAAGCTCGGGTATTCGCTGATCGCGTCGGTCTCCCTGTGATCATCAGACCAGCCTATACGCTTGGCGGAACGGGCGGCGGCCTCGCTCATACCGATGAAGAGTTTGTTGCGACCGTCCGGCTTGGCCTGACGCTCTCCCCCATCGGTCAGGTGCTGATTGAACGAAGTATCGCCGGGTTCAAGGAAATCGAGTATGAGGTGATGCGGGATCGCGCTGACAATTGCATCGTCATTTGCAATATGGAAAATGTCGATCCAGTCGGGATTCACACCGGAGACAGCATCGTCGTCGCACCGAGTCAGACGCTGACAGACCAGGAATATCAGATGCTCCGCGCCGCCAGTTTGCGGATCATTCGGGCGCTTGGCATCGAAGGCGGATGCAACATTCAGTTTGCTCTGGATCCCGACAGTTTGCAGTATTATGTGATCGAAGTCAACCCGCGGGTCAGTCGGTCAAGCGCGCTGGCCTCCAAAGCGACTGGATATCCGATTGCCAAAGTAGCGGCCAAAGTCGCGCTCGGGTACACCCTTGACGAGATCATGAACCCGATCACAGGACAGACATACGCCTGTTTTGAGCCTGCCCTGGACTATGTGGTGACAAAGATCCCGCGCTGGCCGTTCGACAAATTTGCGAGTGCGGAGCGCCGTCTCGGCACTCAGATGAAAGCGACAGGCGAAGTGATGGCGCTCGGGCGCACATGGGAAGAGTCGCTCATGAAGGCCGTACGGTCTCTGGAGATCGGCGTGTCGTCTCTGGAACTGCCGGGGCTGCCTGAGGCCGCTTCCGATGACCTGTGGCATAGAGCCGCTCATCCGGACGATGAGCGCCTGTTTGTGCTGTACGAACTGATTCGCCGCGGCGCGCCCATTGACGATATCGCGGCGCGTACTGGTGTAGACCGGTTTTTTCTCGCCAAACTGCGCCACATCGAAGAGATCGCGAGCGATCTTCGGGAAGGTCTGACCGATGAACGGCTGTATACGGCCAAACGGGCGGGTTTTGTGGATGAATACATCGCTGCGCTGACGCGCATGCCGGAGCGCCAGATCACGTTATGGCGTGAGCGTCTGAACCTCTTTCCCGTATACAAAATGGTGGATACGTGCGCAGCGGAATTTGCGGCGCAGACACCGTACTACTACTCCACGTATGAAGACGAAGACGAAGTCAAGGATTCGACCGCGCAAAAGGTTGTGGTTCTCGGATCAGGGCCGATCCGCATCGGTCAGGGCATCGAATTTGACTATTGTTCGGTGCACGCCGCCCTGGCGCTGCGAGCGCACGGGTACGAATCGATTGTCATCAACAATAATCCTGAAACGGTGTCTACCGATTTCAACATGTCGAGCAGACTCTACTTTGAACCATTGCACATTGAAGACGTGATGCACGTTATCGAACGGGAGCAAGCTCAAGGCGTGATTGTTCAGTTTGGCGGTCAAACGGCCATCGATTTGGCTGAACCACTCGCGAAGCGCGGTGTAAAGATTCTGGGCACGTCGGTGGCGAACATCGATCGCGCCGAGAATCGGGAGAAATTTGACGCGCTTCTGGCGGCGCTCGACATACGGCGGCCTGCAGGAAAGGCGGTAACCGGGTTGCAGGAGGCGCTTCTGGCTGCGCGGGAATTGCGCTTTCCGGTTCTGGTGCGCCCGTCTTACGTGCTTGGCGGCCGCGCCATGCAGATCGTCTACTCGGAACAGGAATTGACGGAGTATATCCGGGAGGCGGTGCAGGTGTCGCGTGAACATCCTGTACTGATCGACCGCTACCTGACTGGCGTCGAGGTGGAGGTGGACGCCATCTCTGACGGAGAGACTGTCATCATTCCTGGGATTATGGAGCATGTGGAACGGGCAGGCGTCCACTCCGGCGACTCGATGGCGGTGTATCCGGCCCAGTCGGTCGGCGGCGACCTCCAGGACAAAATCATTGCCAACACGGTGGCTATCGCGCGCGGGCTGAATGTCCGCGGCCTTCTGAATATCCAGTTCGTCATTCATGAAGGACATGTCTACGTGCTTGAAGTCAATCCGCGGTCATCGCGGACTGTTCCCTTTCTCAGCAAGGTGACGGGAGTTCCCATGGTCGACCTGGCCATGAAGGCTGTGCTGGGCGAACGGCTGTCCGATCTTGGCTGGCGCACAGGACTGTTGCCTGCGAAGGGCCGGATTGCGGTCAAAGTGCCTGTGTTCTCCTTCGCCAAATTGCGCGAGGTGGATGTCACACTCGGGCCAGAGATGAAATCTACCGGCGAGGTCATGGGAACGGACGATACGCTTGGCAAGGCGTTGTACAAAGGCATGCTGGCCGCGGGGTTTCGCTTCCCCAGTCACGGCGCGATCATAGCGACCATCGCGGACAAGGATAAGGAAGAAGCTCTTCCCATTTTGCGCGGTCTGTCGCAGTTGGGCTACCACCTGTTTGCCACAGACGGCACAGCGCAGTTCCTGGAACGCTATGGGATCAGATCCACAACCGTCAATAAAATATCGCAGGGCGGTCCGTCGCTGCTAGACATCATGCGGACCGGGGAAGCGATCATGGTTATCAATACGCTGACCAGAGGCCGCGCGCCTGAACGCGACGGGTTTCGCATTCGCCGCGAGGCGGTCGAACATGCGATCCCCTGTCTGACTTCGCTGGACACGGCGCGAGCGGTGTATGAAGTGCTGGGAGCCCTGCGCTTTGCCACAAGGCCGATCGAACAAAGCAGGGTAAGGGGTGATGGCGCCCATGCCGGACGTTGAAGTCTTTGCACACGAGACGCTGGGCAAGGATCTGTACGCTCTGACATTCGCCTCGCCGATTGATTTGCGCGCGGGCCGCTACCAACCGGGACAGTTTTTGCACATTCGCGTCTCCCAGTCGTTTGATTTCCTGCTGCGGCGTCCGCTGTCCCTGTGCAACGCTGATGTGGACCACAATCGCCTCACCGTCGTGTATCGGGCTCAAGGTGCGGGAACAAGGCGTCTGACGGCGTGCAAACCGGGCGACTGGATCGATGTGCTCGGTCCACTCGGCCAGGGGTTTCCGATTCGCGCACAGGACCACCGGACACTGTTGATTGGCGGTGGAGTCGGAGTCCCGCCTCTGCTTGAACTCGCCAAACAGTTGCGGGCTTCCGGAAAATCAGTGCAGACCATCGTAGGGTTTCAAACCGCAGGGCAGTTGATGCTCGTTGAAGAACTGGCGATGTACGGCGAGGTGACGGTCATGACGGATGACGGATCCGCCGGAACGCGCGGTCTGGTTACGACGGCGCTCACTGCTGAACTGTGTTCGCTGGCGGACAGGTATTATGCGTGTGGACCGAGCGCCATGTTAAAGGCGGTGCAGCAAACCATGCGGGTCAGGGGCGTACCGGGGTACCTGTCACTGGAGGAGCGCATGGGCTGCGGCATTGGGATTTGTGTGGGCTGCGTTCACGCTGTCTATCGCGACGGACAGTTGACAAACGCCAAGACGTGCCGGGAAGGCCCCGTCTTTGATGAGCAGGAGGTGGTGTTTGCGTGAATGATCCACGTATGGACGTCGACCTCGCTGTCAACCTGCTGTCCCTGCACTTGAAAAATCCTGTCATGCCTGCGTCGGGATGTTTCTCCTTCGGCAAGGAGATCGCGTCCTTCTATGATTTAGGCGTGCTTGGCGCCGTCGTCGTAAAGGCGACCACACTGGATGAACGCCTCGGAAATCCCACGCCGCGCGTGGCGGAGACGGCCGCAGGCATGCTGAACTCGATCGGCTTGCAGAATCCTGGCGTAAAGCGTGTCATGCAAGAAGAACTCCCCAATTTGCGTCAGTATCAGTCACTTCCCGTGATTGTCAATGTGGCCGGCACAGCGATCGATGATTACGTCGATGTGACCAGAGAGCTATCGTCCAGTCCGGATGTGAGCGCCATCGAACTCAATATCTCCTGTCCAAACGTCAAGTGCGGCGGGATCCAGTTTGGCAGTGATCCGCAGATGGCGGCATCCATGGTCCGCGCGATCAAAACTGTCGCAACGCACCCGGTTATCGTGAAACTGTCGCCCAATGTCACGGACATCGTCGAGATGGCCGTTGCGTGTGAAGAGGCGGGTGCGGACGGCCTGTCCCTGATCAATACGGTCATAGGCATGGCGATTGATCTTGAGCGCCGTCGACCGTTGCTCGGAAGCGGCGCCGGAGGCCTGTCGGGACCTGCCATAAAGCCGATTGCCATTCGCATGGTGTATGAGGTATTTCGACATGTGAGCATTCCTGTCATAGGCATCGGCGGAATTATGACGGGTGCGGACGTGATCGAATTTCTGATGGCGGGGGCCACCGCTGTGCAAGTGGGAACCGCCAATTTTGTCGATCCGCTGGCCTGTCCGCGGATCATCGACGAGACCCGGGAGTGGTGTGTCCAGCACGGCGTTCGATCCATCCGCGAGATCATTGGGGCGGCATCGCGTCCCAATGAGCGGTGAACCTTGTCGCAGGGAGGAAAATGAGATGCGCAACGACCATGAACAGCGCGCCGTACCACCTGTCTACGTGGCGCTGGACTTTCCCACGGCGCGACAGGCCCGCGAACTGGTGACGAGGCTTGGCGACCAGGGAACTCACTATAAGGTGGGATTGCAGCTGTTTCTCGAGGCTGGTCGATCATTTGTTGAGGAACTGACGAACAGCGGGAAAAACGTGTTTCTCGATCTGAAGTTGCACGACATTCCCAACACAGTCTATGGCGCGACCATGGCGGCGGCAGGGATGGGAGCGCGCCTGCTGACGGTGCACGCGCAGGGCGCAGGACCCATGATCCAGGCGGCTGTGGAGGCGACGTCGACGCATGGTGGTGGCATGGCTATCCTCGCGGTCACCATGCTGACGAGTTTGTCCGACGCAGATGTCCGTTCGCTAGGTTATGACGAGAGACCTTTGAGTGAGCGTGTCGCTCTTTTGGCCTCTCTCGCAGCGCAGGCAGGGGCGCATGGCGTCGTGTGCAGCGCGTTTGAAATCGCCGACGTCCGAGCCGCTGCGGATCTGTTGACCCTCGTGCCTGGGATCAGGCCGGCGGGTATCGCGGCAGAGGACCAGGCGCGTGTTGCCACACCGGCCGACGCCGTAAGAATGGGAGCCGACTATCTTGTGGTAGGCAGACCGATCTCCAGGGCGGCTGATCCCGCCCAGGCGCTGGCAAACGTCCTGCGCGAAGCAAGCAGAGCGGCTGACGCCGTACAGGAGAAGCGGTGACAGACGTGACGCGAGAAAAAGTCGCGCGAGAAAAAGTCGCTGGCGCGTCGCCCGCCGTCGAAGTGGCGACGCTCTGCCTCGATGGTCCGTGTGTATGGATGTCGGGAGTCTTGCAATGCGCTTGCTGTTTTGGAATTCTCACAGACTCTTGTCGACCCTGATGGACTTTGATAAACTGACTGTGATAGACTTCCATGCCTGAGTTTTGCGAAGCAAAATCTCACTTGCGCAGTACCATCAGCAGGATGAAAAACCCGCTTGGCCGGGATCGTATGCTGTGCCGAGGCGAGTTCGGCGCAGCCGTGTTTGAGAAGCGGCGCAGCATACGATCCCAGCGGGCAGAGACGATCGATTTTCAGGGATAGTCTCTCGTAATGGCCATGTATCGCCGGAGGATCTGCCGATTCTTGAGAACTTTCGCCCAGACCCTCATAGGAGATTATAAATGTCCGCCTATTCTGATGTTGAAATCCAGTTAAACGAACGTGTGAGTATCACCAATGGCAGTTTTGCGATTATCGGGATCAACATCGTCAGTAACTTTGCCCCGCTCTTTGTCCTGTCGGCGCTTCACGCTACTGCCCAGGACATGGCGCTGTTAAATGCGCTGCCTTCTCTGATGGCCATTATTTCCATGTGGGTTGGAGCCATCCTCGTGGCTAAAACGGCGAGCAAAAAATGGTTCTGCATACGCTCCACCGCAGTGGGACGTATGTTTTACGGATTGCTGGCTGTCACTCCGTTTTTCATCCATGGACCGTCGCTCGCCCTCGTCATCGTCATCCTGATTGCGCTGATGAACGTTCCCGCTTCCTTTAGCGCCCTGTCCTGGACATCGCTCATCGGCGATCTTATACCCGCCGAGCGGCGAGCTGCGTTTTTCGGAAAGCGCAACCGCGTTGTGACGTTCATCGGAATGCTTGCCACACTCATCCCTGGACTCATTTTGCAACGCTTCCCGGCCGCCGACATCCCTCCCTACGCGGCTCTTTTCAGTGTCTCCATGCTGTTTTCCGTACTGGAAGTGTACTATCTGGTTCGCCATCGCGAGCACACCGATCGGCGACCGGATCAGACCGCTCCAGCCCTCTATCATCCCAGGCTCTTTGTGTCATACCTGAAACGGCGTCCTTATATGCGCTTTTTGTTGGGTTCGATCGTGTTTAATCTGGGCTGGCAAATGGCCTGGCCGCTATTCAACATCTATCAGATCCAGTACGCGGGCGCCACGGCCCTCTGGATCAGCGCGTTTACGGTCGCCAATCAGCTGTCGCAAGTACTGACTTTTCATTTTTGGAGCCGCTTCTCGGAGCGTTTTGGCAACACCATGATGCTGGCGATTGCGTGCGCCGGGATGGCGATAGCGCCCGTCTTGACCATTCTCAGCCGCAGCCTCTACTACTTGACCGCTCTCAATCTTGTCACCGGCGCATTCCTGGGTGGCATCGGTCTCCTCCTGTTCAATCATCTTCTGGAAGTTGCGCCGGAATCTGAACGCACATCATACATTGCCCATTATAATATCGTGATCGGTCTTGTCGGTTTCGTCGCCCCGGAGCTTGGAGTCCTGTGTTTGCACTGGCTGCGCATGGATGGCGGCATGATCATGTCAGCGGTTGTGCGGCTGGGCGGCACCGTCGTGTTTTTCTGGACGGCTCGACAGGCGCTTCGCGCCGTAAGAAAAAACGCTCTGACTATGTGAGTTCTGACAAGTGGCAGGCAATCTACGGCACAAGTTTGTGTTGTATGGTTGTACACAGATTCTATCAAGGAAAACAAAAGAACGCTTAACGTCTTTCGGAAGTCGGGGGCGTCTCCTAAAGTTTGTGACTTTGGTCTGCGATTTGCACTGCTCTTGCGGTAGATAGACGTATCCAACGCGGGTGAGCATTGCCCGGATCTCAGCCAGCAGTGCGGCGCCACGAGTCTGGATGCGCGGAACGTTCTCGAGGAGGATAAGCGCAGGCAGGTCGTCTTCGAACGCCTCGATCGTCAGTCGCAGTCCACGCACGGCGAGCCGATTGAGCGCTTGATACTTGTCTCCAGCGGCGCATTGCTGGGGTAGTAATCCCGAAAATCCTTTGCAGGGTGCGCTCAAAAAGACCACATCCGGCGTTTGACCTTCCATCGCCCGCCAGATGTCGTACGACGTGGCTTCCGTCCAGCCTGCGGGCGGCTCGTGGCCACGGAATGCAACGTAATCCTCACGCGCGAACAGATCCATCTCCATGGGCGGCGCACTCGTGATACGACGAAAGTCCTCACATGCTTGCGCGTCCACGTCGATCCCGCAGAGCGTCTCGAATCGACCCATCCGACCACCGGATTCCTTGCGTGCCTGTTGATATCCCAGCGCACCCCCGCCGATACCGCTAAACAGGTGCAGGGCTTTATAGATGCGGTCCGTGTCCAAGGTGTTCGCCGCCCGTGTCTGTCTCTTAAGACCAGCGTAACGGATCGGAACGAGGCAAAACGATCATTTTACCGTCAAATTCGGTCGTGGGAACAACATCTCCGTTGTCACCGCCAGAACGCTCACAAGGGTCGTTCCGGCTGCCTGACGACGTGTCACGAGACGCACTCCTCCACTTGCCTAGTCTGTTCCAGCAGCGTCATGACTTTGTCAAACTGCTCGACCGGCACGCTGATCCCTTTGCCTGGCAGCCACTGCCCGTCGTTGCTGCGGTTTTGATACCAGGTGCGGATGTCGACGTACTGCTTGTCCTTCAGTCTCGTCCGCGACACGACGATTTTGTTGCGCTCGTCGCGCTCCACTTCGCCGACGACCGTCTGCTCATCCCAAAATTCGCTCATGGGATTCACCCCCTTCAAGTCCATGGTAAAGGATTGCGCTTGGGTGAAACGGTCAATTTTAGGTCAATTTCGCTTGTGTCGAGCGAGTCGGATGCTGCTGCTTCCATCTGTCCTGCGGGCTTCTCCGTGGTCGATGTGTCGCGAAACTTTGATGCAGGTGACGCAGGCAGTCTGTCCATACGCAAATTGAGATGCGTCCGTACACATGGAGAGGGGGTGACAAGAAGGAGGCCAGATATTTACGCTTAACTTTTGGAAGGGAGCGGTGATTATCAGGTCAGCACAAAATAATGTGCGACATGTGTTGTTCGCGGTTGTGTAGATCGGATCTTGTCGAGGAGGTGCGAAGTGATCTTAATCGACTGACCATCTGCGCACATCCGAAGCGATGGACTGCAAAGTGAATATCCGAACAGAAATACGGACATTAGTTTGTCCGTGTCATAGAATCAAAACTGAAAAGGAGTGAAGTTGTCGTCATGTCGGCAAATTGGGTTTTCGGTGCTGATAATGCCACGAACTCTTACCCGTATTGCGGAGGAATGAAGTTTTATATCGGACGGTTAGGGGGCGGAACTACACCGAGTCAACTCTGGACACTTCCAGCAGGCGCGAATATACCGGCCTACACGTATTGGAACATCGAGGGACCCGGTGCAAACCCAGACCCGACCAACATTACCAACACGCAGTGGGGGGAACAACAAGCCAATGCCTATTACAACTACTGGCATACTGTGGCTTCGCCGACCGGTTTTGTTGGCAATACAATGTTCGGCGCTGTTTCTAGCGGTTCTGGTGGATGGAATGCCAAACAGACCGCAACTGCCTATCAAGAAAACCAAGCAGTCGCTGATGGGTTCTTAAACGGCCTCCAATCTGTCCTGAACGCGAACGACTTCGCCGTCAACATAGGACTCTACGGTTCACAGACTTCTGAGTTTGCCGATCTTCTTGACGCCTCCAACTGGTCATCGCCACAACCAATAGTGATTTGGAACGCCATTGGAACGTCGAAGAGCTACTCAGATTGTGCCGGAATCGAAAGTGTCTACTGCCCAGCTCCGAATATTGGCGGCTACGCTGTTGTGATCTGGCAATTTGCCACAAATTTGACTGGGCCTGATTACGATATTTCTCCTTACGGAACCGAGGGAACAATTGACATGCAGTGGCCAGCGGTTGCATATCCCGGTTTCTGCTAAACTTCGTGTTCCCGGTGCAAGTGATTCTCTTGAAATCCAAAGTCCTTCTGCCCTATTTGCGGAAGGACTTTGGATTCCAAACATCTATGTTTATCCTGCATTCCACTTGGAACCGCCGTCTTTCGTTATCACAGGCAACCCGTTACTCGTGAGCGCCCACCCCAGAGTTGGAGAAAGAAATTGAATGCTCGACAGCGGTTCTTCTGTCCGCCCGAGATATGTCCAATTTCGGCCCAAATCCCTTGAAATAAAAAATGTGACGCCGTGATTAAGCGGTAACGGAACGCCCATAATCAAGGCATTTTGAGAAAGCAAACTGAACATGACCCCAAATGAATCTGGTTTGGTTTTGGTACTTCCCAAGGTCCATGTGTGTCCTCCGTTTACTGTGCGCAGAAGGCCTGCGCGCCTATAATTCGTACCGACTACACTGGCAACCGGAACCACCCCATACTGCGATCCAAAAAAGACAGGCCCTTGCGTGAGGACAACCTTGGGCAGCTTACTGTCGATTTTCTGGGATAAGACCGGAATTCGTACAGGTGACCAACTCCACCCGCCGTCGTGTGTATAAAACAAGGAACCCATGCCGCCGTTGGCGTCACCACCACGTTCGTACCCCACACGGTTTGTGAGAAAACGGATGTCCATGATGTTTTGCCGGCCATAATTACGCACCAAGGTCCATCTTTGCCCGCCATCGCTTGTTCGATACAACGCCTCAGGAGATGCGGCCAGCGCCGGAAACCCGTTGACCAGGAGCCAACCATCTTTGCTTGATAAAAAACTAAAAAATGTGCCCCCCGTTCCGACCGCGAACGGGGGGATGACAGTGTACTCGCGCCAACGGACACCGCCATCGTATGTATACCAAATGGTCAGGCTGTGATGTTTTCCCTTGGCGGCAAGCCATGCATGTCGAGGTGACCCGAAGTACACGGCCTGGTTGGATATCGGACGGACGCCAGGGGGATTTACCTCGGCCCAGGTGCGCCAGCCATTTACAGTGTGCAGCACCGCTCTGTAATACACCCCCCATCCATCGTGCTGGTTAAACATTTTAAGGTATAATAAATGCGGATCTTTCCCATTATGCGCTACCGGGGTTCCAGCAGTTCGTGTACGAGCAGGTGCCTTCCCCGCCTCCGTAACGTGCTGACTGGATTGCTGCGATGAAGCGGAAGGTGAGACCCCGCACCCCGACAGCATGACCGCTGCACTTGTAACGAGAGCAATAGACGCTGCGCGAAACTTCTCCTGCGATTTCAATGCAACATCACCTTCCTGACATCCATGGTCCCCGAATAGACGATTCATATGCCAAAAAGGTTACACATTGCGCTCCCGACCCGGCCCACTTATAAGAAGCACAACCGAACCGCTCCGACGCACATTGATGTCCTGTCGCAGAAGACGCACCAGCATGCCCCTCTGAACGTGTGCATGTGGTACTGTTACGATGTGAAATGGGGCGATCGTCCATGACGCAGGACGACATCAAACACGAAGTGGCGACGCTGCTCACGGTGCGGCGTTGCTCGTACAACGAGATCGTGCGACGCCTTGGCCTCACGGAATCCAGAGTGGGCGCCATCATTCGCGATCTGCGCCGGATGGGCATCCTGCCGCCTGCGACACACCGGACTCAGCTCATGATGTCCCGTCTGGCCCTGCCGGTTGAACCTGCGGAACTCAAGGAGGCCATACAGGCCGTGGAGCTTGCCATCGATCGGTACGCGGCAGTCATGGAGGATTCCCCGTCGCAGGTGCTATCCTTTCTGAGCAAACGTGAAACCGTGGAGTTGGGCGCACAACTTCTTAGGTTGTCGGGTGCGGACGGCCAGGACACGCCGACTGCGGTCGTGCATGCTTTGGCGCTCATTCTGGAGAGCGGCGGGTATGATGTGCCACCGTTGTCGGGGTTCACGCCGGTTCGGTCATGATGAACGCTATTTCGCAACCGCGTGTCACGACAGCTTCAGACGAATCGTGTCTGCACCAGAATCCACAGACGTCACCGTATACACCATCTCGCCCATCGGTCCGCCCAATCCTGTTCTCTATCGACACACGTGTGCCCACCCGTTCCAGAACGAGAAATGGCGCCGATTACGAGGAAGAGAAGAACCCGACGCTCTCCTTTGTGAACCAGAGTTCACCGAAGCGAATGCCGACAGACACGATGTTCCCTTCACTTTGGCCCGCCAACTCGTTCGTTCTTGACTCAAAGTGTGATCAGTAGTCCGTTTGATGGGAAAATAGCCGTTCGGCCATTTTCATGATAATCTTGTGGCCCGAAGGAACATGGGTGTTTAGTTATGGAATAACAGTAACTTTCATTAGAATGCCAACAACCATGATCACTGTAGCTAATCCAACTCCTGTGAGAATAGACCACTTCAAGTGAAAATAGCTTAACCGACCACTGATAAAGGAAGCTGGCAATCCGACGAACACAATCAAAACACATCCGATCCCGAAGGATTTCCAATCCATTGGGATGTTCCAACGAAACCATTGAATCGTTCCAACCATACCTTCATCAACCGTAAGTCCGACAACCCAAAGGCTGACACCTGTGAGGATACAATTTTTCATTCGTTTTGACTTCGATCTAACCAAACCGCATACTACAAATAAAACCAATAGCCAGATGGAGTACGTGAAAAATTTCGATGTGTAAAAGGCTATAAGTCCGAGAAGTATCCCGATTGCTAAAACAATCACCCACATGACTCGATTCATTGTTACGGCTCACCGCTCTTTTCTGAAATATAAAAATACAGACGCGCAGTTATGCGCGTCTTATCTATTTCGAAGAGAACTTCAGTTCAGAGCAACATATCCCTGGTAGTCCGTTCCACAGAAGTAGTTACACGAACTGCAATCGTTCACATCGGTTGTGAAATTTTGTCCACTGCCACCGCTCCAGTTCATTGAATAACTATCAGCGTTTTGTTGTCCCGCACCAATATTTGGACAACCTGCAGTGTATCCATTTCCGGCCCAGTTAATCCAGTTCCAGTAGATCGCTGAGGACGGAATTTGAGACAACCACACTTGGTAATGACTCACATTGACCGTGCCGTTGTACGTGTTGTTTGAGTACGTGATTTGGTAATCCGCGTAGGCATTGTGATACGTATTAAATGAACCATCCGCCGTAAGGTACGATACGTTGGGGGTTGACTGAAAACTCGGCGAACTTTGGATGGTAGCGGTCGACTGCTGAAGCGCCTTTTTTTGAATCATTTGATGCAGAGTGTTAATTTCTTTCTCTTGCTGAAGATGATCGCCTTGTTGAATCACATATTGCTGGTGATTTTTCTCCGCTTGAGCCAGAGACTCAACGTGCACGGCGATGAGACTTCCAGGCGCACCGGGAAGTGTCTTTTCGTTGAGCAACTGACCAGTTTGAGAATACGCTCGGTATGTGATTTCATAATGCAGCGACTGTGTCACGTCTTTGGCGACAAATACATGTGTGGTATTCGAGATATTCACCGATTTCGTCGCTGCATAGGATTGCCCTATGCCCAGACTTGCTAAAACACCAAGAACCGCAAAAACTGTGCCAATTTTTTTGTGCAAACATGTTCGTCATCTTCCTTTCTCATGATCAGGATGTCTTGGCGATGATACTCTCCGTCACACCAAGAATGACAGACCGATCGACGGCGGGGCCATTCACCGAATACTGCACATGGCGGCGATAGAAGTACACCGTCAACTGTGCCAAGCCAGTTGCGGCGGTGTGCGATTCAGGCGTCATAAACTCAAGCACCGACTGTCCCATAATGTTGACCTTTTTTGCACTGGGAGCCAACTGGCGTGGTCCTGTAAACGCATAGGAGATGGTTCCCTTGTAAGATGAACTTGGATGCCAGCCTCCCCGGCTAAGCCTTAGAAGAGCCTGTTCAGAAACGGTTACATTTTCTCCTTGCATTTTCGGATGAACGTGATACACCAGGTCCAGTTCCTGCATCACTTCTGTGCCAACGCCCTGATGATATTCCGATAAGGCAACCTGATGATTCAACGAGGCATTCAAAACTTGTGGCACTACGAATGGGAACTTCTCCTCATTTTGTGCCTGAGCGAGCGTCATGAGAGGTGGACGAAACCAGTGACCGACGCTGGTGGTCTTCGGAGGTGGCAACAACTTGTCGAGCGCGTTTTGCACGACATGAATGTTCATTGCTCCTACAGACCCCGCGAAGATCGTGTGCTCCAACCAATGCTCAGCTCCCAAAGACGTGCTGTAAGCCCATGCCTTCATACTTGGACTAATGCCAAACGCCAGCACCAGACATCCACTCACGGCGCCTGTGAGCACCTGCCGATGTCGTCGAACCCGCTTCCTACGTTCAGCCGTGAAGCGAATGTTCGCTCCGGTCAAACGTGATGGATAGGGAAGGTCTGCACGAAAAGAATCTTGAGTGTGCATGTCAAGCCCTTTGTTATCCCCCATGAAATACTTCCCCCTGTTTTCGATCAGTTCGTTGTTCCCCCTGGCCTCTCCAAACCTCAGCCAAAGTTGAGCGAGATTTGTGCAGACGGGATTTTACCGTTCCAAGAGGACAGCCGAGTCTCGCAGCGATTTCACCCTCGCTAAGATCGTAAAAATAATACATAAAAACAACCGCTCGGAGTTTTGGCTTGAGCCGACTCACCGCATCCCACAACTCAAGATGCATGCCCTCTTTGACGGAATGCATCTTCTCAAACTCTAACCCCACTGGAATTTCTCTGTTAACTGATTTTCTGCGCCAACTGTATGAGGCATTAATGACGATTTTGGCGAACCATGGCGCAAACCCATTTTCTCCACGGCAACGTTTCAGTTGAAAATAGGCTTGTATAAATGCCTCCTGTACCGCATCCTCTGCGGCGCTCAAGTCTTGGGTACGACTGTATGCGAGTCGAACGGCCCATGATCGGTGCCATTCCACCAATTCATCAAACGCCTGGACATCTCCAGACTTGGCACGAGCGAGAAGCGCCACCTCCTTAGCGATGTCTTCTCGCCCTTTCTCCATGAACGGTCACTCCCTTCTCTTGGTCAATTTCAATGAAGACACGTCATCTTGGAGGAAGGGTATTCACAAGTTCCACTTCAAGATAACGATCGCCAGTTCATAAAATCACCTTCCTTTCGTTCTTCTAAATGAATGATGTGCTAACACGTACAAAAGGTTCATTTTGATTTCATTTCATAATCTTTGTGAAAAGCAACAGAACTCAAGTTTGTCACGGTTACTACTTTGGCGCACCAAAACGGTCATTCTTCGCGCAGATAGAGATCGTCTCACGACACGGTTAATACCCGGCGTAACTCGGTGACTCCAACCCCGGTATAGCCTGTGGTGTCCCATACCGGCCCGTAATATAGCGAATGGCGGGCCACCGTGCTGTCGACCGGGTTCCAGTTGTTACGCATCTGACCGCCTGACGGCGTGTCACGAGGCAGGCTCATCCACTTGCTTGATCTGTTCCAGCAGCGCCATGACTTTGTCAAACTGCTCGACCGGCACGCTGATCCCTTTGCCTGGCAGCCACTGCCCGTCGTTGCTGCGGTTTTGATACCAGGTGCGGATGTCGACGTACTGCTTGTCCTTCAGTCTCGTCCGCGACACGACGATTTTGTTGCGCTCGTCGCGCTCCACTTCGCCGACGACCGTCTGCTCATCCCAAAATTCGCTCATGGGATTCACCCCCTTCAAGTCCATGGTAAAGGATTGCGCTTGGGTGAAACGGTCAATTTTAGGTCAAATTCACTTGTGTCGAGTGAGTCAGTTCCTGCCGCTTCCATCTGTCCTGCGGACTTCTCTGTGGTCGATGTGACGCGAAACTTTGATGCAGGTGGCGCAGGCAGTCTGTCCATACGCAAATGAGGATTCGTCCGTACACATGGTGAGGGGGTGAAAAGAAGGATGCCGGGTATTTCCGCTCACCTTGGAGGGATGTGTGATTACCAGACCACAGTTGTCCGAAGTCAAGTGGTTGTATCCGCAGAAGTGCTAATTTAAGTCAATTATCAGGGGGAATCATCATGGTGTTTTGGGATATGCAAACCGCTATCAATCTCGGGGGAGCGTTCTCAAAAGGTGAGGCGGAGTCAATCGGTAAGTTTGACGCAGCGAACGGCTATGTCGGCGGGATCGCGGTCGTGGGCAACATCCCGGATTTCATTCAATATGCCGGTGGCACTGTCCAAGATGCCGAAAGCTTGCTTCTCTCAATTGGACAGAACTATCTCAAGGGTTTCCCAAAAGGCTTTTTTGCGTGGTCATTCTCCAACGAAAAAGCCAGCGCGTCAGCGGGAACCGATGCTGGTGAAATACAGCGTTTCTTGACCAATCAGATCGGTTCGCTCGCTCCCTTCTTTGATGCCGAAACAGGCTATGCGTCAGTTACCGCGCCTTGGGCGGGACCGGAAGTGCTTTACCGCAATTATATTGTCCGGGGGATGCGTCGCAATATACCCAATGCAAGCTTTCCGGTTTCCTCGGAGTAACGACGTACATCGCCTCATGTCAATCAGCACTGGGGTACCAAGGGGGTATTACTGCTTTTAAATCAGCATTTGGCGCTTGCCCACAATACGTGATCATTAACGGTGGGCACGAGAACCAGATCGACACTTCGACACTTACCTGTTCTTGATCGAAAGTTTGGCAAGACCGTTCAGGCATTGTTCCATGAACGGTCTTCCTATGTCAGTGAGATATCCACGAGTTTCCGTTTGTGTTCGACCAGATGTGCCGTGGTGTCGTATGCGGGATATCGAGCGGTTCGAGACCGAACCAGAGGTCGATCCTGTGCCCGATTGGAGGGGCGGCGAAAAAAATCCTGCGAGTCGTGCTGGAGGAACGTTCGGATTCTTGTAGTGCACCGCTATGCTCGGAAGCGGTACGCTTCGCCAGGTGCGTCCACCGTTCGTGGTGTGGAGCAGCGATTGATAGCCGAAATACGGAAAATTGGTCGATTGGATCTCCCCCGCTGCCGCCCATCCGGTCCTCTCCGTCTGCATCCGCAACTCGTAGATGGTATGCTGTCCAACTGGCCGCGTTGAGATCGTCCGCCACCTCGATCCTCCATCCGTTGTTAATTGAATCAATTCCGTGCGCGATGGATCTGTCGTGTTGCCCATGAACCAACCGATTCGGGATGATAGCCAATCGAAGCCTTGAATGTGTACACTGGATCCATGCCAAACGGTTTTCCACCGCCAAGATGCGCCAACGATGTCACCCCGTTTGATCTGGACCTCCCCTGTGGGCAGCGTCAAGGCGATCCATGCCTCATCGGAAGAACCGGGCGCCATCGCCGTCACTTTTTGCGTGTGTGGCCACGGTGAACGCCAGTGGCTGAGATCCTTTGAGAGCAGCAATCCACCGTTTTGCAAAAGGACGCAAAAGTACGGACGACCAACCGCAGGGAACAGCACGTTTCGTACGTTGTACAGGTTAAATGGACCGCCTCTCAGTCGCCAGACGGTCCAGGTGTGACCGCCATTCACCGTGTGGGCAACGGATGTTCCAAGTGAGCCTTGATCTCCCCAGACCCAAAGATTTCTTGCTGACGAGGCAAACAAGTATTGCCACTGTGCTCCGCCAAGATCCCAATGCACCCATGTTCGTCCGCCATTATGGGTTTGTGATATATTCCCTTGGCCTGAACGGTTGCCAAATCCGACAGCCCATGCGTTCTGGTTGCCGAACCATTTTGCCCGTTGCAGGTATCCGGCCCCTTCAGTCATAAGATACGATCCATGCAACCTTTGGGCGCATCGGCTCACGCGCTGTCTCCACCGCCCTCTCCGGCTATTGACATCGTATTGACCGTGTCATGTTCTGACACGGAGTTCTTTATTTTGTGTTCCATTGTTCTCTGATTGGGAACGCTGGAAGAAGAGACTGTTGCGCCGCCAACAACCGGGAAGAAAAACCCGCGTGGCCGGAATCGTATGCTGCACCGAGGCGAGTTCGGCGCAGCCGTGTTTGAGAAGCGGCGCAGCATACGATTCCGGCGGGCAGAGACGATCGGTTTTTTGGGGTAGACTTCCATGTCGCCAGCGCGCCGCCAACAACCAGGAACGGGGAGGGTTTCGCTGATCAAGAAGATGGTGCTGCACGCTCTGACATCCGGAACTGTCATTGCGCTCATTTTTGCGCTCTCGCCCAAAGGGTTTGTGGGAGACACGGATACGGCTCGCAATTACCTGAGCACCATCGTATCGTGCCTGTCGACGATCCTTGCCTTGTGTATTTCCATCACGCTTGTGGCCATTCAATTGACGGCCACTCGCTATACCCACCGCGTGCTGGATCTGTTTCTGAAATTGCCGTTCAATATTTCACTGATCCTCTTTTACTTTGTGACCATAATTCAGAGTCTGTTTCTCCTGTCGCGCATTCAGGAACCGATTCGGGAGACACTCCCCGGATATTTGCAGCCACAAATGACGGCGGACATGATTTTGGTGTTATTCTGCTTTGCCATCCTGATCGCCTATCTGTATGCGGTCATGCAGCTGTTGAAACCGGAACGGATCGTGGCCGAGATTGAACGGGAATGCCGCTACGCCATGTTGCGCTTGCGGGATCGCGAGGCTCTCGACAAGGTGGAGCAGATTTGTGACATTGCGAAGCGAGCCGCGGGGGACATGGACTCCAGCACTGGACTCGTGGCGATCCACGCACTCGAAAAAGTGGCCAGTGAAGGATCACGCACGCCGCGGGCCAGTGTCACAAAACAATTTGTGGAGATCGCGGTCATTGCGGCCAAGGAACGAGAAGGGGGGATGCTCGGGAGTGTCATGGCAGCTCTCTATGCGATCGGCAGTGAAGCGCTGGCGTCCGGGCGTATGCAGGATGCGCGCGATGTGATTCACGCCTATGAACGCATCGTGCGAACGGCCCTCGTTGGCCAGCGCCTTATGCCATTCGTAGAGGAAGCGGTCGCGGACATGTTTCGCCTGACTGGTCGCGCGGTGCGCGGACAGGCGCAAACTGTCACAAAGGAACATGCGCTATTTGCCCAGAAGACTTTTCATGCCGTTCGCAAGATAGGCGAAGAGGTTCTGGCTTCTGAGGAAGATGGCCAGACTTTCGTGGCGCGTTCGATCCTGTCCGCCGCCTTCGGCAAGTTTTTGCGCTCGTTGGAACAGATAGTTCCGTTATTGCCCGATGGGCTGTGGCCCGTGTGTCTCGATTACGGAATCCTGGCTAAAAGGCTCATAGAAAAAGCAGAGCTGTCTGATCTGGCGCCTGTGACCACCTGGTTGCGCAGCGATCTAGGCAGTTGCGCAGGGGGCAGTGACACGGGGCGCAGCCAACTGGCGATCGCAGTCATGGTGTGCGCGCTTTCCCACGCAGCCGGGCGCCAGGAGGCGCAACGGCTGATCGTTCACGCGGTCGCGAGCATTGCGCCCCTGTCGCCTGACGCTGTGTCCGACATGAGTGAGAACTATCGTTTATGGCGCCCGCTGTTCGACTTTGCCGATCCGCGTCCTCATCTGCAGGCGGCGGCTTTGGCCTGGGGCGACTATCGAAAGCTCCGGGTGAATGGGCGTTGACGGTACTTCCATTCACCCGGAGCCTTGAAGAGGCACTTGAAGTCCTCGATTTTGTCGCTTGTTTTCACCTATCGCCGGGCTGCCTGTTTTGTCTCCTGCACCGTTTTAAGGAGGTACTCGATGCGCTCAGGATCAAGTCGGACCATCAAAGTCTGCTGGCCTTCAAACAGGACGAAACCAGGCCGTGCGCTGTTGGGCTGCCAGACATGTTTCACTGGAACGACATCGACCGCCGCTTTTGCGGAGTGGCGCGATTTACTGAAGTAGGCGGCGAGCATGGCTGCGTCGTAAATGGTATCCTGCGACGGGTCCGGGCTTGAAATGATCACGTGCGAACCGGGCGCGTCCTTGACGTGCAGCCACAGATCGGTCTTCCTGGCGATTCGCAGCGTCAACTGGTCGTTCTCCCGATTGTTGCGGCCCACGAAAATGGGCGTGCCGTCTTGCGCAAAGTATGTCGCATGTCGCAATGGCTCGGGTTTTTTTGCAGTCTGTCTGCGTGAATTTGGTGTCTTCTTGAGGTAACCTGCCTCGCGCAGTTCCGCTTCAATCTGCGGTAAATCGGAGAGTGCGCAGGACTCAAGCTCATGCAACACGCTCTCCAGATATAGCGTGTCTGTACGGGCCGCCTCCAGTTGTTCCAGCGTCTTGACTCGGCCCTTTTTATATTTGTTGTAACGTTTGAAGTAGACATTTGCGTTCTCGAGCGCCGTTTTGGCGGGATCCAGCTCAATCAACAGCATTGTTTCCTGATCGTAAAAATTGGGCAGTGACACGCGAGTCAGCCCTTTCTGGATCTCGTGCGGATAGGCGGTCAGCAGTTCGCCCATCACTCGCCATGCTTCAGCGTCTGCCGCCGCATCCAGCAGCGCCGCAAATTTTTCCGCCTTTTGTCTGGACCGGACCAGTTCGTTTTTGATGAGGCGCATGTAGCCTGATGTCTTGGACCGCGCAATGTCGGCGAGCGCCCGTTCACGAAAGAACGTGTCCACGCACTCGCTGATGCTTGGGAAAGTCTCTGTTCGTCCAGGAACGTGCACTGGAGGGAACAGATAGAACGCCTTTGGTTGCCTGGCTTCGTCGTGTACGATGGTGGGCCATCTGGATTCCTTGGCGCGTTGCAGCATGTCGGCGAAGACGACCCACTCAAGAGAGGCGGCAAGGGACGGTGTCGATATGCTGTTGGCGGTTTCCAGGCGCAGTTGGGTTGCTAGCTCCCTGCCAAAGAAGGGGCTAACACCCAGATAGGTATCGACGACAAACCGTTCGACTGGACTGTCCGAATTGTCCGTCCGGTGCATCACAAATCCTTTGGCGGTCTCCATAAACGGATCTGTTTTACTTTGCGCGGGCGGGTAGATGTAGGGACGGCCGGGAAGAACCTCGCGATGGCGGTTTATGGCCCTTGGGGTATGATAGGTCGCTTCAAGGATCGTTCCGTCGGGACGATCAAGCAGCAACAGGTTGCTGTGACGACCCATGATCTCCAGAACGATTCTGCGCACCACCTTATCGCCGAGTTCATCGCGGGTATCCACGTCGACAAAGAGAATGCGTTCGCGTTTCCACTGTGCGACCGACACGATTCGACCGCCTTCCAGGTGTTTGCGCAGCAACATACAGAACATCGGTGCGACGGGCGGGCTCGGCAAGGTGAGCGAGTGGCTCAGGTGAGCCCTTGGATAGGCCTTGTTGGCCGAGAGCAACAGTCGATAATTGATCCGGTTGGCCCTTACTGTCAGGATGATATCGTCGTCGGTCGGTTGCTGAATTTTATCGATACGCCCTCCTGCAAGCGCAGTGTCGAGTTCACGCGCAATGGCGGCTAGCACCAAACCGTCAAATGCCATCAGGGTTCTCCTCCTCAAGCTGGTCCACAGTAAACTGCGTTAGGTGGTTCTCCCGCAATACTGTATAAATGGAGCGCTGGTTTGTTCTGTCTCTGCGGTCTGTCACGACGGCCGACGAGTTCCAGGGGATGACGCGCACCGGGGCGCCGATGGGAATCGTGCGCGAGTCCACCACCTGCGACCGGCCAGTGTCGTAACGGCCGAGAATGTCTTCGCCGTTCGTCAGTGACAGGATGTTGCCCGTGATAAACTGTGCGTCAGGGTGCAGCAACAGCGAGATGACGCGGGCCAAGTCGCCTCCTACAGGGGTTCGCAGGGCAGAATGCCATGGTTCCGGAGGCGGATCGGACTCTTTCGCCCGGCCCCGGATGTCTCCAGGACAAATCATGTTGGCCGTGATGCCGTTCTCCCGTTCTTCATGGGCGATGGAGCGGGTGAGCGAAGCCAGTCCGACTTTTGCGGCCGCATACGCGGAGCGGTACGCCCATCCCGGCGCCTCATGGACGCGATCAAACCCTACTGTGACGATACGGCCAAATCCTCGCGGCCGCATTAACAGAATCGCCTTGCGAAAGAGATAGAAGGCAGACGATAGATTGCCGTCAATCATCTCGCGCCATTCTTCGCCCGTGTAGTCCGTCAGTCGTTTGCGGCGAGCGATAAATGGGCCAGCGCTGTGCACGACCACATCCAGTCTGCCAAACCGCGCCGCCACATCGTCGACCATGCGTTCGACATCGACCTCTCGCGACATGTCCGCCGCAAATGCCGCTGCGTTGATCCCATAAGAGTTTATAAGGCTCGCCGCGAGTTGTTCGCATCGCTCTTTGCCAGTGCGATAATTGAGAGCGATATCGTACCCGTCGCGGGCCAACTGGCGGGCAAACGCGACTGCCAGTCCGCTGGCGCTTCCCGTGATCAGGGCTACCTTGCCCATGCGAAATCCACTCCTGATATGTGGCAGTATGCTCAGTATAGCAGACGATTTCCAGTTCTGCGCCTCCGCCTGCTCAGGTGGTACTGTTTGTCCTCCCATGCGCATAGGAAGTAAAGAGCCTACATGGGGTAAGGACGGTGCGCAAAGCGATGAATGAGGAACTATTTTATACAAAAACACGGGAAGAGGCGCTTGACGCACTGGACGCAAGTCTTGATGGGTTATCGGAAGAGGCTGTTTCACAGCGGCGTCTCGTCTATGGAGAAAACCAGCTTATGGACCGTAAACGGGTTTCGCTGATTACTGTGTTCTTCGATCAATTTCGCAATTTTATGGTCATCGTTCTGTTGCTGGCCACGCTGATTTCGGGACTGCTTGGGGAGTTCACCGACGCCGTCACGATCATTGCCATCATTGTCGCCAATGCGCTTCTCGGTTTCGCCCAACAGGTGCGCGCCGAACGCTCTTTGCAGTCGTTGCGGGAACTGACTGCCCCGCAGGCGAAAGTGTTGCGGCGGGGCGCGTGGAAAGAGGTGCTGGCGCGCGACTTGGTGCCAGGAGATATCATTGCGCTCGAAGCGGGCGACCGGGTGCCTGCCGACGCCCGTCTCCTGCGCAGCGAAGAGATGGAAACGGAAGAAGCCTCCTTGACTGGGGAATCGCTGCCTGTGTCCAAGCATTTTGAACCGATTGCGGATCCTGACGCGGCTCTTGGCGATCGCAAGAATATGCTTTACATGGGCACTATGGTGACGCGGGGCGTCGGACAGGCGTTGGTGGTCGCTATCGGGATGGCGACGGAAATGGGGCGCATCGCCGACCTCATACAAAACAGCGAGGAGGCCTTGACTCCGCTCGAACACCGTTTAAACCAGCTGGGGCAGGTGCTCGTCTATGTATCGCTCGCGATCACGGGCATCGTAGTCGCGGCGGGTGTAGTCCATGGCCACGCTTTATATGAGATGTTCCTGGCGGGAGTGAGTCTTGCGGTGGCGGCGATTCCGGAAGGATTGCCCGCCATCGTTACGATTGCTTTGGCCCTCGGGGTGCAGCGGATGATCAAACGCAATGCGATTGTCCGCAAATTGACTTCCGTTGAGACGTTGGGCTGTGCGACGGTCATCTGTTCTGACAAGACGGGAACATTGACCCAGAATCAGATGACGGTAAAGGAAATCGTTGCAGACGGCAGAACATACACCGTTGAAGGGGACGGCTACGATCCGGCAGGGAAACTCTGCTACAGCAACAAACCGCTGACACAGACGCCAGAGTCCATACGAGTCCTGTCGGAGATTGGGCGGATTTGCAACAATGCCCAAGTCGACCGTGTCGATGATGTGTATGTGGCGTTGGGCGATCCCACGGAGGCCGCGCTTCTGGTGCTGGCGCAAAAGATCCCAGTGTCTGTAGACGGCGTCCGGATCAAGGAATACCCGTTTGATTCCGATCGCAAGCGCATGTCTGTCGTGACGAAAAATGGGCAATCCTTGCAACTGTTGGTCAAGGGAGCGCCGGATCTGCTCCTGGCTGAGTGTACGCGCATTCAGATGGGAACGGAACTGCTGCCGCTCACCGAGGCGCGCCGGGAGGCTGTTCTGCAGTCTGTAGCAGGGATGGCCTCACGGGCCATGAGGACACTCGGTTTTGCGCGCAGGGAGCTAAAGACGGCGCCCGGTTCCGCAGAACAGGCAGAGCGGGATCTCATCTTCATCGGTCTGGTGGGCATGATCGATCCGCCGCGCCAGGGCGTTCGGGAATCGATTCAGACCTGCAAACGGGCCGGTATCCGGACGGTCATGGTGACCGGGGATCACCAATTGACTGCTGAAGCGATTGCCCGCGATCTTGCCATACTGCCTCCGCACGGACGTGTGATGACCGGCGCGCAACTGGATCGGCTGTCTGACCGGATGCTCGAAGATCGTGTCGACGACGTGTATGTATTCGCGCGCGTGTCGCCCTTGCACAAGCTGCGCATCGTGCGGGCTCTGCAAAAAAATGGGCACGTCGTCGCGATGACCGGCGATGGGGTGAATGACGCACCTGCCATCAAAGCGGCGGACATTGGAATCGCTATGGGCAAATCGGGAACGGATGTCGCCAAGGATGCGTCGGCGCTCATTCTGACTGACGATCACTTCGCGACGATTGTGGCGGCGATAGAAGAAGGAAGAGCGATCTACGACAACATTCGAAAGTTCATCCGCTATCTGCTGACGTCCAATGTCGGGGAAATGATCACCATGTTTCTGGCGATGGTCGCGGGGTTGCCATTGCCGCTTCTGCCCATTCAGATTTTGTGGGTGAACCTCGTTACTGACGGACTTCCGGCGATTGCGCTTGGTCTTGATCCTGCGGAAGCGGGGAATATGCAAAGACCGCCGCGCAGCGTTCGGGAGGGGATCTTTGCGCGCGGACTCAGTCGGCAGATACTCATCAGGGGATTTCTGATCGGTCTTATGACACTCACTGTATTTTACAGCGCTCTGGAACTGCTCAACAGTGGGCTGCAGACGGCGCAGACGATGGCGTTTGCGACGCTCGTCGTAGCTCAACTCATCCATGTGTTCGCCTGCCGTTCTCAGGAACGCAAATCGCTCGTGCGCCGTATCTTTGAGAACCGCTGGCTGGTTGCGGCTGTGGCCAGTTCTCTGGCTCTTCTGCTGACTGTGATCTACACTCCCTCGCTGCGGGGTGTGTTTCATACCAGTCCTTTGCCCTGGATGGCCTGGCTGACCATCGTTGCAGCCGCCGCAGTTCCGAGTCTCGCTCAGGACGCAGGACGCAGCAGGCGCCGGCGCGCCCTCGCGCGCGCGCGTTAGGGTTTTGTCGCGCGGGGTTCGCCCTTGTCACGGCGATCGACCCTGCGCTACAATATAGAAGGGGACACTCGGAGGGATTCATCTGATAGCGAGCATGACTGGATATGGCCGGGCAGAGGCGCGCCTAGGAGGGCGCGCCTTGGTTGTTGAGATGAGGGCTGTGAATCACCGCTTTGCGGAAGTCACGATGCGCGTACCCCGCGAGTGGATGAGTCTTGAGGAACGCGTTCGCCGATTGGTGCTCTCGCAGATCGGTCGCGGTCGCGTTGAGATCTTTGTGACAGTCAGTGCGGAATCGGACGCGGCGGATGCCGCTGTGTACGTGAATCAGAGCTTGCTGTCAGCAGCGCTTCGTTTGCTGCGGGATGTCAGCGTCAGCGCGCAGGTAGACTTCGAGCAGCCCAGCATCGGTGAACTGTTGGCGTTGCCGGGACTCTTTGTCACAACTGAGGCTCCGGGATGGCCCGCGGATGGTCAGGAGCTGTTTATTGACACCGTGAACTGTGCCTTGCAGGAATTGACGCTGATGCGCAGAAAAGAAGGAGAGTATCTGGCGACTCACCTTGAAGCGCGCCTGTGTGATTTGGATGAATGCATCGAGCATGTGGCTTCCAGGGCGCCCGCTGTTGCGCAGTTGTTTCGAAATCGGTTGATGGAGCGGCTGCAGGAGGTGCTTGGAGAGTTTAAGGTAGAGGCCAGTCGCATTGCCCTTGAAACAGCCATTTTTGCGGAAAAGACATCAATCGAAGAGGAAGTGCAGAGACTGCACAGCCATGTCCGGCAATTTCGCCGCCTGCTCTCTGGCGATGAGAGCGCCGTCGGACGCAAATTGGACTTTCTCTTGCAGGAGATGCATCGCGAAGTGAATACTATTGGAGCGAAATCCGGGGATTTGGAGATCTCTGACTCGGTGCTTGCCGCGAAACACGCGATCGAACAGTTGCGGGAGCAGGCGCAGAATGTTGAGTGACGCCTCGCAGGCCAAAACGTCCTGGTCATACTGCGTGAGGGGGGGAGAAACCGTGAGCGTCCGTCTCATTAACATTGGGTTTGGCAACATGGTGGCCGTGAACCGCATTGTTTCGATCGTCGGACCTGAATCCGCGCCGATCAAGCGACTGATTCAGGAGGCCAGGGAGAGCGGCAAACTGATTGACGCAACGTATGGCAGGCGGACAAGGGCCGTGATTGTCTGTGACAGTGATCACGTGATCCTGTGCGCCGTTCAGCCGGAGACAGTGACCCACCGGATGACGCAAGACCCGAAAGAAGAGCCTGCGGTCGACGAGGAAGACGCGTAGGCGGCGATCGCAGGTTGTTGCGGCATGGCAACAGTGACGAATGAAATTGATCAGGGGGTCGCATAGCGATGATTTTGTATCCGTCGATCGACAAATTGGTGGATTTGGTGGACAGTAAGTATACACTGGTAATCGCGTCATCGAAACGCGCACGGTCTCTCCAGGAGGGTGCGCGGCCGCACGCTCACGTAAAGTCGGGTAAGTTTGTCAGTGTGGCGCTGCGCGAACTGGAATTGGGCTCCATCACGTATTTTCGCACGCGCGAAGGCATTAAGTAAGCGAATTTGGGTGGTGCGGGTCGATCCCCGGAGGTGTGCACGGATGGACGGAAAAACGATCGTACTAGGCATTACGGGGGGCATCGCAGCCTACAAGGCGGCTATGTTGGCCAGTGCGCTCACCAAACGCGGGGCGCGCGTTCAAACGGTGATGACTAGGCATGCGACACAGTTTATCACACCCCTGACGTTGCAAAGCGTAACGCGCCAACCCGTGTTTGTCGATATGTTTGACGAACGTGATCCGTCGCGCGTTGCACACATTGCCTTGGCGGACGACGCTGATCTGGTCGTTGTGGCCCCCGCTACGGCGGACGCCATCGCGCGCGTCGCTCATGGGGCGGGCGACGACATGCTGACGACCATGTTGCTTGCCACAAGAGCCCCAGTTATAATGGCTCCGGCCATGAATGTACATATGTATGAAAATCCGATCGTACAGCGCAACTTGGGCATTCTGCGCGAGGTGGGGTTTTACGTTGCGGAACCGGGGGTCGGCCCGCTTGCTTGCGGCTATACAGGGCGGGGCCGATTGATGGAACCGGATGAGCTTGTCGAGTTTATCGATATGGTTCTGACACCAAAGCTTCTCGCGAACCGGAGCGTGCTCGTGACTGCGGGCCCAACCCGGGAACGCATTGATCCGGTGCGGTATCTCTCCAACGATTCGACGGGCACCATGGGTTATGCGCTCGCTCAGATGGCGTGGCGCATGGGCGCCAAGGTAACGCTGGTCACGGGACCAGTGGCAAAGGAACCGCCGATGGGGGTCGAGACAGTGGCTGTGAACAGCGCGCAAGAGATGCTGCGAGCAGTCGTCGAACGCGCGCCATACAGTGACATTGTCATCAAATCAGCCGCGGTGGCCGATTATCGTCCCGCGCAGGCAGCAACGGTCAAAATCAAAAAGACTGACCAGGAACTGCGCCTCGACCTGGTTCGCACCGCGGACATCCTGCAGGCTGTGCGGGCTGTTCGCAACTCGTCTTCGTATGTGGTTGGCTTTGCCGCCGAAACACACGATGTCGATTATTACGCCCGCAAGAAACTTCAGGAAAAGGAACTGGACATGCTTGTACTGAACGATATCCTCGAAGAGGGAGCGGGTTTTGGCGATACGACCAATCGGGTGACACTCTACTTTGCGGACGGCGCGGTCCTTCCGCTGGGGCTAGCCCCCAAATTGGCTGTCGCAGGCGACATCCTGTCGCACGTGGCCAGCCGTTGCGGGGCGACTGGCCGCGTGAATTCGCCGCACACGATATGATCGTCGCCTCCATAGCGGTTCTGATGCGAGCGAGACAGGTGGACCAGCTATACGACTACGAGGCGCCCGCGTCAGTCAGTGTGCAGATAGGGCAATGCGTGATGGTTCCGTTTGGCGCACGGTACGTTCTGGGCTATGTGGTGAAGCTCACACAGGTAGATCACTCGGCTGCGGCAGGAGAGACCCAGGCGCGCGTTCTGCGGATGCTTGATCGCGAGCCGCTGTACAACGCTCCCGTGCTCGCCGCAGAGTTGATTGAACTGGCGGCGTTCTTGCGGCACCGTTACATGTGCACCTGGGGAGCAGCCATTCAGACCATGTTGCCGCCCGCGACCCGTACGAGTCAGAAAGTGCGTTACAGGGCGCCGGATCAGTGCAATGCGTCGCTCCTGCCGGAAGAACTGCTTCGCTACCTGAAACGGTATGGGGGAGCAAGCAAAAAAGTGCTTCTCGACCGTTTTCATGTGACTGCCCAGCAATTGGCCAAATGGCTGGAAGACGGGTCTTTGACCGCCGTATCCGAAGCTGTGCAAAAGTACAGTCGCACGCGGTCGACAGTTGCTGCGGATGATGATCTAGCCGCTGCGCCCCTTGAACCCAGTATGGTCCTGTCGACAGAACAGAAGGCGGCTTACGATTCGGTATGCTCAGCTCTGGATCAGCGAACGGCGCGGACTTTCGTCTTGCGGGGCGTAACTGGCAGCGGCAAGACGGAAGTTTACCTGCAGGCGATCGAATATGCGCTTGGATGTGACCTGCAGGCTATTATGCTGGTTCCGGAGATTGCCCTGACGACGCAGATGACAGCCCGCTTCAAGCGGCGGTTTGGAACGCGGGTAGCTGTGCTGCACAGTCATCTCACGGAACGTGAAAAGCACACGCAGTGGCATCGCATCGCAAATGGACAAGCCGACGTTGTCATCGGGGCGCGATCCGCCATCTTTGCGCCGCTGGCAAGACTGGGGTTGATTCTGATCGATGAAGAGCACGAATCGACGTACAAACAGGATCGAGAGCCGCGCTACGTGGTGCGGGAAGTCGCACAGTGGCGGTCGGAACGCGCAGGCGCCGCAGTCGTTTTGGGCAGCGCTACTCCGTCGCTCGATGCGATGTACAGAGCGGAGCGCGGGCGTTATCAACTGCTCACCCTCAATGCGCGTATTCGGCAGCGTCCATTGCCGGAAGTATCGGTAGTCGACATGAGACAGGAGCTTCGGACAGGAGGCCGCTCTCTATTTAGCGGAGTGCTGCGAGAGGCGCTTGAGAACACGCTGGCGCGACGGGAACAGGCCATACTGTTTTTAAACAGGCGTGGTTTTTCGACTGTCCTGCTTTGTCGCGAGTGTGGAGAAGCAGCCACGTGCCCGCACTGCGATGTGTCTCTCACGTTGCATAAGACGCGCAGCGGGGCGCTGCTGCGCTGTCATTTTTGCGGACATGCGGAAGGGCTCCGCACGCAGTGCGGGGGCTGCGGAAGTGCGCGCGTGAGGCAGTTTGGCGCCGGCACACAACGTGTTGAACATGAGTTGTTGGAACTGTTTCCCGATCTGCGGGTCGTGCGAATGGATGTGGATACAACGACAGCCAAAGGAGCGCATGAACGTCTGCTCGCAGAATTTGAACGCGGCGACGCCGACATTTTGCTCGGAACGCAGATGATTGCCAAGGGGCTGGATTTTGCGCGGGTTTCTCTAGTTGGCGTGGTAGCGGCGGATACGTCGCTTCACGTACCCGACTTTCGGGCAGCGGAACGCACGTTTCAACTGCTGGTACAGGTCGCGGGACGCGCGGGCCGACACGAGACTCCGGGCCGGATGATCGTGCAGACATTCGCCCCGGACCACTATGCGATTCTGGCCGCAGCGCGCCAGGACTATGGGCGCTTCTACGAGACGGAGCTTGCGGCGAGGAAAATGATGGAGTACCCGCCGTTTACTGAGATTACCCAATTCCTGATTGCCCACCGGGACGAGCAGCAGGCGCTGCGTCATGCCACCGCATTGCAGGATGAGCTCGCGCACCAACTGCAGTCTGTTCCCGGAGTGCGAGTGCTGCCGGCCGTGCCTGCCGCCGTGCCGCGCGCCAAAGGTCTGTATCGATATCAGGTCATGGCGCTGTACCGATCATTCGCAGCGGTGCGCGCTGCTGTGCAGGACGTGTACAGGCGCGCACTCAGCAAGGCGCCCACCGACCTGTCGATAACCATAGACGTGAATGCCCATTCTGTTGGGTAGACCTTCACGGCGCTTCGCGCCAGCAACAACCGGGATGAAAAAGCCCGCTCGTCAGGATTCATATGCTGTGCCCGTCGCGAGTTCGGCGCAGCCGTGTCTGAGTAGGGGCACAGCATATGAATCCGGTCGGCAGGAGTAAGCCATTTTTGAGCGAAGGAGAGAGCGGGGGATGGGGATACGCGTCATAAGAACTGGCAATGATCCGGTGTTGCGCCAGGCTGCGCGGCCTGTGGCGGCCATTGATCCCTACATATGGATGCTGCTGGACGACATGGCGGAAACCATGTATTACGCCCGCGGGATCGGCCTGGCCGCAACGCAGATTGGCATTTTGCGGCGCGTGATCGTGGCGGATGTAGGTGATGGGCTTGTCGAATTGGTCAACCCCCAGTGGCGGCTGCTGGAAGGAGAGACGCTTGCCACGGAAGGTTGCCTTAGTCTGCCTGGCAAGCGCGGGTTTGTAAAGCGCGCGCAGCGCGTGATCATTGCAGGAGTCGATCGATACGGACAGGAGCTTGTGATTACCGCGCAAGATCTTTATGCGCGTTGTCTGCAGCATGAGGTGGATCACCTGAACGGCGTTCTGTTTGTCGATAAAGAAGTGCCTGCACCGAGTCAGGAGAGTGTTTCGGAGCGTGTTTAAACCAAGGATCGTCTTTATGGGTACACCGGACTTTGCCGTAAAGTCTCTCACCGCCCTTTTGGATGAGGGCTGGCCCGTTGTGGGTGTCGTTACCCAGCCAGACCGTTCCGTCGGTCGCAAGCGGGTGCTGACCCCTTCGCCGGTAAAGAGCATGGCGCTGCAAGCAGCGATTCCGGTTTTACAACCGGATCGAGTCAGAAGACCTGAGGCGCTGAGGACCATCGCGGCATGGCAGCCAAACATCATCGTCACCGCCGCCTATGGTCAGATTCTGCCGTCCGCGCTGCTTGAGATGGCAGAGCTGGGCGCTTTCAACGTGCATGCCTCCTTACTGCCAAAATACCGCGGCGCGGCTCCCATTCAATGGGCTATGATCAACGGGGAAGAGAGAACCGGAATTACCATCATGACGATGGTGAAAGAACTGGACGCAGGTCCGGTTTGGGCGACTGCCGAGACCGCCATCGATCCGGCGGACACCTATGGAACATTGCATGATCGTTTGGCCATCCTGGGAGCTGAGCTGCTGCGCGACTCACTGCCCCTGATCATCAGTGGTCAGTTGGTCGCGCAGCCGCAGGATGACAGTGCGGCGACCTATGCCCCGCCCATCAGGCGCGACGATGAACAGATTGACTTCAGGCAAACTGCTCATCGAGTGTGCAACTTCGTTCGGGCGCTCAGTCCACGACCGGGCGCTTTCACTCGAGTGGGCGATGCACTATGGAAAATCTGGTGCGCGTATCCTGATGAAATCTGGTCGGGAAGCGCTCGTCCGGGGCAGTTTGTCGGACAACGGTCCGATGGACCTGTGATTGCCTGCGGCGACGGCGCGATCGTTGTTACTCGCCTGCAGATGGCTGGCAGGACGGCGCAGAACGGCGCGGAGTTTTTGCGTGGGGTCAGGGATATCGAAACACTGTGCTGTGTGCATGATGAGTAACATCGCACCCGCCAGGATGTGCGCCTATGATGTATTGCGACAGGTTGACACCGCTGATGCCTACGCACATATCGCCTTGCGCGCGGCTATTGAACGGCGGAGGCTGCCAGCGGTCGATGTCGGCCTGGCAAGTGAATTGGTAGCGGGTGTTCTGACGGCGCAGAGACTCCTCGATGACAGCATCTCGCGGCACTCCAGGATAGCGTTTGCAAAACTGGATCCACGAGTAGTCGTCATCTTGCGCATGAGTATATACCAGATTGCTTTTTTATCGCGCATACCCCACTATGCAGTCGTGGCCGACGCCGTAGAGATGGCCAAACAGGCGGCGCCGCGAGCAGCCGGATTCGTCAATGCCGTGTTGCGTTCGCTATTGCGCCAGAAAGACTGGCGGACATTGTGGAGTGAATTGCCAACCCCGCTGCCGAGCCGCTCGGAAATCGGATTGCATCTATCGTATCCCGATTTTCTGGTCGATCACTTTTGCAACTCTTGCGGCGACATGTTTGGCAGTGAGGTCATGCTTGCTCAAAATAGACGAAAGGGACGGACGTTACGGATAAACAGCGCACGATGCACTCGTGATGAAGTGATTGCTCTATTGGCTGAAGAGGGCGTGGAAGCCGAGGAATCACCGATCTCTCCTTTCGGCGTTCGGTTGCCGGCGGGCGTCAACCCGTCTATGTTGCGGGCATACACGACGGGCATGTGCTCGCTCCAGGGTGAAAGCTCGATGCTGATAGCCCCCCTGCTCGGATCTCTGAATGGGAAACGTGTGTTGGACGCATGTGCAGCGCCCGGAGGAAAAGCGCTGCACATGGCAGAACTAGCGGCAGACGATACATCCATAACTGCTGTGGACATCCACGCCCATCGTGTGGCGACGATCCGCCGCCAGGCGGAGCGATTGCGACTGCAATCCGTACAGACCGTTGTAGCGGATGCGCGCACCGTAACAGGGGATTACGATGCCGTGCTTCTCGATGCGCCATGTTCAGGGTTGGGAACAATTGGTCGCCATCCCGATATCAAATGGCGCGCGAAACCAGGGGAGATTGAGTCGCTTGTAGCGCTGCAAAAGGATTTGCTCGATGCGATGGCCGAGCGCGTGCGTCCAGGAGGCATTTTGCTCTATACTACCTGTACACTGTCTCCTCTAGAGAACGCTGTGCAGATTGAGCGGTTTTTGGAACGCAGATCCGACTTCTCGCCAGTTCCGGTTGTCCTTCCCGTTCC
>JAJZCB010000142.1 GCA_021846285.1 Bacillota bacterium
TCCGATCTTATCATACCTATACTTGCGTGGGCGTTGGACCGGTATTCATCTTGTAACCTTTTGACGGGTTGCATCGTCAATGACGCATCAAGAATCCGTTGTTCACAAGGGGAAACCTCACATGAAGCGAATGGGCATCATTCTTACCAATGCATCTCTCGCGTTGATTCTGGCCGGTTGCGGAACAGGCGCAACGACCGTAGCCAACCCGCCTTCCACGGCCAACCGTGCAACAAATCGAGCGGAACTTCAAACCGCTGCCACCAGTCCTGGACTGACGGCACAAGAGTTGGCGAATCTCGGCGTTCAGGGCAAGCTTCCCCTGTTTGGCGGGAAGATCGAACGCCTGTCGCCGTGGGCTGCTCGCTCTGCACTGCCGAGCGGCTATAAGGCTCGGGTGCAGTTTAAGACTGCGTCGACCGAGGCCATTCCCTATACGGCGCAGGAGTTTCGCACAGTGGATGCGTGGAGAGGTACGCTCTATGGCAAGCCATTCACACTCAGTGTTTACGAGAACGCAGCCAATGACAAAGCAGCCTATGCACAGCATCAGCCCCGTTTGTTCATGGTGGGCGTTTCGTACAACGGACGCCCACTGCAAGCGGTCGTCTTTAATCAACCGGTCTGGTGGGTGCGCTTCACAGCCAACTTCGTGACGTTTGCCACGCCCAATCCTGCCAACGGCAACCCGGTGTATGCGCTCGATCTGATAACGGGCCAGTTTCTCGCCAACCAGACAGCGATCAAGATCGCCGGATACTGGAACGAGATGCGAGGCGGATACAGTGGAGAGATCGCAGGACTGCCGTTTTCCGCGCCATCCGAGGTGGGCGCTGCGCAAAGTGTGCCGCGTGGCGGGAGCGCATCGACCACAAGTCTGGAGCATGGCGGATTTCCTTCCGTCATCCGGCAGGCCATGGACCCTTTGACCAAATCGCCGCCCGTGCCGCTGCTGGCGCCAACGTTTCTGGCGGTTCCCAATCAGACGGCGGCCATCTCTGCACGGACGGTCGCCGATCGCGATCATTACGGCATCGGGATATACGCCCTGCCGTCGCCTGTTCCTGTCAACAGCGCCAAATTGAACAACTTATATCAGTCGGAGTATGCCAGTTTTGGGGGCATGGGGTTTGAGTCGCCCCTCTGGGCGCAGCGTTCCGTACGCGCTCCTTTGCCTTTGGTGGGTACACAAAGAGCCGTCAACTTGGGGACCGGAATTCAAGGAGTCGTGTACCAGTCCAGAGGCAGCGCGGTGATTGTCTGGCGCGAGGGTCGCTGGACGATCGAACTCGGCGATTATTTCACGCCAGCGCCCAATGTGAATTTGGCTCGACAAATGGTGGCCTTTCTTCATACGCACTTTCTGCCCGCGCCGGATGTCAAAGGGGTGATCATGGCTCGTCTGGACCCTGGTGGAAACTCCAGTTTCGTCGAATGGACGCGCGGTAAGACGGTTTACGACGTGGCGAGCTATCAGAGCCCGATGCTGGCTCTGGAGATGGCGGTTTCCATGCGCCCCTATTATGCGGCCGGATGAATAATCCGCCATGTGCGACCGCCGTCTCGCGTCACATAGATACTGTCAGGGCCGATCGCCCATCCGATTCCGGACGAGAGCATATCCAGGCTGCCGCCGGGAGTGGGCAGTCCGGACATCCGGGACAAAAGCGTCCAGGGACCCGTTGGGCTGGTAGCGTGCCAGAGAGTGGTTCGTTGCTTGGGGGTGCCCGAAGACCCGTATGTGACGATGATCTCTCGATAGATTTGGTTTGCCGCAGCGATGTCAAACGTGACGTTCACTGTATTTTGTGACGCCGCGTTGCCATTCAAGCGGTACGTCTGATCGTACTTCCACGTTCGTCCGCCATCTTGAGTCACGTATAGGCCCCATGCCAAATAGGGTGAGGTGAGACTGCCTGTATAAAAGGTGACGGGCATCATTCCCGTGCGACCGAACCACTGAATCGGGAGCAGGTAGTCCAGTCCGTTTTGATAGCCTTTCGGAACAGGCAGCGGACGGGCGGCCCACGTCATTCCTCCATTTCGAGTCTCATAAAACTGTGGTTCGACCGGCGGGGCTTTCATGCTAGTCGGGGACTTGTCGGCAAGCCATGCGGCCACTCCGCCGCCGTCATGGATCGCGAGCCCGTATCCGATGTCGGCTGTGACAAATCCGAGCAGCCCGTCGACAGGCAGCGCATTGGCGCCGCCCGACCAGTGCATTCCATTGTCGGTCGATCGATAGAGTGCGACAAACTGCTGTGAGTTCATCCCGCCGGCGAAGGCGCCCAGCCAAATGGCGCCGTGGGGTTGAGAGACCACCAGATCAAGATTGTTGGATCTCTCAGGCGCCAAAGGCAAATGTCGGGATGCCCACCAGTGAAGACCTGCGTCGACGGTGTGGTATACGATTGCCCATGGGTGTTTGGCAGTGCCGCCTTTTACGGCGTACCATGCCGCGTCAGGACCTGAAAATACTGTGGTCTCCGCCTTCGCCGAATCGGGCCCCGCGATTCTCACCCATCTCGCTCCGCCATCGGTCGTGCGAAACAGCAAGGGCCGACCCGAGGATGACTGGCCGCCTAACGCCCAACCCACCTTTGCTGTCTGCATAAAAAGAGACTGAAACTGGATTGACCTCCAAGGCTTGCGCGCATGGACTGTCTTGGCTTCGACAGCAAAAATCGGCAATGCTGCCATTGCGCAAGCGCAGACGGCGAGCATCAGGGAAGTCTTAGTCATATCGTCTTCCTCCTGTCGTAACATGAATGCCGCGAGTCGAGCGGTCATCGTGATTCCGGTTGTCAACCGATGGAGCGGTCAACGCCAGGCGCGCCAGCGCACGGCCATGCGCAATACGCCGACGCCCTCATGCAAAGGATCCGCTCCGGCCTTCGAGACAAAAAGACGGTATCCGTCCTGCATCCATGCCGCCGTCGCGTAAAAACCGTGAACTCCTCCGATGATTGTCACCACGCCGGGCGCGGGCGGCAGCAACCGCACGTTCATGTAAGAGACCATCGCTCGCGCCGTCTGCAACGCCTCGCCCATCCAGCCGTCCGGGATGACGAGTGTCCAGTCGCCTTCCTGCCAGACATACGCCGGAGCGTAATTCTTCCACTGATACTCAAAACCGACGATCCCGTGACCCAGGTCAATGGGACGCCGCGGCCACTGCCGCCAGGGTTCGGAACTTGCATCTTGCGGAGCGCCGGAAAGCAGGTTGTCCATGGCCAGGCTGTGAAGCGGGGGAAGCCCATGCGCGATTACCTGCGACACGCCATAGGACCAGGAGGGGCCAAGTTCCCAGTCGGAGAGATGCATGGGAATGCCTTTGGTCGTGGCAAGGATCTGAGGACTGTTGGGGCGATACGGCTTAATCGTCTGATACACCTGAACCGTCCAGCCGTGACTCGTCGTCTGCGTCACGGAAGACGGATAGCCCTTGAGCCACTGTGTGGGTGGCAGGAGGGTCGGCCCGCCCAGCGGCAACCGGGTGTGCGGCGCCAACGACCTCAGCGCCGCCAGGACGGGGACGGAAAATGGACTTCGTGCGGGCGCCGACCCCGCAGTTGTCGCGTGATTGGCTGCTCCATTCAGATTCCACGCCATGTAATACGGCCAGCGATTGAGGGGCCACGCGTCGTTGCCGTTGGTGCCAGTTGGCACGCCGGGCAAGGCAGCCGACAGCAGCAAACCTGAAGCGCCCGATACGCTATAGATGGCGGACAGATTTTCATAGTTCTTCGGCCAAGGTGTTCCCGTGTAAGAGAATGCGTGCTGATGGACCGTCAGGCGAATCTTTCGAAAAGGCGGCGCTCCCTGCAGTGGGGCGATCGAGAGAGAAAGCGGCTGGCGGCCTGTCGCGCGTCCCCATGTCCACAGCGGATTTCCGGTATAGGCCAGCCCTTTTTGCACCAGCACCGTGTAATCCTGCGTCGACCAGTGTGGCAATGTCAGATTCGCGTTCGCCTTCTTGTCGGCCATTGTGGAGACGGCGGTGAGAGCCACCGCACCTTGCCCTGGCTGAAACGCAAGCAGGTCAAAGAGTCCGCTTCCCGGCACGCGCACGTCAAAACGACCAGTTGCTGTCGCGGCCACAGCCGATTCCGCGTAGTCTGCCGTGGCCGCGACGGGAATGGCGAGGACGACGGCGGGCTGCGCGCCAGTCATGTTTGTGACGGCGCCTTCAAGAACGCTGGAGGTTCCGGCGTGCAGGATGGGAGCGGGCCGCAAGGACAATGCGGCGGGGCCCTGAACGGTCAGAGTTCCACTGCATCCCCAGGGATTAATCCCGGCCGTCAGAGAGGACTCGTAAAGGCCGATCACGTATGCGCCATGGGGGAGTTGTAGAGTCGCATGAACCAGGGACGGATCCGACTTGTTCACGACGCCTCGCAGTGGTTGGGCGCTAACGGCCCCGGTCGCGCGATTTTGAACGACCAACTCGAAGTCGAATGAAAACAGGCTGGCGGGAACGTGGACAGTCAGGGTGACGGTTTCCGTCTGTTGCCCCGGAACTCGAAAGTTTGGACTGCGATAGGTCGGATAGTTCGGGAATTGATTCGTCGTGCCGTGCGCGGGCAAAGGCAACTGTATGGCAGGGGTGTAGCCGGGATTTCCGGCTGTCGCAGTCGCGACAGAAAGCGACAGAGAGTAGGCAATGACTCCGATAAGCAGGGCGCCAATGAGCGCAAGGGATATCCGCGCATGGCGATGGCTCATGCGTTTCCCATTTTTTACTGTTGGGCGGCCACGATTCACGATGTTCTCCTCCGATACGGATGATGTCGTTGGATAGACCTCCATGCTGCTACGCAGCACCAACAACCGGGAAGAAAATACGCCTGCGGCGATTTTCAGGGATAGACGTTCGCGGCGCGCATTTGGTTACATCAGCGGCGGCTGCAGCAGGATGACGGGCGCCGTTTCCGTTGCAGCGAGTCGGCGAAACCAGTCCCTGGCGAGTTGGACGAGATCGCTCGGGAGCGGGCGGCGTCCGTCCCCATACACTCGATCCATCTTGTCGAAACCGCGAGCCCCATCGTTCACATCAGGCAGAGGAGTCGACTTCGCCGGCAGGTCCGCCGTTTTCAATCGGGTGTTCATCCCTCTCCCCAAGCATGGTTCGCCGCCCTCATTTCTATGTGCAATGGGCTAATCTACTGTATCATATAAGAGTTCACGTTTGACCGGTCCTCGTCTTCGGCTGTCAACAGTTGCCGTTCTCCCGGATTCCTGGCATATGCAAAATTGACCTGACGGACGGCCATAGCCAAGACTTGCGGAACCTCATATCCAGACTGGATGCCGAACTGATGGAGTGGTATCCGAAGCAGGAAGTGTTTGGCGTCGAGTTCAGCGATTCAAGTATGCAAGATGTTCGATTTCCCTGTAACGAAATGGATCACAAAGGAGTGCGAGCACTGGATGACGCTAGAGACAAAACGTCTGATTTTGCGAACGCTTGACATGCACGATGTGAAGACAGTGCAACGCCGCGGTGAAACGAAGACTGTTTTTGAATGCTTATGCGACTGTGCAGCGTGCTCAGAAACGATTCCTCCTGTGTGATGGAGTAAACCTGGAGTGAATCGACGACCCGGTCTGCCAAACGGCGACGGACTCTAACTTTTTGTCTGCGCAGCCGTCGTCATGGCCCGCATGGGCCTGCGCACCGGATAAACCGGGCAGGTCTGATTTGGCCGTTCGTGTGTCCATCGACGAAAGCATTGGTTTCAACGGGAGATGAATTATGGGCGCAATTGGATTTGTCAGGCACGGCGAGTCGGAGTGGAATCGGTTGGGTCGAGTCCAGGGGTCGCTTGATATCCCGCTTTCCCAAACGGGACGGGCGCAGGCAAAGACGTTTGCGGTTGCCGTCAGGCAGCGCAATATTGGACAGATTTGTACCAGTCCGTTGCAACGGGCCAAAGAGACGGCGCTCATCATCGCAAAGGTGTTGGAAAGTGGTGGGATCGTTCCACATAGGCATGAGATGGATGAGTTGCGCGAGAGGCATTACGGCCACTACCAAGGGTGTTATCTGTTCCGTCTGCGGGCGGAACGTCAACTGGTCGACGCGGAGCACCTGATTGTGGGCGGTGCTGTCGAACCGTGGCGGCAGCTGGAGCGCCGCGTGTGCCATGCGGCAGGCCTGTTATGCGAGCGGGCGGCGGGCAATGAGGATATTCTCGCTGTGGTCCATGGCGGTTGGATGAAGGCGCTGCGGACACTGATAAATCGTCGGGTGGACGGTAGGAATATGGATAACCTCGAATGTATCTGGGTTGATTCATCGGACTTGGCTCATCTGTGCTGTGACGCGCAGAAAGCATTGCTAAATAGAGAGGGGGAATTCGGTTGCTGACGAAACTGGAAAAGCGATGGCAGAACGCAAGTGCCCTTGACCGTCACGCGATGCAACGGGCGCAGGAGCGAATGGATGACTTGACCAAGCCGCAAGGCAGCCTTGGCCGTCTGGAGGAAACGGTGATCCGCCTGAGTGGCATGACAAGCCGAGTGGTTCCGTCGATTACCCGGGCTGCGGCGATCATTTTTGCAGCGGATCACGGTGTGAGCGAGGAGAGTGTCTCCGCGTATGGACGCGAAGTGACCGAAGAGATGGTCGTCAACATGTGTATGGGAACCGCCGTCAGCAGTGTCTTGGCACGAAATCAAGGTGTCTCTCTGACAGTTGTGGA
>JAJZCB010000039.1 GCA_021846285.1 Bacillota bacterium
ACAACTGTTCTTTGGCCTGCTCTTTGAAGTAGATCATGACGTTGCGACAAACAATAAGATCAAATCCGCTTTCATAAGGATCGGCCAGAAGGTCGTGAATACCGAACCGAACGCGTTTTTTCACCGCATCGGAGACCATGTACTTCCCATTGTCGATTGAAAAATACTGAGCCAGCTTGGCAGCCGGAACATCCCTGACAGACTGTTCTGTATAGGTAGCCAGTTTCGCCTTTGCGACCACGGATGGATCAAGGTCTGTCGCATAGACCTCCATATCCGCTAACCTAAACACGCCCGAGAGTGCCAGCAATAGACTGTACGATTCTTCACCTGTAGAGCAGGCGGCGCTCCAGCACTTAATCTTTCGTGTATGAGTCAGGATATCAGGCGCAATCTGTTCCACCAAAACTCTCCACCGTTCGGGGTTTCGATAGAACTCGGTCACATTAATAGTAAGTTGGTTCATGAATTCTCGGTAACCCTCATCATTTCTGTCAATAGCCTTGAACAATTCTACAAAAGTAGGAAAACCCTTTCGAACCTTGAGGCTGGTTAATCTCCGTACAACTTGATCCTGCTTGTAGGAAAGAAGATCAAGTCCAGTTTTAGCCTTAATCCGCCTTGCGAACTCAAGAAAATCCGCGTCCACAGCAATCGTCTGTAATCCCACTATACTCACCTCTTGTCACAAGCTAACTACAGTACTGCAAATCTTGGTGATATCCAATATGAGACCAACATGACCATCCCCAAGAATGGTGGCTCCGGCCACGCCATGGGTGTCTCCCACACGCTCCCCCAAAGACTTCTTGACGATCTCCTGATTGCCGTGCAATTCATCCACAACGAGAGCAACCCGTTTCTGCGCAACTCCGACGATGACAACCTGTAGATATTTCTTCGTCGTCGCGCTAACAGGGAGGTGAAAATAATCCCTCAAGTGAATCATGGGCATAACCCGCTCTCTCAAATAAATCACCGGAGTACCCTTTACAGACTGAATCGCTTCTGACTGGATACGTACAATTTCCAGAACACTGTTCATTGGAACCACAAACGTCTGATCGCCAACACCAACCAGCAACGCGGGAATAATGGCCAGAGTAAGAGGCAACTTGATGCGAAACGTTGTTCCTTTCCCTAACTCCGCATGGACGTCGATGGTACCGTTCAACTTTTCAATATGGTTGCGAACAATATCCATTCCGACGCCACGGCCTGATATATCGGTGACCATCTTGGCTGTGGAGAAACCCGGTTTAAAAATCAAATTCACAGCTTCAAAGTCACTCATACGCTCAGCTTCCGATGGGGTAATCAACCCTTTATCAACGGCGGATTCCTTCATCTTGCTTGCGCTAATCCCCGCGCCGTCGTCTTTCACGGTAATCGCGACCCTGTTATCTTCATGAGCGGCAGACAGGTGCAAGATTCCTTTTGCAGGCTTGTTTAAGACCATCCGTTCGTCAGGAGACTCAATGCCATGGTCGACTGCATTTCGAATGAGGTGAATCAACGGGTCTGCAATTTCTTCGATCACAGTTCGATCCAGGCGGGTTTCCCGCCCTTCAAAAACCACCTCAACATCCTTGGCAAGCGTCTGCGACAAGTCGCGCACAATACGGGGAAATCGGTCAAACAAGGATTCAATAGGCAACATCCGGGCCATCATCACATTTTCTTGCAACTGGGCCACGACGTGAGAAACGTGCGCGGAAATGTCGGACAGAGTGCGAACTTGTTCATCACCTTTGTAGCGCATGCTAAAAGTCCGCTGTATCCGGGCGATTCGCGCTTGGTCAATGACCAGTTCGCCGACCAGATTCATCAAGGTTTCAAGCTGCTCGACATCAACCCTGACACTGTGGGATTTTTTGCGTTTTGTAGGGAACCGCGCCATACTCGCATCCGATTGTTCTGCGCTCCCCGGAACGTCATCGAGCGCCATGTCGATGGGATGCACCGATACACTCTCAAAGTCGCTCGTGAATACCAAATTGTGCACAGCAGACTCATCCAGCGTCGTCAATAAAACCATACGGAAAGAAGACAATGCGCTATCTTCCATATCCTCTATTTCGTCAAGGCGAGGGGAGATTGTGATAATCTCCCCGACGCCCTGTAGACTATTGGTTACCACATAGGCCCTGGCGCCCCGCATCACTGTTATGGAACTAAACTTGGCGTGGATGTCATAGAGATGAAGACCTTTCTGTAATCCTTCGATCGCTTTTTGCCGCGCTGCTGCGTCGAACTCTACAGATTCATCCTCTTGAACCGGTAAATTCTCCTTGGGCAAATTCTCTCCGGCGACAAATTGACGTAACTCATCCAACAGAGGCATGATGTCCGCCGGTGCTTGCCGTTCCCCGGAAATTAACCCCTCCTGCAAAGCCTTCAAGCCATCGAAGCACTGAAACAAGAGTCGGATCATGTCCGGCGACACACGAAGACGATGGCTCCGCACTTCGTCCATGACCTGTTCCATCTCATGAGTGAGTTGCTTCATTTCCTCAAAGCCCATGGCTGCAGAAGAACCTTTCAAGGTATGAGCGGCGCGGAACAAGTTCTGGATGGTTCCATCATCGTTCCCGTTCTTCTCAAGCTCCAATATCTGTTGCTCCATTTGCAATAGTTGCTCATCCAACTCTTCGAGGAAGGCATTCATAAAATCAGAAACGTTCAATGCATACACTCCCTAACCGGGTTAATCCTTAAGCAATGCTTCCACGTTTAAAATGCTCACCAGCATATCGCCCTTGTGGCCGATTCCACCCAAGACCGAATCGACGCCGTCTTTGTTTTCGGGAGGAGGTTGCACGTCTGCGAATGAGAGAACCTGATGAACACTGTCCACGATCATCCCGATCACACCGTCACGGTCATTCACCACCACGATACGAGTTGCCTTGGTATATTCCTCATCCGGCATCCCCAGACACTCCCGCAGGCTGACCACGGCGATGATTTGTCCGCGCAGGTTGATCACGCCCCGTACAAACCTTCTGCTGTTCGGTATATGAGCGATCTCCTGCATACGGATAATCTCGTGGATTTCAAGAATTGGTATCGCATAGGTCTCCTTGCCAATTCGAACGCCCACATACTGTTCGACCATTGCGCATACTCCTCTCCCTCGCCGACTGATCAGCTGATCTTGAATACCGCAACATATTCATTTAATTGTTGGGCCAGCTGAGCCAGCGTTTGAGAAGAAGACGCGGTTTCTTCACTGCTTGCCGCCGATTCTTCAGCCGCAGCCGCGATGGTTTCAATTGACGCTAATACTTCTGAAGACTGGGCGGCCTGTTGTTCGCTCGCTGCCGCTATTTCGGTTACCTTAGCGGAAGTTTCGGTGACCATGGATACAATGCCTTCAAAGGCATGGCCGCTTTTCTGAGACAGTTCAGCACCCTCATGAACGGCCTGAACACTCGACCTGGTATTTTCCTGCATGGTTTTAATGATGGTTGTGATTTGCTTGGTCGCTTCGCCGGAACGTTCCGCCAATTTGCGGACTTCGTCGGCAACAACCGCAAATCCACGCCCTTGGTCGCCGGCGCGCGCCGCTTCAATAGCGGCATTCAAGGCCAACAGGTTCGTCTGATCGGCAATGTCGTCAATGACTTCAACGATCTCGCCGACGCGATTGGAGTCCTCACTTAACCGCCTCATATGATCGCTAATGATATTCATACCCTGCACGGCGGACCTCACGACATCCCCGCCGCTATGGGCAAGATCCGTTGTTTTTCCGGACAGTTCCGCAGCTTGTTCGGCGTTTTTGGCAACAGACATGATGGCTGCCGATAATTCTTTAAATAACTGGTTCACCGTCTCACTGGATTCGGCCTGCGAGCTGCTCCCACTTGCAATCTGCTCGGTGGCAGCCGAAATTTCCTGTGCAGCCGCCGCCACCTGATCGGACATTTGCGAAACGCCTCCGATCAGGTGCTTGAGTTGCTTGACCATAGCATTTGTCGCAACCATCAAGTCGGCAACTTCGTCTTTCGATGTTGGTTTGAGTTCTTCCACTCCAAGGTCCCCACCGGCAATTTTTACAGATACGTCCCGGACGGTCCGAATCGATTTGCTCATTCTCGTCGACAGAAACCAAGCGATGCCAATGCCAAACATGGTTGCGATTAGACCCATAATCAGAAGGAAAGTATGACTGGAAGCAACCGCTTGCACCACGTGATGTGAGGTGGCTTTCGCTCCTTGTTCATTCAGGGTGATGAGTGGATCTAAATCTGACTGGACCTTGTTGAAATCCACACTGGCGTTCTTAAACAGTTGGATCGCCCGGCTTGTGTTCCCCTGTTGGCTGGCCTGAATAATCGCCGGTATTTGACTGACATAAGCATTCCAATCGCGGCGAAGCACCGCGTACGACGAGAGTTCACCGGAATGCTTGGCTGCATCGCTCGCAATAATCGACTTATAGCTGGCCTGCCGTTGTTTTTCTTTGAGCAGAGCCGCGTTCAAATCCGACTTTAATGTTTTCGGATTGTACACATTCTTCGTCAATGCGAATTTTTCCAGTATGTCATCCACCTTCCACGTAACAGCGTGGATAGATCCGACCTCAATGGCGCTGGGCATCCATTCGCTGTCGATCGTCTTTGCGCCCAAGCCCATGCTGTCCATGTTCACGATAGAAACGACACTGATCAGAATCAGCAGAAAAATCATAACACCAAAGGAACCAATCAACTTTGCTTGAATATTGAATTTCAATCTCACCTAGCCCGTTCCCCTCTCCAGTTGATTTACACAAACCCCCGCGCAAAATATAACGATATCGTGAAACCACCCCTTTCAATTGGTCATGATGCCTCTCGCTCACGCGTCTTTAGCTAACTTCTCTCCAACGCTTCCTGCGTTTGCAAGTATCTTTGCGCAAAGGATTCTGCGGATACGGGAGGACTAAAAAAGTAACCTTGATATTCGTCACACTCCGTTTGTCCGAGTACGGCGAGTTGCTGCTCTCGTTCAACCCCTTCTGCAATCACCTTCAATCGCCGAGAATGGGCCAGTGTTATCACTGCCGATACGATCGACGCATCTTCATAGTTGCGATCCAATTCCCGCACGAAAATCTCGTCCACTTTGAGAACGTCCACCGGAAACTGCTTCAAAAAACCCAACGAGCTATATCCGCGTCCAAAATCATCAACGAAGATTTTAATCCCCAAATCCTTCAGTTCTTTCAACTTCATCAGCGTATTTCGTTCATTTTTCATCAGCGCGGATTCTGTGATTTCAATGGCGATCAACTGAGGAGAAACGTTCATGTAGGCAAGAATCGAATGAAACCGCTGCACAAAATGATCGTTGCCCATTTCAACTGGCGACACATTGACTGCTATGGGAACGAGGTGTTTCCCTAAGCTTCTCCATTCTTCAATCTGACGGCATGCTTCTTTAAGCACGTATTCACCCAGCTGTTCTATCAGGCCCGTTTCTTCCGCCAGCGGAATAAATTCACCGGGAGGCATCACCCCGATGACCGGGTGGCGCCAGCGTATCAACGCTTCCGCACTCACGACCGTTCCGCTCGTCACATCGACCTGAGGTTGGTATTCCAAAAACAGTTCGTCGTCTCTCAACGCCTTGCGAAGATCGTTTTCCAGACGAAATCGCTCATAGGCATGTTTGTGCAACGAGGGCATTTGAATTTGAAATCTGTTCTTTCCGCGCCTCTTTGCCTCGTACATCGCCGTGTCAGCGTTCCTGAGCAAATCCGCCGAGGACTCACCGCTGACAGGATACACCGCGATGCCGATGCTGGACGTCAAATAAAACTCGTACCCATCAAAGGCGATGCAATCCTGAACCACGCGCAGGATTCTCTCCGCCACTTCTTCCGCCTCGGTGACGTGTTCGATGTGGGGGAGAAGCACGGCAAACTCATCGCCGCCGAACCGAGCCACAACGCCCCCCTCCCTCACACAACGCGACATACGCTTCGCGACAATTCTAAGCACATCATCTCCGACATCATGCCCAAGCGCGTCATTGATGTACTTAAATCGATCGAGGTCAACGAACAGGACAGCCAGTTTCCCCTCGCCTTCCTGAGCTCGCGCCAATGCACGATCCAATTGGTCAGAAAAAAGTCTGCGATTGGGCAGCTCGGTCAGATGATCATGATGAGCCAAACTCCAAACTCTCTGTTCAGCCTCACGCTGCTCCGTGATATCTTTTGCGATTATGTAGATTCCTGTGACCACATCACCTTGATAGATGGGTACAGCATTCTCAATGACATGGATAATTCGTCCATCCCTGCAAACCAAGGTGTTTTCATACTCCTGCGCCTCACCCTGCAATGCCTTTGCAAAGAACGTATGTGATTTCTCTTGACCGATGAGAGTCGTGGCCGTTTGACGGTCCATCTGTTCTATTTCTTTCGAAGAATATCCCAGCATTCGTTCAGTTGCGTGGTTCATGTTCACTATTTCCCCATTTGCGTCCAAAGCGATGATCGAATTCGAGTTATGTAAGAACAGCGACAAAAACTCGTTTTCCTTGTCGTGCAAACTGTTCAAGTATTGTCGCTGCCGCCTCAACTGGCGAATGATCCAACTGAATAGAATCGGCGTGCTGATGAGAAGCATCCAAACTACATGAACCACCCGTTCCCAAGCCGTGTTAGATTCCCAGATGTGGCCGGATACCCATCGCCCCACGACTTGATATCCAAAGGCTTCAACGACCAATTCCAGGACAAACACGGTTATAAACATTCGTACATACACACTTTTCGGCAGACCAACCCGAACATCCCTCGTTGATATCAAAGGCACAACCCACCCTTTTTGATATTGACCGTTCCAACTGTACTCCTCTTTTCAAGGCTCCCCACACAGAAGACTTTCCCTTTCGTCATTGTCCGCCTTCCACGTTCACTGTGTGCAATGAAGACCCTGTCAAATAAGACGTGTTCCTGTATTTCAAACACGCGCTTTTCAAGCGGATTGTTACATTTTCCCAACTCACTCACGATACCCCGGGGTAAAGAGTTACGGTGAGTCAATGCGGATGATTTCTGTTTTGACACATTTGTGCACAACAGAAAGGGCATCCAAAAACCGGTTACCCTTCTTACCATGGCAACTCGGCAGTCCTAGGCTCCGCCCGTAGACCCGCAGCTTTGCGCCCCGTCGTTTCCGATACGGTTTGCCTTTATCCTCTTTAGAATTGTTCGATATTTTCCAATAAAAAAACACATATTTCGACATATTTCGACATATAAAGGTATATCTCATCTTTGTTCGCTTGTCAATGCGTATTCATACTGGAGCTATTTGAGTTGTTGTTTCTTATGAGAGAACGCCTCTCAAATGAGAAGCGTTCTCCAAAAGCTTAATAAACCGGCACAGTCGTGCACTTTGTCGTGCACACGGGAATGAGCAAGAAGAACAGTACGAAAATGATCAAAAACACGACGGCCCACTGCGTATACCCGCCAAAACAACCCATTAGACGTCACCCCTTTGCATTTTGATATCAATTTATGGTGGGATGTCACTTCATGCAGGGGACAGACGGTACGCGTCAAATGCCTTATTTCGTTCAGGCATCCGCAATCGAACTCGTGCGTTAGCACTGACTGGCAGTTGCGAATATTGACATTCCGTGTCGAATGGGATAGTTTGAAATTGAATTTACCAAGACTACTCTCAGATACATATTCTATGCAATTCCCTACTCGAAGTCGAACAAACTGTGAATAGGCTGTTAAAGTAGTAACTGAACGAGTATTTCCTTGCTTTCCGTCGCTGCACGGGTGCCCATATTAATCCGCCCCCGCAATGCACCGCTCGACTCAGTGATAAAAAGGGGTCACGGGACTATGACGACTAAACGTAGACTACAGAGTGTAATCCGGGGGATCGCCCCCCAGCGTTCCCAGGAATTCATGATGGTTGAGTATTTTCGGACGCTTTTCACGCATTTTCCCGAGGCGATTTTTCTCAAAGACGGACAGGGCCGCTGGCAAGCGATCAATCGGGCGGCCATGCAACTGTTTGATCTAGACGCCACGAAACCGTGGCGCGACTATACGGATAGGCAGTTGGGCGGACTCTACCCCAACCTGCAAACGAGCTTTGAGGTCTGCGCGGCGAGTGATGAGCGCACGTGGCACGCTCGACGCGAAACGCAGGGTTTTGAACAGGTGACGGATGCCACAGGCGGTGTCCATATGCTCGCAGTGCGTAAAATCCCCTGCTTTCATCCGGATGGAGCACGCAAAGCCTTGATGGTCATAGCAAGGGAGATCAAGTCCCCGCACCGCCCGGAAGAACGCTTGCAGCAACGTCAGGAAGAACTGGAGACGATTCTGGATGCAACCAGTACGGCGATTTGGTACAAGGACAAGACTCATAAGTTCTTGCAGGCGAACCGAGCCGCATGCACATTAATTGGGAGAGACAAACGCGATATCGTTGGCCATCTTGATGCAGAGATTTTCCCTAATCATGTTCACCAGCACCGGGAAGCGGAACATCAAGTCATGGTCACTCAACGATCGGTTTGGGACAGGATCGAAAAATTGGTACTGCCCACGGGACACACCGTCGATGTCGAAGTCGATCGGGTGCCCTACTGGCGCGGTTCGGATGTGGTCGGAGTAATCGTCTTCGCGAGGGATATCACCGAACGGCTAAGAATCGAGACCGCCTTACGGGCCAGCGAAGAACGTTATCGGACTATTTTGGCGGAAATCAAAGATGGCTATTTTGAAGTGGATCTTGATGGCAACCTACTGTTTTTTAATCGAGCTTCGGTCGACATCCTTGGCTATTCCGAGGAAGAAATGTCCGGCCTGAATAATCATCAGTATACCGACCCCGAAAATGCCCGCGCAGTTTATCAGGTTTTCAATCAAGTGTACCGTACCGGCATTCCTCTTTCGGCGGAGTGGCAAATCATCCGGAAAGATGGAACGCCCCGATATCTGGACGCTTCAATCTCTCTGATGCAGGATGAACAAAATCGTCCGATAGGGTTTCGCGGCATTGCCCGCGACATTACGGAACGCAAGGAAAGTGAAGTACGGCTCCACTTCTTGGCCCATCATGACGTCTTGACGAGCCTCCCCAACCGCTCGCTTGTGATGGATCGATTGACGTTGGCGCTGACATCGGCTCGACAGCAACGTCATAGATTAGCGGTCCTGTTCCTCGATTTAGATCGGTTTAAAAACGTGAATGACACATTGGGTCACGTTGTGGGCGATCAATTATTACAGGGCGTTGCCCAACGTCTTCAAGCTAGTCTTAGGGCCCAGGATATGGTGGCCAGAATGGGAGGAGATGAATTTCTTATTCTGCTGTCTTCGGTCACCCGTAAGGAGGAAGTGTCCGAGGTTGCAAGGAGGATTTTGGAACAATTGCAAGATTCGTGGTTGTTGCAAGGTGGGGAATTTCGGTGCCCGGGCAGTATCGGAATCGCACTGTTTCCCGACCATGGTGAAGATGCCGGCACTCTGCTCAAGCATGCGGACATTGCCATGTACCATGCCAAAGAGGCGGGAGGGAACACCTATGTTCTCTACCAATCCGGGATGAATCTGCAAACCAATGAATATGTCCTATTGGACGCGCAATTACATCAGGCACTGGAGCGCCGCGAATTTGTCCTCCACTACCAGCCGCAAGTCGATGCCCGGACTGGAAGGATCCGCGGCGTTGAGGCCCTGGTGCGTTGGAATCGTCCCGGATTGGGCCTGGTTTTGCCCCGCGACTTTATCGGGTTTGCTGAAGACAGCGGACTGATCATCCCTATCGGGGAACAGGTATTGTACGAGGCGTGTCGCCAAGCGAAAGCTTGGCAGAACTCCGGCAATTCACTGACGAAGATGGCAGTAAATCTGTCCGCACGACAGTTTCAACAACACAATATTGTGGATCTCATTGCACGGGTCTTGCAGGAGACCGGTGTTCCTCCAGATCGGCTTGAGATTGAAATCACCGAGAGCGTTGCCATGCAGAAAGTTCCCTATACCATGCACGTTCTTCATGCCCTGCGCGCCCTAGGCATCTCCGTGGTTTTGGATGATTTCGGGATCGGCTTTTCCTCCTTGAGCTACCTAAAGGACTTTCCGATTACCGCCCTCAAGATCGACCAATCTTTTGTACGCGACATGCTTCAATCCCCCAAGAACTGCGCTATCATCAAAACTGTGATCGAATTAGCCGAGAACTTCGGTCTCCAGACGATTGCCGAGGGGGTGGAATCACAAGAACAGATGACCCGTTTATGCGAACTGGGTTGTTGCATCATGCAAGGCTACTATTTTTCCCGCCCCGCACCTCCGACCGGAAGAGTCGTTTTGTAAAGGACGCAGGCGGTATCATGACCATAACACTTCGATCCCCCGTTGTTCACGCCTATGCGGAAAAAAGAAAAAGCGAGAAAACCCCGTTGCATCAAGGGTTTTCCCGCTCTATGTGAAGCCTGGACTTACATCATGTCCATGCCGCCCATGCCACCGCCGCCAGGCATGGCTGGTTTGTCTTTCTCAGGTTTGTCAGCCACAACCGCTTCGGTCGTCAGGAACATCGCAGCCACGGAAGCCGCGTTTTGGAGTGCCGAACGCGTCACTTTGGCCGCATCGACAATGCCTTCCTCAAACATGTCAACCCACTCGCCAGTGGCGGCGTTATAACCCGTGCCCACCGCTTCTTTTTTCAGACGCTCGACAACGATAGCGCCTTCGAGACCTGCGTTGTCCGCGATTTGCCGAACAGGCGCTTCCAAAGCCCGCCGCACGATGTTCACACCTGTCAATTCATCGCCGGTCGCTTGCACGGCGTCCAACGCCCTGATCGCATTGACCAGAGCCGTACCGCCGCCAGCCACAAGACCTTCCTCTACTGCGGCGCGGGTTGTGTTCAACGCGTCTTCGATACGCAGCTTTTTCTCTTTGAGTTCCGTTTCGGTCGCGGCGCCTACCTTGATGACGGCGACGCCGCCAGCCAGTTTGGCCAGGCGCTCCTGGAGCTTCTCGCGATCAAAGTCAGATGTCGTCTCGTCGAGTTGCACGCGGATCTGGTTAATCCGCGCGTCGATGTCTTTGCGGGCGCCCGAACCGTCCACAACGATTGTGTTCTCCTTGGACACGCGCACTTGGCGAGCGCGGCCGAGTTGATCAATCGTCGTGTTTTTCAGCTCCAGGCCGAGTTCTTCACTGATGACCTGGCCACCCGTCAGGATGGCGATGTCTTGCAGCATCGCTTTACGGCGATCGCCAAAGCCTGGGGCTTTCACGCCAACTGCAGTAAACGTGCCTCGCAGTTTGTTCACGACGAGAGTCGCAAGGGCTTCCCCTTCGACGTCTTCCGCCACCATCAACAGCGGACGGCCGGACTGAACCACGCGTTCAAGCACCGGCAAAATCTCCTGGATGTTGCCGATCTTCTTGTCGGTGATCAGGATGTACGGCTCTTCGAGGACAGCTTCCATTTTATCTGCGTCAGTGACCATGTAAGGTGAGATGTAGCCGCGATCAAACTGCATGCCTTCCACGACTTCAAGTTCCGTGGTGAAGCCTTTGGACTCTTCCACCGTGATGACGCCGTCTTTTCCGACTTTCTCCATGGCGTCGGCGATCAGTTGACCGATCGCGTCGTCACTGGCTGACACAGCGGCGGCTTGCGCGATGCTGGCGCGGCCTTCCACGGGTTTGGAAATTTTGCGAATCTCCTCAACTGCGGCTTCAACAGCATGCTCAATGCCCTTACGCAGAACCATCGGATTCGCGCCGGAAGTGACGTTTTTCAGACCTTCACGGATCATCGCCTGGGCGAGCACAGTCGCCGTCGTGGTGCCGTCGCCAGCCACGTCGTTTGTTTTGGTCGCCACTTCTTTGACGAGTTGAGCGCCCATATTTTCAAACGCATCTTCGAGTTCGATTTCTTTTGCAATGGTCACGCCGTCGTTGGTGATCAGCGGAGAACCAAATTTTTTCTCCAGCACCACGTTGCGACCGCGCGGTCCAAGAGTAACCTTGACCGCGTCGGCAAGTGCGTCAACTCCGCGCAGCATGGCGCGGCGCGCATCTTCACGAAACTTGATGTCTTTAGCCATGTGTTCTGCCTCCCGAAATGTATATTCGTATGTAGCGAGTCGCTACAAAACCAGGTGTGCCGAAAGTCTGATTATCGCTCGACTACTGCGAGAATATCGGATTCGCGAACGACGAGGTACTCCACACCATCATATTTGACTTCTGTGCCAGCGTATTTCGAGAAAATCACCCGATCGCCGACTTTGACGTCAACTGCAACCAGTTTACCGTCTTCGTAGCGTCCGGGGCCGACCGACACAACCTCCGCTTCCTGGGGCTTTTCCTTGGCAGTGTCTGGCAATACGATTCCACTTGATGTCTTTTCTTCACGCTCGAGCGCGCGCAACACCACGCGGTCACCGAGTGGTTTAATCATGGAAAACCCTCCTCCAAATATGCTCATTTCACTTTTGTTAGCACTCACTTCGATCGAGTGCTAACGACAATGATTATATTAGCGAGTTCAGAGCGGTTTTGCAACCGTAAACGAAAACAATTTACAAAAAAATTATGAAGCCCCATGGACCATTTGTCCGGCTGAATCCTCATTTGACAGTGCTCCGTCGACTGTGGGAAGATCATGTCACATTTGTGATCGCCGCTCTGTTTGCCCCACTCTAAAGAGATAAGGATGAGATCCCATTGTCACACCGCGTCTTCTCCGGCATTCAGCCATCCGGCCAGATTACCCTCGGCAACTACCTGGGAGCCCTGCGCCAATTCGTTGCCATGCAGCATGATGCGAAGGCATTTTACTGTGTGGTCGATCTGCACGCCATAACCGTAGCTCAGGATCCCGCCCTTTTGCGGGAACGGATTATGGACTTGGCTGCCCTATATCTGGCAGTCGGCCTGGATCCGCGAGAGTCGACACTATTTGTCCAGTCCGATGTGAGCGCTCACAGTGAACTCGGATGGATTCTCCAGTGCGTGGTTCACATGGGCGAACTGTCGCGGATGACGCAGTTTAAGGAAAAGGCCGAAGGCAAGGATACTGTTACGGCCGGACTGTTTACCTACCCGGCCCTCATGGCGGCGGACATTCTCCTGTACCGGACGTCCAGAGTGCCCGTCGGCGAGGATCAGAAACAACATCTGGAATTGACCCGGGATATCGCCATGCGGTTCAATTCCCGCTTCGGAGAGACATTTGTCGTGCCGGAAGTCATGATGTTGAAAGAAGGCGCGCGAATCATGTCGTTGGACGATCCCGCCAGAAAAATGAGCAAGAGTAACCCGAATCCCCAAAGCCGAATCGAGATTCTCGACTCCCCCGACGATATCCGCAAAAAAGTCGGCCGCGCAGTGACGGACTCTGATCGTGAGATCCGTTATGATCCGCAAGGCAAACCCGCGGTCTCCAATTTGCTGGTCATTTATTCGCTCACAGCTGATATGACGATCGACGGACTCGTTGCGCAATACGAGGGGAAAGGATATGGCGCCTTAAAGAAAGACTTGGCGGAAGCAATCGTCGCTCACCTGACTCCGATCCAGGAAAAGTACCGAGAGATACGGCAAAGCGGAAGGGCTGAGGACGTGTTGCGACAAGGAGCCATAACGGCCGCGCAAGTTGCCGAAGAAACCATGGATCTGGTTCGGGAACGCGTAGGGCTGGGCGGATTCAGACGCCGCTGAGCAAGTCTTTAGAGGAAGGGTATCCTGTCTGAACCAGCCCCTTTATGGACACTCTTGTAACGATTGTCCATAAAGGGGGAGCTATGTCATGACGACCATCGAAAAAGTGGGGGCTGCCTACGCCAATGCACAATTATTGCACGCAACACTCGCGCAATTTTCACTTGAGACCGTTGATCCGGTCGGCAAGCAGATGTATCAGGAAATGGCCAATGCCGCTCAGTCAATCGCTGAGGGTATCAGAAAACGACAGGAACAGTTAGCCGATCGTGATACTGCGATCAAACAGGTTCGCCAGCCAGGGGTCTGAAACTCTATCTGAACCAGTTCCCGCGCACTGTATGATCGCTACGAATCGAAGCGCCGCAAGAAATAAATCAAGAATTGCAGTTCACTGATCAGATCCACCTGGTGCAAAACCGTGCCCGCGGGCGCTATCAGAAATTGAGACGTGAAATTGAGGATCCCAATGATCCCCGCTTCCGCCACAGCGTCAGCCACCGCCTGCGCGTACACCCCCGGAGTCGTCAGAACGGCGATCTCCACGAGAGTCGATCGCGCGAACTCAGGCAACTCACTGAACGGTCTCACGTCGATGCCGTCGATCCGTCTGTGGATTGCTTCAGGATCCACGTCAAAAGCGGTCAGAAGTCGCAACTGACCCACCTGATCATGCCCAGAGACATTAATTCCGGCCCTTCCGGAACCGATCAAGATGATGCCAACGTGTTCGTCGTGCCGCAAATAACCCTGTAGAAACTCTACCAAGTATGGAACACTGTATCCGTAGCCTCGTTTGCCGAGTTCACCGAGATACGAGAAGTCCCTCCGGACAGTCGCGGGTTCAATCTGTAGAGCCGCGCTGACTTCTGTCGAAGAGACGCGTTCCTTGCCGAGCTTGCGCAGAGTCAACAAATAGCGATAGTACATCGGCAATCGGCGCGCCGTCACGACAGGAACTCGAGCAACCTCCATGCTAAGCCTCCAGCATTAACCTATCCAGTATCGCCATGAAACCGTCAATGTCATTTCTATGATACACCGGGAGACTGGAGTCGGCAACCGCAAGGGGCGTCTCAGGAACCGCAAACGCGAGAACGCTCTGTATTGCGTCGCCCTGCAGCAAAAAATCCGGAAGAGCGTAGTGACTGCCACAGCGCAAATCTTTGCCCAGTAAAACAACCTTACGCATGGCGAGTGTTTTATATCCTTCGAGGAACACCACGTCTATCGCTCCCAAGGAAGCGACGAGGGAGGAAACTGAAGGTGTCTCATCGCCGCGCCGCTCGATCATATAGTGGCCGAACGTATCCGCGATTGCGACACTGATGGCGCCAGCGTCCATGTAACGCGCAGTATCCGCGCCTTCCGGACTGGTCTGGAAGCCGTGGCCATCGTGTTTCAAACAGCCCACGCGCAAACCGCGCCGTGTGCACTCCGCCGTCAGTCGGGCAATGAGAGTCGTTTTGCCGGTATGTTTGTATCCAGAAAATAAGATGAGCACAGGTTCCTTCGCCGCTCTCACAGCAATCCCCCGTGCCCCAGTTCCGCGATGTCGGCGACAGTCAGTCTTTGTCCCGCCAGCACGCGCGGCAACAGGTAATCAAACGCTGTCACGGAATCAAAGATGACACAGCCGGGAAGACCCATCAGCGCTACGTCATGTTGATAGGCCAGCATTGACATGGAACCGGGCAACATCGGCATGCCATAAGACACTACTTCGGTGGCCGCCTTGGCAATAGCGCCCGGACTGCGATCATCCGGATCGACTGACATGCCGCCCGTTACCAACACGATGTCGGCTCCTGCGTCAATCAGCCTGTCAATGGCATTTGCGATCACATCCGTGGCGTCATCGACAATTTCCTGTCCGAGCCAATGCGCGCCGTAGGCCTGGAGTTTGGTTCTCAACACGGGCCCAAATCGATCTTCAATCCGTCCTTTATAAACCTCACTGCCAGTCGTAACAATACCGACCGACGCGCGCCGAAAAGGGAGAATTTCCAGGAGTGGTCCGGTCTTGGTCAATATCGTTTCCAATGCGGTCAATCGCTCATCGCGAACGATCAGTGGAATCGCGCGCAAGCCCGCCACAGACTGGTTTTCTGTCACTGGAGAATTGGTGCGTTTGGTTACAACGGCCAACTCGCCGAGTGCGTTCACCGCGCGGAGCGCCTCCACGTCAATGGTGAGCAGCCCCGCATGAGCGGCCTTCACCGTCACTTTACCTTCGTTTGGTTCTGAGAACAGCAGACTGCTGTGCGCGATTGCCGCAGCCATGCGACGTGCGGCGTCGTCTTCATGAACCTCGCCCTGTTCCAGTGACAGCACATAGATGTGTTCTTTCCCGATCGCCAATAACTGATCGACATCGCCCTCTGAAATGACATGACCCTTTTGGAACAACCGCCCCTTGAACTCGCCGGGAACGATCTTCGTCAAATCGTGGGCCAAGACCATACCTACAGCGTCCTCAACGCGAACTTCTCGCTTCATCCCAACCGTTTCCCTTCATGCCCTTGGCAACCAGGCGCAAGGTTTCGTATTGTGCGGGTGAATTAGCCATCAGGAAACTGACGCCCTCCGGATCGTAGTCACGCCATTCTTCTTCTGACACGAAGCGCACACAAATCTGCGACAAGAGGTCAGACACCCTTCTCCGATCGCAACTAAGCATTTTTGTTATCACAGGTTTCAGAGATTTGTGATAAACTCCAAGTAACGGATACATTTGCCCACCCAGAGTCGGAACGATTGCGGTTGCCGACTGGCGGGCCGTATCGCCTCTGTGGCCGGCATGCTCTGTCGTCAACCGGGCCAGATAAAGCAAAAGTTCCACACGGACAAGCGGCGCATCGACTGCAATCACAAAGGTCCACTCATTGCGGCAGTGCGTTAGGCCGCTCTCAAGACCGGCGAGCGGGCCCTGCCCCGGATGCAGGTCAAACGCGACCTGAGGAATCGGCAAAGATGGCTGCTCCTGGCGACGCACCACCCAAACATCTTCGACGACTCCTGCCAATTTCGAATATAGGGCATCGACAAACATTGACGTATCAATCTCCAGGGTTGCCTTGTCGCGTCCCATGCGTCGACTGTAGCCGCCGGCCAGGATGACAGCGCTGAATGTCGGTAAGGCGGGTACAGTCACGAATCAGCGCCCCCCCGATTATTGAAAGGAGTCAAAGCCTTGATCACAGATGTACGTCGCTTGCGTGCTGTAAACTTGCTGTCTCTGGGGCGCTGGGTACTGGCCTTGATCGTTCCTTGCATGGTGGCGGCAGCCCATATTACGTCCTCTTGGTATGCTGTCATAGAAGGTATTCTTCTCCTGTGCGCATTGGCAGTATCGATACCGACAAAATATCGCCCTCTCCCTGACGCCTGGTGGGTCGGCCTTGTGTCACTGGATGTACTTCTCGTTACTGCAATGATCGTTCTCGCGCAGCCCAGCCTGCCCTACGCCTGGCCACTGTACCTCTGGTGCGTCATCGAGGCGGCTCTCGCGTTGCGCAGCAAAGCTGGCGTCACGGTAACCATCGTCGTCGACCTGATATCGCTGCTGTTTATTGTACCATTTCGAGGGCAGCAGGAGACGCTCGCGCAAGTCTCGACGCGTCTCTTGATCTTCAACATGGAAGCGCTCCCGATTCTGTTCTCCGTGTTTTGGAAGAGACGAAATCAACGGGAACTCGATTTCCAGATTGGGGAATCCTCGCGGCTTCTTCTGAAAGTGACAGAACTCGAGCACATCAACAGACAGATGACCGACTACACGATGGATGTGCAAAACAGGGCCGTGATCGACCAACTGACCGGGCTCTATAACCAGACGTATTTTCACCACAGACTGTTGATTGAGGTCGAGAAATCTCGACAGAGCAGGGAAGGAATCAGTCTCATTCTGTGCGACATCGACCGCTTCAAGCACTTTAACGACCAATTCGGGCATTATCTCGGTGACGATGTGCTGAGAGCCGTCGCAAAGGTCATGCAGGACATGGTCACAGACCAGTCCGCCATCGTCGCGCGTTTAGGCGGCGAGGAATTTGTCCTCGCCATGCCAAACACGGAAGCGACCGCGGCCTTCCAGTTTGCTGAGGAACTGCGGTCAAGGATTTCGGACACTGTCGTAAGCGGTCCGATAGGAACCCTCCGAGTCACAATCAGCGCTGGCGTCGCCACGTTTCCAGGGGCGGCGCAGGATGCCCTGGAACTGGTGAAACTTGCCGATCAGGCGATGTATGCCGCCAAGGACAGCGGTCGCAATCGCGTCTGCTGTTATCCGCCCTCCAGCACATTTGTAGTACAGTCGCAGGATGCCTGAGGCAGGTTTACCTTGCGGGTGCGGTCGAGATCATTGGCCCCCGCAGTATTCAGTCCATCGCGCAGGCGATAACGCGCGAAGGAGTCACGAGCCCATCCACCCTGCGGTCAAACGGTTCGGCGGGAAGTCGATCAATGACCTGAAATTCGTAGCCTATGCCTACAGACAGGGCATCTTGACGAATGAGAGGCAGGTACCGATCATAGTATCCTCCCCCATAACCGAGCCTGTCTCCACGTAACGTAAAGGCAAGTCCGGGCACGACAATCAGGTCGAAGACTTCAGGCGCTATCGGTTCCTCGACAACCACGCGCGGTTCGCGCATCCCCCACTCGCCCACTGTCACGTCCTGAAGATTGGTCAGGCGGAAGGCTCGCATGATTGGGCCTGCGCGTCGTGTTTGCGGCGCCGCCACAAGTTTGCCCGCCTGAAGAGCGGTTTCAATGATTGTATCCGTCGACGGTTCGCTCCGGAAAGCAAGATAGACCAGCACGGCTGCGGCGTCGCGAAAGAATGTCTGTGCGCAAAAGATGTCCGTCAACCGCCGATCGTAGGCAAGTCTATCGGGTTGTGTCAAAGCGGCGCGCCGCGCCGCCATTTCGTTGCGCAGTGACTGCTTGTCCTGATATGGCGGTAAGCTGCCGGGATCGTTCACCATCGCTGCCTGCCCTCCTTACCCACAGTATACAGCATGGCAAAACACCCTCTACAAGAGGTTGTTCAAAAAGGGGGCAGAACTCCCCGGCGCATTGCGGCGTCAGCGCCAAGGGGGAGCAGTGATAATCCAAACTAGGGCAGGCGCGAAGCGGTGCATATAGCGTCCGACTAAAGCCTCGGACGCTATATCTGGAATCACTGCGCCTGCATCGAGGACCTTATCACTGCTCCCCTGGAATGCTCCCTCACGTACCAAAAACGTACGCTCGGTCCGCATTCTTGGCTCGCTTCCTTGCACTGCGTGGGTCTTACCTGCCCCCTTTTTGAACGGGCTTTATAGGTCGGCGACGGTAAACGAAAGTCCAACCAGCAGCACTGCGCACGCGCTGGCCATAGCCATCCACATGCCTACATGCGATTGCAGCCAACCCAACCGGCCAGTACGTCGATCGGCCAATGCACGCCAAGATAGAGCCGACTAAGCCCAATACCCACCGGCGCCGCCATCAGTACACTCGACCATCGTCCAACACGCGTTCTCAACCTGTCTGCCAGCCAAAGATAACAGGCTGCCGCAACCTCCGAATGTCCGCTGGGGGAGCGCCGATCCTGCGGCCGATTCACGATACAGCGCTCGAATAGGCAACACCTGAAAGGGCCGTTGCGACGAGACAAACAGCTTCAAAAAATCGGCGCTGACCCTCCCCAAGAGAACCAGTTAAACAAGATCTGTCGCGTTTTCACTTCCGCCTGCAATCAGGACCACACAGATCAAGTATACGTACGTATCATAATTGCCCAGCCAAGAGAGCCCCACCGCCATACGGTCGACGCAGGACTCGCCGCTGTCTGGAATATCAGCAAGAGATGCGCCTGCCATGCCCATGCACTGGCCACCGATGATCCCCTCTCCTGCGCCTCGCCTCACTCACTCATAGACGCTCGTGCTAGAATTACGCGGAACAAGGACAGAATAGAAGCAGGCGCGCCGATTCACAATCGCCAAATCTGGCAGATCGGCATCAGGCGCTGCGCACAGGAAATGCTCATCTTATGTCGAATCAAAATTGGAGCCATGTTCAACTTGGAGGATGATTCAATGTTTCGTTTCCCAGACTTAACGCAAGACATCAAGACCTTTCTCTCTACGGGGCTCGTCATCAGCCCCTGGTTAGCGGGCATTGATGCGATCGACCGTTTTGACGCGGACGTGTTTCATCTGATCGACTATGTCGCTCGCGAAATCGCCGCCGCTCACTGGTCGGAGGAAAACCAGATCAGAGTCTTTCACGACTTGCCCACTCCCGAACGCATCCCACGCACCGCGATCTATGAAACCATCGCGTCAACCGCAGTCTATCTGGCCATAGAACAGCGATCCGAGGCGGCCGTCGATGAGCCGATCGCCCAACAGGCTCTGCGCATGGTTGAGGATTACATTTCAGAGCACGGGCTCGCCACGCTCGTTTTCATCTACTCCCTGATCACGAGTTATGAAAACCACCAGGCACTCGCGTATTATGGGAGCATCCCTGAACGCCAATTTATCCTGGGCAGTTGGCACCGCCCTTGGGTCGACTATTCACTGAGCGATGAGTTGATGCTCGGGTCGTTGTCCGGTTCGATGCGCATTGTGGTGCATCAAGGCCGTCGTCACGTCAAACTGACGGAAGACGGGATCAAGTTCATGAACCAGAACGCTGACATGCTCGAACATAGCGGATATTTGGAACACCGCATGCGTATGCTGCACATTTTGCAGTTCACCATGTTTGATGATTATGACGACCTGGCGGAGCAGGTTGTTCCCAATGCTATGGAGTTGCGCAAACTCCTCATTGACTTTGCCGGAATCAAACCTGGAATGCGTGTCATGGAGATTGGATGCGGCAGTGGCGCGCTGACATTCGGGGCAGGTCTGGCGGACCGAGTCGGCCCATCCGGCAGGGTGGTTGGCGTCGATCCGTCGTCAGGCATGCTGCATCGCGCGGAGTTGGCGAGGCGCCTGAGAGGCATTGAATGGGTGCAATTCACACCCGGAACTGCAGAGCGTCTTCCATTTTCGGATGGAACGTTTGACGCGACGGTCGGAGCCGCTTTTCTTCACTTTACAGATATGCCCAAGGCTGCGGCGGAGATGGCCCGCGTGACTCGAAGCGGAGGTGTCATAGCCAGTCTGCATCCCCTAAAGAACCAACATCAACCACCGTTTTTCCAGGAATGGTTTGGGCCGATGCTAAAACTGTCCCAGGAGTTCACCCGCATCAAGAGGGCCTACTTTCCCGATCCGTTCCAAGTGATTGCCGCATTCCAGACTGCTCCCCTTACGGACATCAATACCATGGACGTATCAATGCTCACCCTCTTTAACGATCCCGACAAAGTGATGCGGCATTTCATCCACGGAGTCGGTATGTTTCAGGAAGAATTGACACAACTTCCCTGGAAAGCACGCCATGACATGATCCAGATGTTACTGGACAATGGTCGCCGGGTCGTCAAACAGTATCACCAGAAGGACCTCTTCGTGGCGCACCCAGCCCAACTGGTTAAGGGGACGGTCATTTAATTGGCTGTTGATCGCGGATTGTCGCAGTTATCCACAGATTATGCGGCAGTTATTCACTGAATCTGTGCATAACTATGGACGTCACCACTGATCAATGGGAATCGATGCTTGCGCAGTCAGTGTCAAATCATCCAGTTTTCCTTGTTTGTATCTGACAAATGCCGCCGCACCAATCATCGCCGCGTTGTCTGTGCAAAAACGCAAATCGGGTACGATCAGCCGCGTTCCGGCGTCGTCACACACCGCCCGCAGTCGCGTACGCAAATGTGCATTGGCGGCCACGCCGCCAGCCAGTACGAGTGTATGCTGCGAAGTCCTGGAAAGCGCCAGTCTCGCCTTTTGGACGAGAGCATCTGTAACGGCGCTTTGAAAGCTCGCGGCAACATCTGCCACGCGTATCGATCGATCTGCCTTTCGCTCACGATCGAGGTGAAGCATCACAGCGGACTTTAGACCGCTAAAACTGAAATCCAGAGAGTCTCCCTCCAGCATGGCCCGCGGAAATCGCATATACGTGGGATCACCGCCTGTCGCAGCAGCCTGGATGGCAGGTCCGCCCGGATAACCGAGTCCGAGCGCTCGGGCAACTTTGTCATACGCTTCGCCAGCTGCGTCGTCGCGTGTACTCCCAAGCCGTTCGATGCTTCCCGACGTGCTCACATACAGCAGTTCCGTGTGCCCTCCTGAGACCACCAGCGCTAAAAACGGCGGTTCAACATCTTGTGAGAGCGCCGCTGCATACAGATGGCCCGCCAGATGATGAACGCCAATGAGCGGCGCGCCGCTGACCTGAGCAAGCGTTTTCGCGGCAGTCACACCCACAAACAGGGCGCCAATCAGTCCCGGCCCATGGGTGACCGCGACGGCCTGCAAATCTGCCAAAGTCATATGCGCATCCGCGAGCGCCTGCTCGATCACGACCGTCACCTGTTCCACGTGCGCCCGCGACGCGACCTCCGGCACGACACCGCCAAAACGCTGGTGAGAACTGATCTGGGAGGCCACCACCGAACTCAGCACGATGCGCCCATCACGGATCACAGCCGCTGCAGTCTCGTCACAACTCGACTCCACCGCCAAAATATCGATTGAGCGCGGCGCTGCCGTGTCATGCCTGTAACGCGCCCTCATGGTTTCACTCCAACGCATCCTGAACCTCCGCCGAGTTCGGCAATGTCGCCCACATGATCAGCGCATCTTCCTGATTGTCCGTGTAGTATCCGCGGCGCAGTCCAGCATCGGCGAATCCAAGCTTGCGATACAGTCCCTGCGCCTGATAATTACTGACGCGCACTTCCAGTGTCATTTTCCCTGCACCTTGCGCAATGGCCTCAGCGATGAGTCTGCGCAACAGGCGTTCACCAAACTTTCGCCCGCGGTATGCCGGGCAGACAGCGATATTGGTCACATGCGCCTCATCGATAATAATCCACATGCCGCCATACCCGATCATCTCTTCTCCGAGCCACATAACGACGTAGTGAGCAAAGTGATTTTCCGTCAATTCTCCCAGAAAAGCGTTGCGCGACCACGGAGCGGTGAAGGAAGCACGCTCAATCCGCATTACATGATCGATGTCCCGAACGGTCATCCGGCGAAATGATAGTGCGTTCGGATCCATCGTCTCCACTCCCCCGCTCCTTCCGAAGCCAACGCGCCTCTGCCTCCGCCATTTGAAGATAGCGAGGTACCAGGGCATGCGCGTTTTCGCCATGACCGCCCTCCTCACGTCCAGATAACCCCTGTGCGAATCTTTCACAGCCAAGTGCATACAAATCCTCCGCCCGAACTGCCGCGGCCTCTCCACAGACAATGATTCGCTTCAGACCGTTCTTTTCCTGCCACTCCCGCTGCGCCAGGGAAGCGGAATCTCCTAGCAGATACACGGGCTCGTTCCCGCCCGTGATCGTACTTAGAGTTTCTCCAAACGCAGCCCGATCCCTGCGGGAGTCCGTCACCAATTGTGAGAAATGTCCATGCTCTGAGCGGTAGACTGCAGTGTAAACGGCTCCGCGGCGCGCGTCCCACACCGGAACAACCAACCCTGCGCACCAGCGCAGCGAGTACGCCGCGGCGGTCAGCGATGAGACAGGAAGCACCGGAATGCCCAGGGCAAATGCCAGCGTCTTTGCAGCCGTCACGCCAATGCGCACTCCGGTGTAAGAACCAGGACCCACACCCGCAATGACGCCTTCCAGGTCAGACAGATTCATGTTCAGGTTTGCCAGCATCTCATCGATTAACGGGTTCAAGAGGGTTGCGTGCATTCTGGCCACACGCGTTGTCCACGCGGCGAGCACATGGCCCGCGCCATCGCCGACTGCCAGACTGAGGGTAGACGTCGCAGTGTCGATCGCTAACAGGGCCATAGTGTCATCCACTCCTGAAAAGTTCGGAGAGCTGCGTCGCCGCGCGCCGACAAAACCACCGTGCGACCAGACTCGCCAGGATTCTGCAGGTCCGCTCCCTTATGCTCAGCCCCGCTCTCCTGGATTTTTTGTTCGATGAAATGTATATCAATCCGTTCATCCGGCAGAACGTCTTCGAGCAACTGCGCCCACTCCACGGCGCAGACGCCTTCTCCAAACCAGTATTCGTCAAGCAGATCCAGTTCCTGTCTCGCTTCGTCTCCCAATCTGTACAGGTCGACATGATACAGCGGAAGCCGACCGCCCGTGTGTTCCTCGATCAATGTGAACGTCGGGCTCTTCGCAAAATCAGGCAACCCGAGACCTCGTGAAAGTCCCGACACAAACGTCGTCTTCCCGGCGCCCAGTCTTCCCCGCAGGGCGATGACCAGTCCGGCTGGCGCGACTCTGCCGCATGTTTCCCCAAGTAAACGCGTTTGCGTCGCATCCCTCAGACTCAGGGTCAACCCGTATTCCATGCCTGGACTCGTTGTCATGGGGCATCACTGCCTCCAGCCGTGGAAAAATGATCATACCCTCGCGGCAGCAACGCCTGGCGACCGTTATCCGACAGCAGATCGACGCCCTGCTCACCGTCCACGACGCGACCGATCAGCGTGAGACGCACCCCATATGCTTCCATGAGCGGCAGCAGAGTTCCTGCCGCCAGTGGTGTAACTGTACCGACCAGTTGGTAGTCCTCGCCGCCATAAAGCGCAAAGTCGAGCGGCTTTTGCTCTGCAAGACGCGCAAAACGACGCACTGCCGGCAGTATGGGAACACGCTCGCTCTCAATGTCGAGATGTACGCGGCTGGCTTCGGAAATGTCCGCCAGTTCGGAGCTTAACCCATCACTGATGTCGTTGAGAGACGTGCAGCCTTGACACCGAACGAGTGCCTCGGCGGCTCCAATCTGCGGCTTTGGACGCGTATGACGCTGCTGAAGCTGCCACCGGTCCATGGGCGCCAAAGCAACGGAACAGCCGATTTGCATAAGGTGCACATAGGCGGCCGAGCCCCCGACATCCCCGGTAACAAATACAAGGTCGCCCGGTTTTGCGCCACTCCTGCACAGGGGTTTTGCTCCCACAAGGACGCCCGTAACGGTCGCGGTGATGACGAGTGGACCTCCGGTGCTTACGATGTCTCCCCCAACGACGCTCACCGCAAACTCATCGGACGCCTCTGCCATGCCGCGATATATGGATTCAATCTGTTCTACCCGTTCTTCCTTGGGAATAGCCAGCGACACCAGGACGTGCCCGGGACGGCCGCCCATCGCGGCCACATCGCTGAGACTGGCGGCCAGAACCTTGTAGCCCAAAGAAACCCTGTCGATCCAGTCATCACGAAAGTGAACGCCGTCGACAAAAGTATCCGTTGTCATCACTATCGGCCCATCATACGCCACGACCGCCGCATCATCACCGATTCCCACAGTCACACGCGGATCAGATCGTGAAACCAGATCTCGCAAACGCCTGATCAGTCCAAATTCGCCGATCTCTCGGACAAGCATCCTGTTCCCCGCTCTCACACGCTTCTGTAGGGTATTATACCCATAGAAAAAGGTGCGGAGCAACGATCAGGCGCCAACCTGGTTGCGCGCTACGAGCAAAATGCGCAGAGGCAGCTTCAGCATGTTGGTGTTCGGCACTCCCGAAATCTCAAATTTGACGGTAGCCGACTGCCCCGGATTGACCCTCTGCGGGGAACCTGACAAAACAACGACATCATCAAAATACTTATAGGTACCCCTGCTCAGGAGTTCTGCGCCAGGGTACCGCTCGAAAAACAGCATGCCCAATGCCGTCTGCGGAAACCACGGTTGCGGACTCGCATTCCGGACGCGGGCGGTGATCGTAAGAAACTGGACACCCGCACCCGCCGTTCCAGTCACCCGAACATGAACGCGCGACACATGAATAGGCAGCATCCCCATGCTGAGTGAAGGGAGGTTCGGGTTGGGTTTGCGCAGAATCCAGATCAGATGGATATAGCGATTGTTCAAATGTGCGAACGGCGGCGTCGGATTCAAGGTAAATGACCATTGCATCGAGCTGTGGGCCGGAATCATAGCGTCCGGTCCGTTCACAAAATACTCCCAGTCACTCGCCTGTACGGGCGACAATCCGCCCGCCCGACGCAACACAAACAGCATGCCCTGAAGCTGCTTCCCCTGAACGGGCGACGCGCTGGTATTATAGAGGCGCGCATGGAACGTCAGGACGTTCGGAGTAAGCGCAATGAATCCGTGAACGCTTGCGTTGCTTCCGGCCGTGCCAACGTTTGGCGCATTTGACGCCGCATGGGAACCTGGACTGATTGCGCTGTTGGACACAGCGCCCTGTCGGGCGCCCGCCGCAGTTCCAGATCCCGCAGCAGGGCCATGCGAAGTGCTTGTGGCGTACCCTGGCGCGGCTGCGCTCTGCGCCGATTGCGCCACCACCGCGACATCCTGCGAGGAAATCGGCGCAAGCGTTACATTTAGCGTCTGCAAGGCGCTCTCATAGGGCTGCGCCGCTGTAGACCCCTGCGCGAGAGTCTTGTCCGCTCCTTTAATAGAAAACTGCCCCGCGCTGTGACTTTGCGCGAACACGACGAAAGCCGCCATCAGCGCCGCGACGCCAGACACTGTCGATACCCACAGCGCGCGCCTGCGGGTTCCCGCCGCCCGCAGGCGACCCCAGACACTGCGCGAAGCGTTCGCTTCCTGCCGAGTGCGAATTTCGGCCAGTACTTTCTTTTGAAAAGACTCTGGCGCGAACGCTTGATCAACGTGAACGCGCAGTGATTCTCTCAGCGCCTTTTCAAACTCATGATCGTCTTGTCGATTCACGTTCACCGCTTCCCTCCCACACAGCCCGCAGCAGTTCTCGGCCACGGTGCAGTCGGGTTTTGATTGCAGACAGACTCGCGTCGGTCACATGCGCAATTTCTTCCACGGAAAGATCCTGAGCGTAATATAACCAGATCACCTCGCGATAGATGTCAGGTAAATCCTGAACAGCTTGCCAAAGCGCGTTACCCTGGGCTTGGGCGATAACCGTCTGTTCTACCGACAATTCGCTTTGCAAATGAGACATGTCATCCATAACCACGGTCTTGCGAGCGCTGGCGCGGAGAAAATCTTTAGCGCAATTCGCTGCGATGCGCATGATCCAGGTTTTGTAACTGCTCTCCTGGCGAAAAGAATCCAGGTGATCATACACCTTCAAAAAAACATCTTGACTGATGTCTTCAGACGTATGTCTGTCATGGACATATCCGTACACGATCAGAAATACATCGCGACTGTATGCCTCCATGAGCTCACGCAACAAGTCGAAACGTTGCCCGTCGCTTAGCGTCGATGCCACAGCCCCACCTCAATGCGACTATCCCTATAGACGCGTTAGAATACCTTCAGGTTACACGAAATCTCTCATAGATTTCCACCTAAACATTTCATTTCGGTTACATTTATTTTTTGATATGCCCAGATTTACGTTCCCACATAGGCCTTATGTTACAATGCAAAGCAGCATGTCACAAGCTGAGGCGGCGAGAATGACTCGAAAACTGGAGATCTGCACTGCCAATGCCGAACTTGGTTCAGGTGACGCACTGGCCGTGCTGAGTTGTCAGTACCCGAATGTGCCAACAAGAGAATGGGGCTGCCTGGGAAACTGCCATCGCTGCTTTCGCGTACCGTTCCTTCTTGTCGACGAATATGATCCTGTCGAGGCTGCCTCAGTCGAAGAATTAGTCGCGAAAGTGGCAGTTCAACTTTCAGATGCAGACTCTGATTCATAGCAAGGAATGCATGGGTCAACCCCATGGTCTGCAGGGGCAACCGCCATCGCGATCGCCCCTGCAGCACACGGTACTGTTACGCCAGCGCAATGACGGACGTGTCTGCCGTCGCCAGTTTGGCTTGCACCTTTTTCACGATTCGACCGTTCGGAAAGGCAAAGATGTCAGCCGCCACGATGGCGTCCATCGCTGCATCTACGACAGCCGCCGTAACGGGTGTCCGTGGGTTGGGAATCTGCAGATGCACGGTTTTGTTCAGGTCGGTCAAAAATGAGAGTTCGAGTGATTCTTTCATGACAATCGTCCCTCCAGACAATTCAGGATGCGCTGCCCGTTCACCTCATGCCGATGTGGTACCCGTGGTTGAAGAAGATCCTGTACTCGAAGCGGCGCTCGCGCCGCTTCCCGATGCCGCACCGGACGAACCGCCGCTGGAAGACGAAGTCGTCGAACTGTCCTGGATCTGAACTGTGTCCACGCGCCCCATGGCGTACACCGAGTCGCCAAACAGCGGTGCGAGAGCCTGCAGCACTCCATTGATGGCGGTATCTGACGCCTGGACATCGACGTGCGGATACGCTCGATTGTGCAGCTTTGGTTTCCCGGTCGCACTCTGGCCGACTTGCAACTGCACGAGCAAATGACGGTTAAGCGTACTCACGACCATTTTCCCATCTCCTCCCTTTGCCAGAGGCCATAGGATCGCGGCTGCCGGCAACCGGAGTATCCTTGTCCTCTACGCATGCAAGAGAGTGCGCCCGCTCTGCGCAGCGGGTGACAGGCGAGTAAATGCCCTGTGCAGCGCTCCTGCCGTCACAGCATCACAGGTGCGCCGACAGGTCGTGCGCGAGTCGTACAGCGTTATCATGAGTGTCGGGAGGATCCGCATGAATGCGGTCGCGCGGACTTTAAGAACGATCATGTACAAATTTGGGGTGGCTGGCCTGGCCATGGTATCCGGCTTGTTCCTGGTTCCACGGTATTTGACAGTGGCTGACAACGGCATCTATAAACTTGTTCTTGTCTATGCACAGTTGTGTGCGACTTATCTTGCGGGATATGGAAACTTTTTTAACTTCGGCCTGAACCGTCAGAAGCTTCCTCGCGAAGCCCTGGTTGGCATCATTATGCGCCTCTATGCTCTCGTTGCGGCGGCAGCGGCAGTACTCACAGTGATATGCCTCCTTCTGGCGTCGGAACGCCCCGTTTTTGGTTATGTCGTGTTTGCCGTCGGAACCCTGCCATTGGCGGTCCTGTTTGGCTATACGACGAAGCTGGTGCAAGCTTTAAACGAAATTGACTGGTTGAATCGACTCAACACGATACAGGCTCTGTGCTTTGTCGTGTTTGCCGTGACGATCATGGTGGGCCGCCATCTCGATGCCGCCATGACGCCGTATCTGCTGACTCTGACTTTGACTGGCTGGTTTCTCTCCTATCTGATCGCGGCAATCACCGCGTATGTGGTGGCCACACGTCTTTCCGGAGTAAAGCTTCTGCCCTCAAAGCATCCGGAACTTAGTCGGCAAGTATTTGCCTATGGTCGCAAAACTTCCCTGCAGCAACTACTGACTCAATTCAATCTGCGAGGAGATCTGATCCTTGTCGGGGTTTTGGCGGGAACCACGGCTGCAAGTCTATACGGCATGGCGGTCACCGCTTCAGAGGTGCTGTGGCATATATCGTCAAGTATCTCGTTGCTCATCTACGCGCGGGTCGCGGCAGAAGAACGCAGCGGCTCGATCGCCCTCATAGAACGCACATTTCGCTTTACGCTGGCGCTGCTGGTCGCAGCCGCCGCTTTCATGATGCTCGTCTTCCCCCCGCTCATTCATTTTGTGCTCAATAGTCGCTATGATCGCTCCATCCCCGTCTTTGAAGTCTTGCTGCTCGGCACCATCGCCTATGGCACGACTGCTCTATTTTCACAGTTTTTTACAGACCAACTCGGGAAGGTGAAGTTTCCTCTCTACATGCAGGCGGCGAGCATCGCCGCCAATGTGCTCATCTGCTTTTTGCTGATTCCCCGGGTGGGCATCATGGGCGGCGCGCTCGCTTCCTCATCGGCTTACGTCGTAAGTTTGACGCTGTGCATCATCTACTTTAAACAGCAGACCAAACAACCGCTCAGTTCTCTCTTTAAGGTGACCCGCGCAGACCGCGACTTAGTCAGACGCCTGCTGCCGCGCCCGCGCAGCATCCACGAAGGCGGCAAATAAGCGCCTGTGCCCCGGATTCTCACGCCACAGATTTTCGGGATGCCACTGCACACCGAGAACAAACGCCCTGGCCGGGTCTTCGATCGCTTCGACCAACCCATCGCGGCTGCGGGCAGAGACGACATACCCCGGCGCAACGTCGCGCACCGCCTGGTGATGGAACGTATTGGTCGCCAACTCCCGCTCACCGCAGGCTCTCTGCAGGAGGGTTCCTGGCACAATATCCACGACGTGAGCCAGGTGGTTGCGCGGAGCATTCTGGGCATGCTGCATGTCGCTGTTCCATTCGCGCAGCAAATCCTGATACAGGGTTCCTCCCATCACGGCGTTCAGAATCTGAATCCCCCTGCAAATGGCAAACACAGGTTTGTCGAGCACCAGCATGCGTTCCAACAGCAGTTGCTCCATCCGATCCCGGATCGGAGACACTTCGCCGAGCCCCTGTCGCGGTTCTTCGCCGAACATCTGAGGCGCGATATCTTCACCGCCGGTGAGCAGGAGGCCATCCAGTTGCAGCGCCATGTCAGCGACAGACTCCGGGGAAACGGTCAGTGGCAACGCCATCGGGAGACCGCCTGCCTCGTAGATCCCCTCTGTGTAATCCTGGCCAACAAAGATACCCGGGAGGTTATTCCTTAGATAGTGGTATACCGTAACGCCAATTAACGGACGCACAACCGATCTCCTCTCTTGCCATGACACACATCATGCCTTTGTCACTCGTGTCCCCAACTCGCCAAATACCGTTTCTGCTCCTGCGTCAATTCATCAATCGCGGCTCCCACCGCCTGCAACCGCATGCGCGCGACTTCCTCGTCGATGTCATGGGGCAACTCATGGACCCCCGCGGGCAACGACTCCTTCATCACGTAAAGTAAAGCCAACGCCTGCAGCGCAAACGTCATGTCCATGACTTCCGCAGGGTGGCCATCTCCGGCGGCCAGGTTGACCAGTCGCCCCTGCGCCAGAAGATACATCCTGCGCCCATCTGCAAACACGAATTCCTCCACGTTAGGCCGAACCGCGTTCACCTGCTGCGCGCGGGCCCGTAAGTCGGGAATGTTGATCTCCACATCAAAATGACCTGCGTTGGCCAGTATGGCCCCCGACTTCATCACGTCAAAATGCGCTCCCGTGATGCAATCCCTGTTGCCAGTCACGGTAACGAAGAAATCCCCGATGCGGACAGCCTCTGCGATTGGCATCACGGTGTGACCGTCCATGATCGCTTCAACCGCTTTGATGGGATCGACCTCGCAGACGACCACCTTGGCGCCGAGCCCGCGGGCTCTCAAGGCCACGCCTTTGCCGCACCACCCGTATCCTATGACAACCACTGTCGTGCCTGCGACCAAAAGATTGGTTGTGCGCATGATGCCGTCCCACACAGATTGGCCCGTTCCATAGCGATTGTCAAACAGATACTTGGAGTAGGCGTCGTTAACTGCGATCATGGGAAATTGCAAGATACCCTGCTCGGCCATGGCTCGCAAACGCAATATGCCCGTCGTCGTTTCTTCGCATCCACCGGCGATTTCAGCAAGCTGTTCCGGTCTATCGCGATGAAGTATCGATACGAGATCGCCGCCGTCATCGATCACAAGCTGAGGATGAAAATCAAGCGCAGCCTGAATGTGACTCTCATACTCCTGTGCGGTGGCGCCATGCCAGGCGTACGCGACGACGCCATCATGGACAAGCCCGGCAACGACATCGTCCTGCGTAGACAGAGGGTTTGACGCAACAACGGCAACCTCCGCCCCGCCTGCCTGAACAACCTTGGCCAGATAAGCCGTTTTGGCCTCCAGATGCAAACAGATCACCACGCGCTTTCCGGCAAACGGACGATCACGCGCAAACTGTTCTTCAAGACTGCGCAACAGCGGCATGCGCCCCCGCACCCATGCGATCTTGCGCAATCCCTGTGGGTAAAGCTCATAGTCGCGAATACGCGACTGCTCTGTGGCATGTGTTTTCGTCGATGTAACCTTGCTCAATGCTTTGGAACCACCTTCCGGGTGAGCATTCGTCAAGCTTTAGATTACTATGTTTTACGCCAAAGGTATAGTGAAGGCTACCATCCCGCATACATCGTCAACAGATAAATCGCGGGCGGCAGGGCAAACAGGGCGTAGAGGATTCCGCGCAGCCACACGCCGCCCGTCAGTTCCTCCGGAGCTTCCGCGTCTCTGTTGAACAAGGCTCCTGCTAAGATCACCCCTACGAGAATGCCGCCCGCCAGTTCAAGCGGCCCCAGAGCAGCGCCCACAAACCGATACATGGCCCCCGTCCACCACATATTCAGGAGACTGTACCCATAGGCGCTCAAGATCGCCAGGCGCAGCGAACGTTCCGACAGCATCAGACCCACCCCCCTGTGGAAACCTGATTGACAAGCAGCGCACAGGCAAAAATGAGGATGAACGCAGTTGTCAAACCGATTGTCACCGTACGTTTGGAGAACACCTGAGGCATCAGGAGCAGATTGCGCAAATCGGTTAGCTGGCCCGCCAGCATAAAAGCCATGACTGCTCCCGGCGAGAACAGTGTTGTCAGACTGGCCGCAACAAACGCGTCCGCTTCAGAACAGAGGGATAACACACTGCCGAGGCTCATCAGCAACAAGATCGACCACACAGAGTGCTGCGTGAATCCCGTGACCATTCGCATCGACCACAGCCCCTGCGCCACAGCGGCCAACAGGGCGCTGGCCACAAAGAAGGGTCCTACCGCAAATAGTTCACCTACTGAGTGATCAGCGGCGTGTCGCCAGGCAGTCCAACCACGCTGTTTTGTCCGCGGATGCACGTCAGTCTCCCATTTTTCGGTCAGTGCGTCTTCCCCAAACCGCACAACGAGACCGGCGACAATAGCAATGACAAACGCGCCGCCCGCTCTCCACAACACCCACGACCACTGTTGATGAAATGCTGCGAATGTCGAGACTAAGGCCACAAGGTTGACTGTTGGCGTCCCGAGCGCAAAAGTAAATACAACAGACTCGCCAACACCCTTGCGGCGCATGGTACGGGCCACGGGAATCGTTCCGCAGTCGCAGACGGGCAGAAATAGTCCGAGTACGCTGGCCGTCAACCGACCGCTCAGCGAATCCGACAGAAACGCAGACAATCCGTTTGCGCCTACGAATGAATCGATCACCGCCGACAATGCGACCCCGATCACGATGAACGGGAACGCTTCCCAGACGATACTCTGAAACAGCGTCTTTACCATCTGTATATGTGACGCGTACTGCACATGGGATGTCTCGTAAAAGCCGATCGCAAGGATACAGAGGACGATCAAACCGGCTAACGTCGTCGTCCTGAGTTTTGCCCCTACCAGTGCGCCGTGAGTCAATGCCGACCCGCCTCTCTGAACTGAAGTGACTGTCCCGGAAAACA
>JAJZCB010000040.1 GCA_021846285.1 Bacillota bacterium
TGCGTCCAGGAGGCATTTTGCTCTATACTACCTGTACACTGTCTCCTCTAGAGAACGCTGTGCAGATTGAGCGGTTTTTGGAACGCAGATCCGACTTCTCGCCAGTTCCGGTTGTCCTTCCCGTTCCTCTCGACCTGCAGACCAGACCGCAGGACCCTGACGGACAACGCCATATCTGGCCGCAGGACTTTGACTCTGATGGATTTTTTGTCGCCAAGCTGCAACGTCACGGTTGAATGGACAGCGCCAAGGTTGAATTGGCGACGTCACGGTTGAATCGACAGCGCCAATGTCGTGCCAGAATTGCGGGAGGAGGAGCAGGTTCATGACGGTCTCCCTTTATGATATGACACTCCCTGAGTTGGAGCAGTGGTTGGTGAGTCAGGGAGAAGCCAAATACCGGGCCAAGCAGGTGTTTCACTGGCTGTACAAGCGAAGGGCGGCAGATGTCGACGACATGACCGATCTGCCGCGGATCCTGCGTGATCGGTTGCGCGCGACTGCGACCATGATGACGCTCCGGGAGGTTGCACAGCAAGTATCAACGGAAGATGGAACGGTCAAGTTTCTGTTTGCCCTGTACGACGGATCGACCATTGAAACAGTTATCATGCGCCACGATTACGGTATCAGCGTGTGCGTGTCGAGCCAGGTCGGCTGTAAGATGGGATGCAAGTTTTGCGCGTCCACGCTTGGCGGCCTGATTCGTCATTTGAGCGCCGGCGAGATCATGCAGCAACTGCTTGCCTGCCAACGCCTGCTTGATCAGCGGGGGGAACGGGTGTCAAGCGTGGTCTTGATGGGTTCAGGCGAGCCGCTCGAGAACTACGAAGCAGTGACAAGGTTTATCGACACGGTCACGGATCCTGATGGATTGCAAATCGGGCAACGGCACATCACCGTGTCGACCGTGGGCCTTGTTCCGGCGATCTATCGTTTGGCGGACGAACGACGGGGCATTACTCTCGCTGTGTCACTGCACGCGGCGGATGACGAAACGCGTTCCAAAATGATGCCTGTAAATAAGGCGTATGATATTGCTAGTTTATTAAAGGCATGTCACTATTACTATGATCGGACTGGCAGACGCCTGTCATTTGAATATGCGCTTATTCGCGGTCACAATGACAGTTTACAAGACGCGCGGAAACTGGCAGACTTATTGGAGTCGCTGCCGTGTCACGTCAATCTGATTCCGGTCAACTACGTTCCAGAACGCAACTTGAGCCGAACGCCCCGTGAGCAGATTAAAGCTTTTGTGACAGAACTGCAACGACTCGGCGTCAATGCCACGGTCAGACGGGAAATGGGCGCTGATATCGCGGCTGCCTGCGGGCAATTGCGGGCAGAGCACGCTCGGGAACAGGTGTAGGGAGTGAGAGAAATGCAGTTGGCCGCAGCGTCCCACGTGGGCCTCGTGCGCAAAATTAATCAGGACGGATATCTGGTCAAACAGGAGTCAAGCGGCGCCTATGTGGTATGCGTCGCCGATGGCATGGGTGGGCACGTTGCAGGCGAAGTGGCCAGTGCGCTCGCGCTCAGCACTCTATGGGAGGTGCTCGGCGACCAGGCTGCGGAAACGGACCAGAGCGCACGTTTGCAGGCGGCCATTCAAGCCGCCAATGAAAAGATTCATCAGCAGGCGAACGGTTCGGAAGTGTACACAGGCATGGGTACGACCATCGTGGCTGCGGTGGCCGATTCCACATACATATGGATTGCGCATGTCGGCGACAGCCGCGCCTACCTGTGGCGCAAGGGTGGGGATCTGACGCAATTGACGGAAGACCATTCGCTGGTCAATGAATTGGTGCGGCGGGGGCAGATTCGTCCGGAGGAGGCGTTGACGCACCCGCAAAGGCATATGTTAACGCGGGCTCTTGGAACGCTGCCTGACGTAGTGATCGAAAGCAGGCAAGTTTCCTGGAACAGAGGGGATATCCTGCTCATCTGCTCGGATGGGCTCACAACGCACGTATCGGATGACCAGGTACAGGAGTTTCTGGCGGGGGATAGCGCCCTGCAAGCCAAGCTCGATGTCCTGGTGCAGACTGCCCTGGAAAAAGGCGGACACGACAATGTGACTGTGGCGGCATTGTTCAATGATGACGGCGCACAACGGGGGAATGCATCATGATCGGACAGATTCTGGGCGGCCGTTATCAGATCCTGGAGAAAATTGGCGGAGGCGGTATGGCAGTCGTCTATCGGGGTCTGGACGTGCTCTTGCATCGACCGGTATCGGTTAAGACGCTGCGACCAGAGTATGTAGGGGACATGGACTTTATTAGGCGATTCAAGCGCGAGGCGCAGGCGGCGGCCAGTTTGTCCCATCCAAGCGTCGTTAACATTTACGACGTGGGTCAGGATGGCGACTTACATTATATAGTGATGGAATATGTGGATGGCAAAACACTTAAGCAAGTCATTGAAGAGCGAGCGCCGCTGCCAGTGGACGAAGCTGTCGACATCGCCCGCCAGATTTGCGATGCATTGGCTCACGCTCATGAGCACAACATCGTTCATCGCGACGTCAAGCCGCACAATATTCTCATCAGCAGGTCGGGCCGGGTCAAGGTGACGGATTTCGGGATCGCGCGAGCTATCTCAACGAACACGATTACGCACAGCAGCAGCGCCGTTCTCGGGTCAGTCCACTATTTTTCTCCTGAACAGGCGCGTGGCGGGATCGCCGATGCGAAGTCTGACGTGTATTCACTCGGCATTGTGCTTTACGAAATGCTGACTGGCAAACTGCCCTTTTCAGGGGAGACACCCATCAGCGTGGCGCTCAAGCATCTGCAGGAAACGTTTGTGGAACCTCGTCATCTCGCGCCGCGGATTCCCCAAAGTGTAGAAAACATCGTCCTGAGAGCGCTCATGAAAGATCCCCGTGATCGTTACCAATCGGTCAGACAGATGGCAGACGATCTGGAACGCGCCCTGCTGTTGCCTGACGCACCCAAATTCGTGTCGACCGGCAGGTATGTCGACGATAGCCCTACGATTGAGATTCCTATGATGCTAAGGAACAACAGTGCGCCTTCGCTTGAGGATGAACTGCAGGATGAGGAAATGCCGGCGCCAAGATCGTTGAAGCGCCGGGTATTGACCGTTCTTGCGTGGATCTTCGGGTTGGGAGCTCTGATCGTTTTGGCCGCTATCGCCGCATTCTATATCCTGGTGACCTTTATCCGGGTGCCGACAACGCAAATGCCAAATGTTGTGGGGATGTCCTATGCCAATGCCCGAAGCGTATTGATTGGACATGGGTTTCACTCTGACAAGATTCGTGAGATTTTTGACCAGAGCTCGACCTCGAAAGTAGGCATGGGCGATGTGGAAAGACAGAGTCCAGCGCAGGGTAATGTGATGACAGATCAGGAAGTGACCCTCGTCATCAAGGACGGCAGCGCGCAGGTTACCATGCCGCCTTTGGCTGGGTACGCCCAGAACAGCGCTTACCAGCAGTTGATGGACCTGGGTGTTCCGGGCGGCAACATCGCGGTGACCAATCAGCAGAGTGCTACTGTGCCGGTTAACCAGGTCATTTCGACAACCCCGGCGGCTGGCACAACATTTACCACAAACACGACTCAAGTTGATCTTGTTGTCAGTTCGGGCGCCCAATCAGCGGCGGTGCCAGATGTGCGCGGACAAACGATCAGCGCCGCTGCAAACGTACTGAAAGCCGATGGATTTGTATTGGGGCATGTGACCAAGGTAACGTCATTCACGGCGCCTGCCAATCAGGTTATGGAACAAGCTCCGTCGCCGGGTCAACAAGCTACGGCCGGCTCCGCGGTCAAACTCACGGTGAGTTCTGGAGAGCCTGCTGGCACAACGGTCACCTCGGCCAACGTGAACGTCACGATTCCGCCTGGCACCAGTCTGCCGGTCGACGTGAAGATCGTGGTTTCAGACGCACTGGGAACGCGAACGGCGGTCACGGCTTCGCAGGCAACTCCATCCGCAACCTATCAGGTACAGGTGACGACGACGCCAACAATTACCGGAGAAGTGAGTGTCTATGAGAATGGACAAATGGCTTCTACCAACATGATTTCCGGCGGCGGCGGCAGTACAAACATTGGTACAGGCGGAGGAACGGGAACGGGAACGGGCACAGGAACGGGAACGGGAACGGGAACGGGAACGGGAACGGGAACGGGAACGGGAACGGGAACGGGAACGGGAACGGGAACGGGAACGGGAACGGGAACGGGAACGGGAACGGGAACGGGAACGGGACCAGGAACGGGCACAGGAACGGGAACGGGCACAGGAACGGGCACCGGTACAGGAACGGGGACAGGTCAATGATGTTGGAGCCAACGAATCGTGAAGTGATTGACGGCGCGCTTTGTGCCGCCCTCAATCACCTGGGGTGAAAGGATCGATTGACATTGGATGTGCCAGGTCGGATCACTCGCGCCGTTGCGGGCTTCTATTACGTACAGACACAAGACGGCGCGGTACGCAAATGCCGCGCCCGCGGAGTGTTTAAAAAACGTGGGATCAGTCCGCTTGTTGGCGACCATGTGCTCGTGGAGTTGCATGGTGTCGACGAGGGTGTCGTGACGGAGGTCAAACGGCGGCGCAGTGAACTGATCCGGCCCCCTATCGCCAACGTGGATCAGGCCTTTCTGGTCTTTTCACTTGCTGATCCACCCCTTTCCTTCTACCAGGTTGATAAAATGCTGGCCATGATAGAATCCTATTCATTGCGGGCCCTACTCGGTTTTACAAAAGTCGATTTGCCCGAGTCGGCTGGCTTGTTTGAGAAAGTACGGACCATCTATGAACCGATGGGATACGAAACGCTTGCCCTCAGCGTAAGGGTCGGCATTGGGTCACAGCGTGTGACGGAGTTGTTGTCCGGACGCACAACGGTGCTTGCGGGCCAGTCCGGCGTTGGCAAATCGACCATCTTAGGCGTATTGTTGCCGGATGAGGACGCCGTCACCGGCGAGGTGGGGGAACGCAGCCGCCGGGGTCGACACACGACCCGCCACGTACAGTTGTATCCGTACGCAGGAGGGTATGTAGCCGACACGCCGGGATTCTCACAATTTGATTTTGACGCCATGGAACCTGTGCAATTGACGAGTCTGTTTCGTGATATCGCCACGGTGGCGAATGGGTGCGCGTTTCGGGGCTGTCTGCACGATCAGGCGACTGGGTGCGCCGTGCTGCAGGCCGTGTCAACGGGACGCATCGACCAGTCTCGCTACGGCAGCTACAGACAACTGCTAGCCGAATTGAAAGATGCAAAAGCGAGGCGATACTAATGTTCGTGCAGATAGCGCCCTCGATTTTATCGGCGGATTTCTCCGCCTTGGGCCGCGCCGTCGAGGATCTCACAACGGCGGGAGCGGATCTCATTCACGTCGACGTCATGGATGGTCACTTTGTTCCCAATTTGACGATTGGCCCTCCCATCGTCGCGGCGTTGCGGGAGCATACTTCACTTCCGCTGGATGTCCATCTCATGATCGAAGAACCGGAACGCTCGATTGAAGCGTATCGTAAGGCGGGAGCGGACATCATGACCGTCCATGCAGAGGCGTGCAGACATCTGAATCGCACTCTCGCCCACATTAGAGAGACCGGCGCTGAGGCGGGTGTGGCGCTTAACCCGGCTACTTCTGAACAGGCGCTGCAGTATGTGTATGAACTCGTCGACTTAATTCTGGTGATGAGTGTCAACCCCGGCTTTGGCGGTCAGTCCTTTATTGGCTCAAGTGTCAATAAAGTGGCGCAGATTCGGCGCCGCCTGTCTGAACTTGGACGGCGGTCTGTGCGTATTGAGGTTGACGGCGGGGTGACCTCACTCAACGCGGCCACACTGGTGTCGGCCGGCGCCTCTGTCCTGGTGGCGGGCTCACATATCTTCAATGCGCCTTCACTGAGTGAAGGGATCCGAAGTTTACGGGGAAAGTAGGCACATATCGTCAGTCACGTACATATAGTGAAGTGATGGAACCGGACATGGCGACGTATATGATCAAACTGGCTTGTTAACATTTGTCCGCTCGCTGGCAGGTCTGTTCCGCTTTTGTCTATGGCTTGGGAACAGTTTGTAGGAGGGGTGTATGGATGCGGTTTTACACTATCAAATTGCCTCGATTTCTCGGAGGCCTCGTCAAGGCGTTGCTCGGAGTGCGCAACCGCAATTAACATAGACCAAATACAAAAAGCACCCTTTGCGGTGCTTTTTTCCGGTTGCTGTCATCATACTGTTGTCAGGCAGGGGTCAAAATCTCAACCGATCCTGTTTGACCCCTTTTTCGTCGAATCTCCTAAATAGCCCGAGCGACTTTCCCGCCCTTTAAGCAACGTGTGCATACGCGCATGCGTTTGACTGTACCGTTCATGTTGACTCGGACAGACTGCAAATTCGGGAGCCAGCGCCGCTTAGTGAGGATGTGGGAATGGCTGACCGCGTTGCCGACTTGCGGGCCCTTGCCACAGACTTCACAACGTCTCGCCATGCTGTGCACCCCCTTCTATATTCATTCGTAACTGGGTCATCATAGCATATCCGCTCATTTCCGCGCAATACACCGAGTGCAATGTTTTTTGCGTATGGGGAAAACTACCACCACGGCGGACGCCGATTCCGGTATTGCGCTGCATCCGTTTCCAGAACCCTTTTCTTTGGCCCGAGAGGTGTAGTACACTAGAGAAAACTGTGCGTGAGTGTGAGGTGGACTTGGATGCCGACTGTGATTCACAATGCATTAGGGCGCATCATGATAGCTGATGAGGTGATCGCCACTGCTTCCGGGCTTGCCGCGTTGGACTGCTATGGATTGGCAGATATGGCTCCCCGTAAAGGGATGCGAGACAGTCTGTCTGGATTTTTGGGCCGCGAAAACCCGGGGCGCGGCGTCGATGTGACGGCGTTGCCGGATCGCCTGGAAGTGGAACTGTCGATCGTCGTGAGCTATGGTACGCGAATTCCGGAAGTGGCCGCCAACCTGCGGGAGAAGGTCAGCTACACGCTGCAGGAGACGTTTGGCATTGTTGCCGACAAGATCAACATCAGTGTCCAAGGCGTGAAAGTAGCGGGGGAACGGTAAGGAGGCACCGCTGAGTGCGGCAACGGGACAGTTTGGATAGTTTGGAATTTATCGGCATGCTGAGAGCTGGCTTCGAAGAATTGGGCAGACACAAGGATCAGGTGAATGCGTTAAACGTGTTTCCCGTGCCAGACGGCGACACCGGCACTAACATGTACCTGTCGTATTCGTCAGGCATGGAGCATATCGGACGTCTCCCTGCGGATGCGGGCCTTGACAAGTTGATGGCTGCATTTTCGGCTGGTTTGTTGATGGGAGCGCGAGGTAACTCCGGCGTCATCCTGTCGCAACTGTTTCGCGGTTTCCAGTTAGCGTTTGGCACCGCTCAGCGCGTGGACCCGTTCTTGCTTGCCAGAGCTTTTAAAAGTGGCGTTCAGACTGCCTACAGAGCCGTATCAAGGCCAGTGGAAGGCACCATCCTGACTGTGGCCAGAGAGGCGGCCGCGGCGACCGAACTGGCGCTCAAGAGTGCGCGCGTATCGATCGGGTCAGTGTTGGACGCGGCGATCGCAAAGGCAGAGCAGACTCTTGCGAAAACTCCGGATATGCTGCCAATTCTACGCCAGGCTGGCGTGGTTGACTCGGGCGGCCAGGGATTGGTTTACATCTACCGAGGGTTCAGGATGAGCCTGAGTGCAGGAGCCGTTGCGTTCCCGAAGTGGGAAAGCGAAGCGGTCGTGTATCCGCCGCTGCCGTACGCCGCGTCGGAATTGCACGGAGACGGTGAGTTTGGCTACTGTACCGAATTTATCGTCCGCGCGGTTGAGAAACGCGGTGAAGAAGCGGAACTGGAGGTGCGCGACGCCATGCAGGGGCACGGCGATTCTCTGCTCGTGGTGGCAGCGGATGACCTCGTCAAAGTCCATATTCATACATTGCATCCGGGTCTGGTTTTGGAGCAAGCGTTAGTCTGCGGAAGCCTGGTTCAGATCAAGATTGATAATATGACGGAACAACATCATGAACTCGTGCAGGATGCACGAAGGGATCAGTTGGCGGTGGACGGAACGCGCGGCGCGACGAGTGATCCCGAGCGACTGTCGCATAGTGATACTGGAATCAAGAAATGCGGGCTCATCGCGGTAGTGGCGGGAGATGGGTTGACCGCCATCTTTCAGGGTCTTGGCGTTGACGAAATTGTACCGGGCGGACAGACCATGAATCCAGCGACTGAAGAGTTGCTTGCGGCCACCGTACGCACAGGCGCTGAGCATGTATTTTTGCTTCCGAACAACGGCAATGTGATTTTGGCTGCAGAGCAGGCCGCCACGGTGTCAGACGGCCGCGTGAGCGTCATTCCAACGCGTTCGATTGGCGAGGGCCTCGGGGCAACACTGGCATTTCGGCCTGATGCAGACGCAGCCGTGAATGAACGAGCGATGAGAGATGCGGCTGCCAAAATTATGACGGGCGCCATCACGGCCGCCGTACGAGACACAAATGTGGGCGAACATGCGATTGGCGAAGGCGATTTCATGGCGATTCGCGGCGGTGACATCGCCTTTGTCGACATCGCGCGTTCGGCTGTGCTGCAACGCCTTCTGGAAGATCTGTGCGCCGACGGAGCGGAGATTTGCACAGTGTTTTATGCGCGTGAAGAACTTGTCCAGGAAGCGACAGACAGCTTTTCCAAACTCTCAGGGTCATATCCTGACGTAGAATTTGAATTGCAGTACGGTGGACAGCCGATCTATGATTTCTTGCTCGCGGCTGAGTGAGGGGTGCCGATCCGTGAACGTGCGGGAACCTAACCCGGATCTGTTCGAGATTGATGTGACGAGGATTCCCGGAGTCGGACCCCAGCGGGCCGCGCGTCTTGCCCGTCTGGGCATCAGCAATGTCGCGGCGTTGCTTTTTTATGCCCCTTTTCGCTACGAGGAGACTGCACACACGGCGGACTCTCTCGCTGGGGAAGGGCAGATATCTGTAGCCGCGGTCGTATCCGGACCGGTGAGCGTGCGCCTGCGCGGCAAGCGATCAATGGTATACGTACCAGTAAGAGTTGGGGCGCGCGAACTGCGCGCCCTGTTTTTCAATCAGCCGTATTTGCGCCATCAGCTCTCTGTGGGCAGGCAGGTTCGCATCACGGGGAGATATGACTCGAAAGCCAACACCCTGATTGCTTCGCGGTGTGACTTGCGCAAAGATGACCCTATGGATACGGGTCTCCTTCCCGTCTATCGTGTTACTGAAGATCTGCCCGTGAGCGCGTTGCGCTCCATCGTGGCGTCAGCGCTTCGGGCGTTTGGATCGCAACTGTCGGACGACCTTCCCGCGACGCTTCGTGAACGCTTCAAACTGATTCCGTTGCCCACGGCGCTTCACCAACTGCATTTTCCTGCTGACGCAGAGGCGCTCAGGCAGGCGAGGCGACGCGTCGTGTTTGAAGAATTCTTGAAATTTCAGTTGCGCATGCAGGGTTTTCGCAGATGGCGTCTGAACGTACGGCGGCCCTTGCTTCACGACGATGCGCTGCGTCAGGGGGCGCGCGCATTTGTAGAGCAATTGCCGTTTCCTTTGACGCGAGACCAGGAGGCGGCGATGAGCGCGGTACTCTCGGATCTCGCGCAAGAACGGCCCATGCACCGACTTCTTCAAGGAGATGTCGGTTGCGGCAAGACCGCTGTCGCGTTTGCGGCCGCTGCGGCCGTGGCCCGAGCGGGCTGGCAGATTGCCTACATGGCTCCAACCGGCATTCTGGCGGCGCAGCAACTTGGGGAGGCGCGCAAGTTTCTCAACGTATCGGGTCTGCGCGTGGACGGGTTATTCGGAGGGCAGCCGACCGCGCATCGTCGGACTGTGGCCAGTCAACTCGCGGACGGAACGCTTGACATGGTCATCGGCACTCATGCTCTGGCTGCGCAAGGATTGCGCTTTGACCGTCTGCGTCTGGTTATTGCCGATGAACAGCATCGGTTTGGCGTGGGTATCCGTAAAATGTTGCGTGAGAAGGGACGCCAGGTGGATGTACTCCAACTCTCTGCGACGCCTATTCCGCGTACACTCGCTCTCACGCTGCATGGGGATATCGCTGTAACGACCATCCGAGAGTTGCCGCCGGGTCGCAAGCCTGTACGCACACGGTGGCTTCGACAGAGTGAAGAGGCGGTTGCGCTCAAACTCGTGCGACAGGAGTTGTCCAAGGGTCACCAGGCCTTCCTGATCGCTCCCCGCATTGACAGTGACCCAGAAGGGATCTGCCTGGAGAGCGTTCAAGCTCTATATGAGAGAATGACTGAGGAACTCGCTGGCTGGCGCATTGGACTCATACATGGGGCCATGCCTGAAGCAGACCGTGATCAGACCATGCAGTCGTTTGCCGAGGGGAAGATCCATGTCCTTGTGGCCACCACCATCGTGGAGGTTGGAGTGAGTGTGCCTAAGGCGAGCGTGATGGTGGTGTATGGCGCTGACCGTTTTGGACTGGCGACACTGCACCAGTTGCGCGGACGCATAGGGCGAGGCGCTGCAGCGGCAGAGTGCGTCCTGCTGGCTGATCCGACCACTGATGCGGCCGCCGCCCGTCTGCGCACAATGACTGAAACGCATGACGGTTTCCTGATTGCTCAACGCGATCTGATGATGCGGGGCCCCGGAGAGGTCCTGGGCGAACGACAGAGTGGATTGCCCGAATTTGCAGTTGGCGATCCGATCCGGGATTTTAAGATTATGGAGGTTGCGCGCGACGTCGCCCGGGAACTGTTGGATGGGGATGACTTCTGGTTGTTGCCGGAATATGGTCGTTTGCGCGCCATCGTGCTGTCTGAATACGACGTCCATTCGGATTCGTGATCACGGCGACGAGTTTCTAAATGCAATAACGATTCTGATGCATGATAAAAAGACTTGGGGACACACTAATTCCAACAATGGGAGGTGAATCAAATGGCTGCAGGACAACGTTCTAACACCCATGTGGTACGCGGTGTCAGCAAGGCAATGGATCAGTTCAAGTATGAAGTCGCACAGGAACTGGGCATCCAACCGCCGGCTGACGGTTACTGGGGCACCATGACCACCCGTGACACAGGCACGATTGGCGGTCATATGACCAGGAAGCTCGTGGCCATGGCAGAACAACAGTTGGCAGGTCATCAATCTTTTTAAGGATTTGTTCTGAACGTGTTGAGCGCAGCAGGGCCGGTTGACGAGACGTGCCGTATTCGTCGCCGGCTTTTCATGTTGCTCGGGGGATCGGGGGGTGATGCACGAGTGAAATCGACGTCGCTATGGTACAATGTCCGAAGCAATGGTTTTCGTGTGGGAGAGAAGTTTTCGCATGAAGCGACTTTATCCGGGGCGAGTGGTGCTCAGTCTCCTCCCCAAACGGCTCCTGACTCAAACGGCTGGACACTTTCTGAGGAGTCCTGCGAGTAAGGCTTTGATCCCAGTCTTCATGCGCGTCTATGGCATCGCCGAAAGTCAGGCGGACAGACCGTGGCGGGCTTACGGTTCTCTAGCGGAGTTTTTTGCGCGCAAACTGCCTCCAGGAAGTCGCAACTTCTCTGTGCAAGACGGGGACATCGTGGCTCCGGCCGACGGCGTCATTGTCGAACTTGGTCGTGTGGAAGCTGGACGCGCTGTACAAATCAAAGGGATATCCTACTCCATGGCCGCGCTGTTGGCAGACGCTGACGCGAGTCTGTTTGAACATGGAACGCATGTGGTCATTTACCTCAGTCCGCGCAACTATCACAGGATTCATGCCCCAATCGCCGCAATCATCCGACGGATCACTCATGTGCCTGGAACTCTGTATCCTGTAAACAGGCTTGGGTCGACGCAAATTCCCGGTCTTTATACGAAAAATGAACGCACTATATCGTGGTTCTCGCGTGATGACGGAACGTTTGCACTTGTAAAAATTGGTTCGACATTCGTCGGAAGTGTGAAACTCGCTTCCCGTCTGCAATGTCAGACTGTAAATCATAGGGCGCACGGCGAGGCGCAGATGATCTTGCCGCGAGAAGTTGCTGTGGCGCAGGGGGAAGAGTTGGCCTGGTTTGAGTTTGGGAGTACCGTAGTCCTGATCTTTCGCGAGGGTCAAGCGGAGTTGGCTGTCGCCAAGGGGGATATCGTTCAGGCGCTGCAACCGATCGGCAAATGGCTGGGGCGTCAGTGAAAGTTTCACAGCCGCCATGTTCTGACGCGAACAAGCCCGCGCACGGCGCACCGCTCGCGGGCAGATCGGGAACAGTTCCCTGGGTTTCCGGGTTAGCCTCTCCTGTGGCGGAAGCGGCGTCTTGATTGACCTGGATACTCATGTTTCGATGGTGATTGGCAGACGCCAATCATGCGTGTCTAGTAGGCGCCGCCGGCCGCCGCCGCACCGCCGTATACGCCGGGAACGAGCAGGAAGAACAGAACGAAGATGATCAGGAACACGACCGCCCAACGTGTATATCCGCCAAATGTGCCCATGTGACTAGCCCTCCCAACAGGTAGTTTTTATTGTTGCCCGACCGCCGGGTACTAGTAGACGGGCACTGTGGTGCACTGCGTCGTGTACACGGGGATGAGCAGGAAGAAGAGAACAAAGATGATGAGAAATACGACCGCCCATCTGGTGTAACCTCCAAACGTTCCTTCCATCGCTCTGAGACCTCCTTATGACTGTCGTGCTACATCACTATTGCATGTTGAAGAGGGTCTGTGCGAAAGGGACAGCAGCCCGGGTCCACAAAAAAGAAATCCCCCTCGCCCGGGTACGCGAGGGGGTTCTGCCTTGTGCGGCATATGTATGACTCCGCACGCGGCTACTGGGAGAGGAGAAACCGGAAGAGAGTGCACAGGGCAACTCTCTCTCTGGTTGCCTATGCGACGTTGCCGTCGCTAAATGACATTCTGGCCAGAAGACGGCGAACGTATACATGGCAACGGCGCTTCCCCGGATTTGTGATGGGGAAATCGCCTGTGGTAAAGTAAGGAATGAGAGGGTGGAGCGATGCGGGTCATTGCCGGTGAGTTTAAGGGCCGTTCCCTGTTGGCTCCAAAAGGGCAGTCGACAAGACCGACTGCCGATCGGGTCCGAGAAGCCATATTTTCTATGCTTGGCGCCTACTTCGACGGAGGAACATGTCTAGATCTGTTTGCCGGTTCCGGTGCGCTTGGCATTGAGGCGATCAGCCGGGGCGTCAGACTTGCCGTCTTTGTAGATCGAGCGAGCGCGGGCACCGTGCAGGATAACCTGCGCAGTCTGGGCGCGCAGACGCGGGCGCGGGTATTGTCACTGCCCCATCACGCCGCGCTTTCGCGGCTTCGCCGGGAAGGCGCGCAGTTTGATCTTGTGTTTCTCGATCCACCGTATCGCTTGGGGTTATTGCCGCAGACTCTGGCCGCTCTGGTAGAGATGAAATTGCTGTGTGCGGGAGCTGCCGTGGTGACGGAAATGGACGCCAAGACTCCCGTTCCCGAACAGCCAGCGCTGGATTTGAAGAGGATTGCTGTATACGGCTCCGTCAAAGTGGCGATTTATACATTTGATCCGCAGACAGAGTGACAACTGATGCAGCCTTTGACATACGTCGGCAGTGTGGAGCGTGTTATTTATGAGAAGCGCGGTGTACGGTGGGAGCTTTGATCCGATCACAAATGGGCATGTCGATATCGTCAAACGGGCGGCCAAGATGTTCGACACGGTAGTGATCGCGGTGCTTGTCAATGTTAAAAAGGCGCCACTCTTTAGCGTGGAGGAACGCATGCGGCTCATTGCCCAGGCGGTTCACAATCTCTCGAACGTCACTGTGGACTACTTCCCAGGTTTATTGGTCGATTATATGAAGCTGCGACAGGCCCAGGTAATCATTCGTGGGCTGAGAGCCGTCAGTGACTTCGAGAGTGAACTGCAACTTGCGTCGATGAACAGGGAACTGCATCCGGAAGCCGAGACGATCTTTATCCCAACGCATCACGAATTCTCCTATTTGAGCTCGAGCATGATCAAGGAGATTGCGAGCTACGGGGGCAGTGTAGACCGGTTTGTGCCAGAACACGTCAGAGCAGCCTTACAGGACAAATACAAATAGACACCCATTCCTGAGTTTTGCGCCGCCAACAACTGGGATGAAGAAGCGTCTGCGACGAGGAGGGAGCCGCATGCAAAAACATTCCTCGGTCGGCCTCGCTTTAGGCAGTGGAGGTACGAGGGGATTCGCCCACATCGGTGTGTTGCAAGTCCTCCAGGAAGCCCGTATCGACGTGACCGCCGTCGCGGGATCGAGCATTGGCGGTCTGATCGGAGCCGTCTATGCCACGGGGGCGCCAGTTGACCGTATGGAACAATTGGCCGTCAATCTGCCGTTGTCTCGCTGGGTCGATGTCACGGTTCCGAGACTGGGTCTGATCGCGGGCGAACGGTTCCATCGACTGGTTAAGCTGCTCACCAAGGGAGCGGATTTTTCCGACGCCCGTGTTCCATTGGCTATCGTGGCGACTGATCTCGAACTCGGCGAGCGGGTCGTATTTACAAGCGGCCCCATACACGAAGCAGTACGCGCAAGCATAGCTATCCCCGGGATCTTCGTGCCCCATCGAATCGATGGTCGTATGTTGGTAGACGGCGGCGTAATCGATCGGGTGCCGATCCAGGCTGTCCGGGATCTGGGGGCCGATTTTGTAGTGGCTGTCGATGTGGGTTTGTTTGAACGTTTGCCGCCCGTGAAGCACATATGGGACGTCATCGTACAATCCATTGACATCATGGAACGGGAGGTTTTCCGCTATCGCATTCTGGACGCAGACTTTGTCGTTCGCCCCCAGTTGGATCTCATGAGTTCAACGGCGTTTTCCGGTGTGGACAAGGCAATCGAAGCAGGGCGGCTGGCCATGCGTGAAGCGCTCCCGAGACTGCTTGAGGCGCTTGAACAGCGAGGAGGAACATAGTGGTGATTGAAGTAAAGAGTGTCCGGAGGTCGGGTGGCAAGAGGATGCTGCTCTGGGTGATCGTCATGGTACTTGTGATCGTGTTCGGCGCCATGGCGGTTATACCACTGCCTTATTACATATACTCTCCAGGGTCAGCAGAGGCGCTCCAACCGCTAATCACCGTGCAAGGGGGACACAAGACGGAGAAGGGACAGTTCTTGCTGACGACCGTCTACGTCGTGTACGCGGCCAACGTGTACGACTTTCTCTACGGGTTGCTGCTGCCGCACCATCAGATTCTGCCTGCGCAGGAAATCAATGGCGGACTGTCAAACAATGCGTATAATAACCTGGAAATGTACATGATGCACACGTCGCATCAAGATGCGGAAATCGCGGCGCTGCGTTATCTGCACAAACAAGTCACCGTGACGACCACTGGCGTGGAGGTTATTTCGGTCGAACGAAGCTCTGCTGCGCGAGGACTGCTCAGGCCAGGGGATGTGATCACGGCTGTGAACGGTGTATCCTTGCGCGACCCGAATCTGCTGTTCTCCGAACTGCAGGGGGCAAAGATAGGTCAGACAGTGAACCTGACAGTCCTGCGCGGTACAAAAGTGCATCATCTGCATATCAGACTTGTCGCCCTGCCGCCTCTGCCAGGTCAAAAGCACGCCCGACCGGGAATCGGCATTTTGCCGATGGTGGCGCAGTCGGTGCGTACCCCTGTACACATTCGCATTGACAGCGGCGATATCGATGGCCCCTCCGCAGGGTTGATGTTCTCTCTTGAGGTCATCAACCAACTGTACACTCACGGCGACCTGACAAGAGGTTACAGAATCGCTGGAACGGGTACGATGAGTGCGAATGGAGTGGTCGGTCAAATTGGCGGGGCGGCTCACAAAGTGATTGCGGCGGTGAATGCCGGAGCCAACTACTTTTTTGTTCCGGCGGATACAGCGCCTGGGGATACCAATGCTGCGCATGCCCTCGCCGAGGCGAAGAAACTTCACACGAGCATGCGTGTCATCCCTATTCGGACGCTTGATCAGGCACTCTCTTTTCTGAAGGCGCTGTCGCCAAAATCGCCCTGATTCGGGAGCCGTCGCGGCGATGGCACTCGAAACTTCTGTTTGACACATGCAAGTGCACCCAGTATACTATGTCGTGTTGTGATCGAGGTGAACGGGATTTTGAAGATCTCTTGGTCAGCAGCGGTGAAATCATCGGGGCTTACTGTTAGTGACAGTGTGGAGTTTCCGGTTGAATTGATGCGCGGAACCGACGTCACGCGCATGGATCGAATCGCCGTCACGGTTGGGGTAGAAGCGACTGCTGAACTGTGTGTTGCGGAGGGCGAACTGAAGACCGGCGTCACCTACCGATGCGCGCGCTGTTTAGCTGAATTTCCCGCTCATCTGGAAACGGGATTCAGGGAAGTGTTTTCCCGCTCGCCGCTTACATCGGAGCAGGAACAGGCCGAAGTCGTCTACTGTCCGGGAAACGAGATTGATCTGGATCCCTATGTGGAACAGGCTGTGGTTCTGGCGATTCAGACCCAACCGCTGTGCAAGACTTACTGTCGGGGACTTTGCCTCGTGTGTGGGGCCAATCTGAACACTCAGGTGTGCGGCTGTGATACCCGGAAAGTGGATCCACGGCTGGAAGCGTTGTCTCAAGTCTATGACAAACTGACGGAACAGTGACGATACCGCGAGTATTTTGAAAGGGAGGTGTTTTTCCATGGCAGTGCCTCAACATCGAACGTCCAAGACCAGAAAACGCCTGCGCCGCACTCATTACAAGCTAAGCATTCCCGGCATGGTAGAGTGTCCGCAGTGTCACGAACAGAAACTCTCGCATCGGGTGTGCCCGAACTGCGGAACATACAAGAAACGCCAAGTCCTGGAGCGCGCTTAGTCGCATCGGAGGTTGTCCGACCAGCCTTCATTCGGACACGCCAATGAGAGGGTCGGGACGCGATGATTGCGTCCAGGGCGCTCTTTTTTTATACTAGTGCTGTTTGGAAGGCATCCAGTAGCACGCAGTATGGCATTGTTGTACATAGGGCAAAGAGACGCTGTTTGTTGCAGGTGAGGTGGCGCTATTTGGCTCAGGACAGTAAGCGTGTGCGCCAGGAACGCTTGCATGATACCCTTGGCAGGGAACCATTTTTGACCGATGGGGAACTCGCGTCGCGGTTTGGCGTCAGCGTGCAGACCATCCGGTTGGACAGGCTCAGTCTGGGCATTCCCGAACTGCGTGAACGGATTCGGTCACTGGCCGTATCCCGTTATGACGACGTGCGAACTCTTGCTCCTGAGGAAGTTTTCGGCGATATCGTTGATCTTGAATTGGGGAAGTCGGGGCTGTCGGTATGGCGTGCTGACGAGGAGCATGTGTTTGCCCGTTCCTCAATCGTTCGCGGTCATTATATCTTTGCCCAGGCGAACTCCCTGGCTGTGGCTATTGTCGATGCTGCGCAGGCGCTGACAGCGAAGGCCACGATTCGCTTCCTGCGATCTGCGCGCGTCGGAGCTTATCTGGTCGCCCGGGCTCGGGTGTGCGGCGAACGCCATGGTTATGTGCTGGTGGAGGTCCGCACGAAGGTTGACGGAGAAGAGGTGCTCCGGGCGGATTTTTTGATTATGCACGGGACCGTGGACGCGGCGGGGAGGGCTGAGTTTGAAGATCGCGATTGACGCGATGGGCGGGGACCATGCGCCGCAAGCGCCCGTTCAGGGAGCGCTTGCGGCGGCTCGTGAACTGAGCGCTACTGAGTTTCTGCTCGTTGGGCGGGAACAGGATATTCTTGCTGAGGCTCGCGAACTTCCCCACAACGTGCGGATTGTCGCCGCTGCGGATGTGATCGCGGCCAATGCGGAACCGGTCAAATCGGTGCGGAGGCAAAAGGACTCATCACTCGTGGTGTGCACCTCTCTGGTCCGGGATGGACTCGCTGATGGCATGGTGTCTGCTGGCAACACCGGCGCATTTATGGTTGCGGGGCTGCTTGTCGTTGGGCGAATGGAGGGCATCGAGCGACCGGCTCTTGCGGCGGTCTTGCCGACATTTGCGGGAAGAGGAGCACTGCTTCTCGATGCTGGCGCAAACACGGATTCTTCGGCGCAGCATTTGCTGCAGTGGGCGACTATGGGCCAGGCGTATATGCGTCTGACAGAAGGTATCGAGAAACCGAGGGTGGGTCTGCTGAACATTGGAGCAGAAGCGGGGAAGGGCAACGAACTATGCAAGGCTGCTTATCCGTTGCTGCAAGAGGCATGCCCTGGCTTTGTCGGGAATGTAGAGGCTCGCGATCTGTTGCGGGGCGTTTGCGACGTGATTGTGTGCGATGGATTCGTCGGCAATGTGCTGGTCAAATTCTATGAAGGCGCGGGGCTGGGTCTGCTGCAGTCTCTCAAACAGATGCTTCTGGCCTCGCCTGTCACCAAACTTGCCGCACTGACTCTAAAGGGTGGATTGCGGACATTTCGAAGTCGTTTCGATTACGCGGAGTATGGAGGCGGCCCTTTTCTCGGGGTCCGGGGCGTACTTGTCAAGGCCCACGGCTCCTCAAACGCGCGCGCTTTTGAGATGGCCCTGCGGCAGGCCCACCGGATGCAGAGCGCCGGACTGGTGGGAGCCCTGGAAGAATATCTGCGGAACTGAAATCTGAAGCAACTTGGGGGCCGGACAACGTGATTATGGCCTTTTTGTTCCCCGGACAGGGCGCTCAGTATGTCGGTATGGGCAGGGATCTGGCAGAGACGTTTAAGACAGCCAGGGAGACCCTCGCAGAAGCGGACGATGTACTGGGTTTTTCGCTGAGCCGATTGATTGATGCGGGTCCGGAGGAAGAACTGCGGCTCACCTACTATACGCAACCTGCGATCCTGGCCGTCAGCGTGGCGGCGCTGCGCGTGTTGCGCGAGCAGATCGATGTGCGCCCGCGTTTTGTAGCGGGACACAGTCTCGGCGAGTACTCCGCACTGGTCGCTGCAGGCGCTCTCGCATACGCCGACGCGCTGCGCCTTGTCCATCAGCGCGGGGTTTTCATGGACGCGGCGGTGCCCGCAGGCGTCGGTGGAATGGCGGCGGTGCTGGGTGCGGACCTCGATCTGCTGCGCGAGTTATGCCGACGCATCAGTTCTGAAGTTGGAGCGTCGGTGGAAGTCGCCAATGTCAATTGTCCGGGTCAGGTGGTGGCTTCCGGCGGATTGACGGCCGTGGATGAACTGATCAGGCGGGCGGCGGAAGCGAAGGCGCGGCGCGCAGTTCGGCTGGACGTCAGTGGACCTTTCCATTCGTCTCTGATGTCGCCTGCGGGAGATCGACTCGCGCACCTTCTCGCTGACATAAAATTGGCTGAACCATCATGTCCGGTGATTGCAAACGCGTCGGCGCAACCCGTCGACAAACCGGGAGAGATTCGCGAGACTCTTGCGCGACAGGTGGCTTCTCCAGTACTATGGGAAGCGTCAATCAGATATATGTCTGAATCAGGCGTGAACACCTATGTAGAGTTGGGGCCGGGCACTGTACTTTCGGGATTGGTGCGAAAGACGGATCGGCAGGCGCGGACCCTGCATGTGGACGGGGTGTCCAGCTTGCAGGAAGTTCTGGGGGCTTTGCGGGTCTGACTCGGATATACAGGAAAGAGGTGATAGAGACGTGAAGTTTGCGCTGACCGATCGAGTTGCGATTGTGACTGGCGCGTCAGGAGGGATTGGACGTGCCATTGTCGAAGAGTTAGCGGATGCGAAGGCGAAGATCGTGATCGGCTACGTCGCGAACGAGACGAGCGCTCAGACGCTTGCGGATCGTGTGACAGCAATCGGCGCGGAGGCTGTTGCGACGCAGGCCGATGTCGCGACGGCGGCAGGCGCCGCAAATCTTGTGCAGGCAGCGGTTACGAACTTCGGGCGTCTGGATATCCTCGTGAACAATGCGGGCATCACCCGTGATGGTCTCTTCCTGCGCATGAAGGAGACAGACTGGGACGCGGTGCTGTCGATCAATCTAAAGTCCGCATTTTTGTGCAGTCAGGCAGCGGCGCGTTATCTGCTCCGGTCCGAGACGGGCCGGATTATCAACATGTCGTCTGTTGCGGGCGTAACGGGAAACGTTGGTCAAGCGAATTATTCGGCGGCCAAGGCAGGCCTGATCGGTCTCACTAAAACACTCGCGCGTGAACTGGCAAGTCGCAAGATCACAGTGAACGCAGTGGCGCCCGGTTACATTCAAACCGAAATGACAGAGAAACTTGCACCTGAGCTTAAGGACCGCTTGGCAGAGCAGATTCCAATCGGTCGCTTGGGCCAGCCTGATGATGTGGCTGCGATCGTGAGATTTCTTGTTTCCGATCAGGCGTCGTACATAACAGGGCAAGTTTTTCAAGTCGACGGCGGACTGGCTATGTAGTATAATCTTGGGAGGAGGTGAGAGCGTGTCCGACGTGTATGATCGTGTGAAGCGCATTGTAGTGGACCGCCTCGGAGTCGAAGAATCACAAGTGTCCCCGGACGCTTCTTTTAAAGAGGATTTGGGAGCGGATTCTTTGGATGTGGTCGAATTGGTCATGGAATTGGAAGATGAATTTGACTTGGAGATTTCTGATGAAGATGCCGAGAAGATTTCCAGTGTTGGCGATGTCGTCAAATACATTGAGTCTCATGAGTGATCATAACCGCAAGTAGCTGTTGTGCGGGAACAGACCGCGGCTTTTCTGCCGCTGATGTTCTTGCAGGCACGAAAGCCCCGTGCGGCGCGCGGGGCTTTCGTGTAACTGTCAGAAGTGAGAACCAGGCATGAGGGGGACGCGAAATGAGACGCGTGGTGGTCACGGGACAGGGGGTCTTGTCTCCTGTCGGGATTGGAACCGCTGCCTTTTGGCGGGCGCTTAAAGATGGCGTGTCGGGTGTCCGCAAGATCGACCGATTCGATGTGAGTGAATTTCCAACACAGATTGCGGGTTTAGTGACTGATTTTGATCCTGAGATGTATATGGACAGGCGCGATGCGCGCAAAATGGACCGCTTTGTGCAATTTGCCGTGTCCGCCGCCGTGATGGCCATGGAACAGGCGCAACTTGAGGTGACAGCGGAGGTGGCGCCGCGAATCGGGGTCTACATAGGGTCAGGCATTGGCGGGCTGTATACACTAGAAGACCAGCATCGGGTATTGCTTGAGCGCGGACCGAAACGGGTGAGTCCTTTCTTTATCCCGATGATGATCGGTGATATGGCCTCAGGCCAGGTATCCATACGGTTTGGGGCGCAGGGGCCAAACAGCGCGCCCGTTTCGGCCTGCGCTACAGGTTCCAATTCAATCGGGGACGCCTTCAAAATCATCGTTCGAGGCGCGGCAGACGCGATGATCTGCGGCGGCGCTGAAGCTACCATCACACCGCTGGCGCTCGCCGGATTTTGCGCGGCCAAAGCTTTGTCAGAGCGCAATGATGAACCGCAGCGCGCCAGTCGGCCGTTTGACGGGTTGCGTGATGGATTTGTCATGGGTGAAGGCGCCGGAATTCTGGTTCTTGAAGAACTCGACTTTGCAAGAGCTCGTGGGGCGCAGATCCTTGCGGAGGTTGTGGGCTACGGGATGAGCGGCGATGCGTATCACCTCGTGCAACCGGCTCCCGAAGGCGCCGGCGCGGCGCGGGCGATGCGAGCGGCGCTCGCCGACGCCGGACTCGCTCCTCACGAGATCGGCTATATAAACGCTCATGGAACCTCGACTCCTATCGGCGACGAGTCGGAATCAACGGCCATCAGGAACGTGTTTGCAGAACACGCCAACCGTGTCGCGGTCAGTTCAACGAAATCCATGACCGGACATTTGCTGGGAGCGGCAGGGGGCATTGAAGCGGTGGCCTGTATCATGGCGATCCGCGACGGTCTGTTGCCGCCTACCATCAATTACGAGGTGACCGATCCACAGTGCGATTTGGACTATGTGCCAAATGTGGCCAGAAAGAGCGATTTGACGTATGCGATGTCGAACTCATTTGGTTTTGGCGGACACAATGCAACGTTGATCTTTAAGCGTTATGATGAACAGGAATTTACTGAATAAAGCGATAGTGTGGTGCCAATAGTGAGCGCTCTTCCGCTGTCACGTTTATGCAGGGAATTACAGATAGCCTTTACCGACACTGTGTTGCTGCGTTCCGCATTTACACATTCCTCCTACAAGAACGAACATCGTCGGAACGGCAGGGAAGACAATGAACGTTTGGAGTTTTTGGGTGACGCTGTGCTGGAACTGTGCGTCAGCCAGTATTTGTATAACACATTTAGGGAAGCGCCTGAAGGGGAGTTGACCAGGCTGCGGGCCGCCACGGTGTGTGAACCGTCCCTCGTGGCCATTGCCCGCGAGTTGAAGTTTCCGCTGTACCTTCGTCTTGGCAAAGGTGAGGAATTGTCGGGCGGACGAGAGCGGGCCAGTCTCATTGCGGACGTCTTTGAGGCGTTTGTCGGTGCGCTCTTTCTGGATCAAGGATTCGCCGCAGCGGACGCCTTTCTGGCCATTCATCTCTACCCGCGGATCCAGGACGATGGACAAACTCTTCGCAAGGATTACAAAACGATACTGCAGGAGCATGTGCAGAAATCCGGACAAGGACTCCTGTCATACGATATTGTCGCGGAACGCGGTCCGGCGCATGATCGTGAATTTGTGGCCACCGTGTATGTCGGGGGCAAGGTGCGGGGACAAGGCGTGGGGCGCTCCAAGAAAGAAGCGGAGCAAAATGCGGCGCGCGATGCTCTTGCGATGGACTGATCGATGCACACTTGGATAGTGGGGGAGGCCGTATGATGTTCTTAAAACGCCTCGATCTCCTTGGATTCAAGTCATTCGCGGATCGCATTGAGCTGGAAATCGCACCCGGAGTGACTGCCGTGGTGGGGCCTAATGGGAGCGGCAAGAGCAATATTGCCGATGCCATTCGTTGGGTGCTCGGGGAGCAGAGCGCCAGAACTCTGCGCGGCGCGAAGATGGAGGACGTCATATTTGCCGGCAGCCAGGCCCGCAAACCGGTCAATTTTTGCGAGGTCAGTTTGACGCTTGACAACAGCGATGCTGTGCTGCCCGTGGATTACGGCGAGGTTACGGTCACAAGGCGTGTATACCGTTCTGGTGACAGCGACTACCTGATCAACCGCTCTGCGTGCCGACTTCGCGACATCGCAGAACTATTTATGGATACGGGGGTCGGACGCGAAGCGTATTCCATTATCGGGCAGGGGCGGATTGAAGAGATCCTGTCTACCAAATCAGACGAACGCCGAGGTGTCTTTGAAGAGGCAGCAGGTATAGTCAAGTTTAAACTTCGGCGAAAGGAAGCCGAACGTAAGTTGGGCGATGCGGAGCAGAATCTGTTGCGTATCCGTGACCTCGTTGTGGAACTGGCCGATCAGGTTGCGCCTTTGGCGGACCAGGCTCTCGTCGCGCGCGACTACAAGGCTGTTCTGGCGCAACAGCGCACGCTGCAGATTGCTGTGTTGGCGGCTGATATCTCTGAACTTTCGGCGAACCGCGCTGCGTCCGTGCGGCAACTCGAAGCCGGGCAGGTCGAACTGCTCACGGCGCAAGGTCAGGAAGTTGACGCCCAGCAGCAGCTTTCCGTGCTGCGCGCGGCGGCTGAGGGACTGGAGAGGGAGTTTGCCCATCTCCAGGAGGCGCTGGTGGCGGTCACCGGTCAAGTCGAAAAGTGCGAAGCGGATCGTCGGGTGGCCCTTGAGCGCCTGGAACACGCGATCACAGGGTTGGAAGAGTTGCGCCTTAAGCGGGAACGTCTCGAAGGGGAAGCAGATTCGTGCGATCGCACAGTGGCGGCCGCTGATGTTCAGATAGCTGAACTGCAGACGCGGGTGTCAGCTCTGCGCGAGGAATTGCACAGACGCATCACTGATCAGGATGGACAGGGTTTGCTGGCCGCGTTAAGGGATCGCTTGGCCGACGCGCGCGCAGGTTTGATTGAAGTGATGAGGGAACAGGCCGCTTTTCGCAATGAACTGAAGAATCTGGAGAGTGCGCAAGCGCAAACTGAACGCCGCAAAGAACGCATTGCCGAGGATCGAACCACTGTGTTGGCAGAATGTGACCGTCTGCGGACAGAACAGGCCCTTGCGAAAGAACAGGCGGCCCTGTTGCAGGTTTCTGCCGCAGAGATGCGCCAGACGACAGCGCGCATTGAGAATGGGCTTGGTCGAGCGCAGGACGAATTGGGTGAGATCCTGGCAGGGCTGGAGCAACACGAGCGTCAACGTTTGGAAGTTGTCAGTCGGTTGCGCACACTGCAGGATATGCAAATGGAGTTGGATGGGTATGCGGGCGGGCCGAAGGCGATCATTCAGGCGCATCGCCGCGGCGTCCTGAAGGGCGTGCATGGCGCAGTCGCGGATCTCCTGACGGTGCCTGCGCAATATGAACTCGCTGTCGAGACGGCCCTCGGCGGGAGTGTGCAACACATTGTGGTGGAACGCGACAGTGATGCAAGGCAGGCTATTGACATGCTGAAAAAGCGTCAACTCGGACGGGCCACTTTTTTGCCGGTCGATACGATCAAAGGTCGCCGGCTGGCTCCTCATGAACTGCAGATGGTAAAATCCGCGCACGGATTTATCGGAGTCGCCGCCGATCTCGCGCAGTGCGATGCAAGGTTTCGCGCGGTCGTCGATTCGCTGCTCGGAAATGTGCTCATTGTTCAATCGCTGGCGGAAGCGAATGTCATTGCGCGGGTGCTTCAACATCGTGTTCGCATCGTAACCATAGGAGGCGACGTGGTCAACCCGGGGGGGTCCATGACGGGCGGCAGTGTTGCCACACGCGGGGTGACCATCCTCGGACGCACCCGTGAGATCGCGGCCCTCACTGAACAGGGAGAGGCTCTGGCCGAGAAAGTGGTCGCCTTTGAAGGCCGCCGAGCCGCGCAGGAAGCGGCCGTTAAGAGTCTCCGTACCCAATTGACTGAAGAGCATGCGCGGATTGCCCACAATGAAGGACTCCAGCGCGAGATCGGGGCGGGCCTTCAGGTGACGGCGGCGGGCCTGGCTGCGGCGAATGAGCGAGTGACCGCTTTAAACCAGGAGTACGCGATCCACCGCGAGGAAGGTCAAGCAGTCAGCGCACGGTTTGAGGAGGTGCAAACTTCCCTTGGCCATATTGGGCGTGAAGTCGACATGGCCGAAGGAACCGTGGCGCAGTTGGAACGCGAGATCGAGGAGCACGAGACGATGATCGCTGGACACAACGACGCGCTGATGCAGGTGCGCGTCTCACTGGCCGAACAGGAAGAGGCGTTGCGCGGGGCCGATCAGGCGCGCGTGAGTCTCGCCAATCGCCGCAAGGCCATCGAGGGCGAGCATCATGCTGTGAGTGATCAGCAGCAGGCCGCCATTTTACGCATCGCCCGACTGCGCGAGGAGTTGCAACACACTGAGCACGCCGCAAAGACCGTTTCCAGGGCGCGCGATGAGTGTCAGGCGGCGATTTCGCGAAGCAGGGATGCACGGGGCGATTGTCAGCGCAAACTGGATGAAGCGGAATGCGTGCGCGACAACTGGCGGACGCAAACTCGCCAGTTGGAAGGACGCATCAACGCGTGTGACATCGCACTCGGCAAGATCGACGTGGAGCTTGATGCGAAACTGACGACGCTTCGAGAGGATTTTGGGCTTGGGGTAGACTTGGCCACTGAGCGATATCGGCTCGATCAACCCCTGGCGCAGGCCAGGCAGCGACTGCAGGAGTTGAAGCGTAGAATCGACGCTTTCGGAGACGTTAACATCGGCGCCATCGAAGAATATGATCGCATTAGTGAGCGCCATGCGTTCCTGCAGTCACAGGAACAGGATCTTCTGACGGCAAAAGAACAACTGCACGCACTGATTGCGGAAATCGACACAGAGATGTCCAGGCGATTTCTCGAGACGTTTGACTCGGTTCGTCAGCATTTTGGCGAAGTGTTTCGTGCGCTCTTCGAAGGTGGCCGAGCCGATGTGTTTCTTGTCGATGAGACGCAGCCATTGCTGTCTGGCATTGAGATTGTGGCGGAACCGCCGGGCAAGAAGATGCAGACTCTGTCGCTTTTGTCCGGAGGCGAGCGGGCACTCACTGCGCTCGCCCTCCTGTTCGCCATATTGCGCGTAAAGCCGGTTCCCTTTTGTGTTCTTGATGAAGTTGAGGCCGCGCTTGACGAGGCCAACGTCGCCAGATTCTCTGACTATCTGCGGGGTTTCTCCGAGCGAACTCAATTTGTGGTGATCACTCACAGACGGGGAACGATGGAGGCAGCAGATGTGCTGTATGGCGTTACCATGCAGGATTCAGGTGTATCAAAGCTGGTATCAGTGCGAGTATTGGATGATGAACCTGCGACGGCATAGCGATCGCGGCGCAGAACTCTCCAAGCAGAAGGTTGAGTGAGAGGCATGGGGCTTTTTGATCGATTGAAGGAAGGATTGGCAAAAACGCGCACGGTGTTCACGGAGCGCGTCGGTAGCGCGTTGGGCCGCCGCAAGATTGATGATTCGGTATACGAGGAACTCGAAGACGCTCTACTGTCCGCGGATGTGGGCGTTGGCACCACGCAGTACCTGCTTGATCGGCTAGCGCGGGAAGCGCGGCGGCAGAAACTGGCGACAGCCGATCAGTTGATTCCGGTCCTGCAAAGTCTGGTCAATGAGATTCTGGATCAGGGGGAAACTGAACTTCACCTCGCGCCACAGGGCTTGACGGTTATCCTGGTGGTGGGCGTCAACGGAGCCGGTAAGACCACCACGATTGGCAAACTGGCCCATCAGTTCCGCCAGGAAGGTAAACGTGTCATACTGGCTGCGGGTGACACCTTCCGGGCGGCTGCCATTGAACAACTGTGCGTGTGGGGTGAACGCAGCGGCGCCCATGTGGTCAAACAAAATACGGGATCCGATCCAGCGGCCGTGATTTATGACGCCATTCAGGCGGCGCAGGCCCGCAAAGCGGATGTGCTGATCTGCGACACAGCGGGGCGCCTGCAAAACAAAACGCACCTGATGGCGGAACTGGAGAAGATGTACCGGGTTATTGTTCGCGAGATCCCAGAGGCGCCTCATGAAACGCTTCTCGTGCTCGATGCCACAACGGGACAAAATGCGATCGTGCAGGCCAAACTCTTCAAAGAAATTGCCCGTGTTACGGGGATCGTCCTGACAAAACTCGATGGAACCGCCAAGGGCGGGGTGGTGATCGCCATCTTTCAGGAACTGGGCTTGCCCGTCAAATTGGTTACGGTTGGTGAACATTTGGATGATCTCGAGCCGTTTTCCGCATCGGCGTTTTCCGCAGCTCTCTTCGAAGGGGCGGATGTTTCGCGGCCATAGCGACCGGCGTGGACGAAGATGCTCTTCACACGGCGGCCTCGTGTGCGCAGTTTGGGTGACAAGTATATTTCCTTGACAGGCAGCTATAAACTGTGTAAGGTAGAGGAAACGATTCGGCGTCCAATGAAGAAATGGGCGGATGCGACGTGTTTGACAAGACGATCGAAGCTCATTTGTTATATGACTATTATGGGGCGCTGCTTACGGAGCGTCAGCGAAAGACAGTGGAGTTGCGTTTCTTTGACGATTGGTCGCTGGCCGAGATTGCGGAGGAACTCGGCATCAGCCGGCAAGCGGTTCATGATGTCATGAGGCGAACCTTGGCACAACTGACCGAGTACGAGGAGAGACTGGGATTCCTCGCAGCTGCTGTAGACCGCCGCAAGCGTATCCTTGGGGTCGCGGAGCAATTGCGGGCGGACTATGGGGTGAGAGAAGATCTCCTCGACCGTCTGCAGGCTATCGTGGCGGGTGAAGAGACGGATGCGTAAAGGGGTGGCGCGGATTGTTTGACACGTTGACGAACCGCTTGCAGTCAGCATTTCAGCGTCTGCGTGGTAAAGGACGCTTGACGGAAGACGACGTGAGGGAAGCCTTGCGGGAGATTCGCAGAGCGTTGCTTGAGGCGGATGTCAACCATACCGTGGCCAAAGAACTGACGGATCGCATTCGTGATAGGGCAGTTGGCCAGGAGATTTTGCAAAGCCTGTCCGCTGCGCAGCAGGTGATCAAGATTGTCAATGACGAACTCACAGCGCTCATGGGCGGAGGACAGGCCAAACTGGCGAACGCGTCCAAGCCGCCGACGGTGATTCTGCTGGCAGGTCTTCAGGGTGCGGGCAAGACAACGGCCGCCGCCAAACTTGCGCGTTATCTTACGCTCTCGGAGCATCGCCGCCCGTTGCTTGTGGCGGCGGATATTTATCGGCCAGCCGCCATTCAGCAGTTGCAGGTCCTTGGAGCGCAGATCGACGTCCCCGTATTTGCTCCGGGGTCCGACGTGCCGCCTCCGGAGATCGCGAGGCGCGCATTGGACGAGGCGCGCCGCGGCGGGTATGATTATGTTCTTATTGACACGCGTGGGCGGCTGCACATTGACGAGGAACTTATGGACGAGCTTCGCCAGGTGCGGGCGATTGCGGAACCTGACGAGATACTGCTGGTGATTGACGCTATGACAGGTCAGGATGCGGTCAATGTCGCGAAACAGTTTCACGAGCAAATAGGGGTCACTGGAGCGATTTTAACCAAACTTGACGGCGATACGCGAGGCGGCGCCGCTCTCACCGTGCGGCACGTCACCGGATGTCCGGTCAAGTTCGTGGGGATTGGCGAGAAACCGGACGCTCTTGAGCCGTTTCATCCGGACCGCATGGCGTCGCGGATTCTCGGGATGGGGGACGTTTTGACCCTGATCGAAAAGGCGCAGGCCACCATCAACGAAGACGACGCGCGCGCGCTGGAGGCGAAGCTCAGACGCAACGAATTTACGCTGGAAGACTTCTTGACGCAATTGCAACAGATGCGTAAACTAGGACCGCTGGATCAGCTTCTCGGCATGATTCCGGGGGTGGGGAAGCTAAATAAAAACTTGCAGGGCAATTCAGTCGATGAAGGGCAGTTCAGGAAGATCGAGGCTATTATTCTTTCCATGTCGGTTAAAGAACGACAAAATCCGGAACTTGTGATGAAGAGTTCCGGTCGTCGTGTGCGTATTGCCAAAGGCAGCGGCACCGAAGTAAGAGATGTGAATCAGTTGCTCAGACGCTTTGATGAGATGCGAAAACTTATGAAGCAGTTTTCCGGCATGGGAAAAAATTCTGCCCGCGCGCTCAGTAATTTGGCCGGACAGGTGAAGGGCAGAAGCACTTTCGGACACCCTGGAAACGGAAAGGGAAAGCGCAGGCGTTAGTTTCATTCAGTCGGATGCAGTTGACTTTGTAAGGAGGTGAGACAAGTGGCAGTGAAAATTCGCTTAAAGCGCATTGGCGCAAAGAAATCCCCGTTTTACCGAGTTGTGGTATCAGACTCCAGATCACCGCGGGATGGTCGTTTCGTAGAGGAGATTGGCACGTACAATCCTTTGACGGAGCCAGCCCAGATTGCGATCAAGGAAGAGCGGGCCATCTACTGGTTACAGACGGGTGCGCAACCATCGGATTCAGCCAGACATCTGCTGAGCCAGGTTGGAATCATGAAGAAAATTCACGAACTGCGTCAGGGAAAGTAATCTGCAAGCGGGCGTTGATCCAGGAGTTTGCTGACCGGAGGCGATCTCTGTGAGAGAACTGGTGGAACTCATAACGCGTGGACTCGTCGATGAACCTGATCAAGTGCGTGTGTATGAGGTGCAGAGCGAGAAGGGGCTTGTGTACCAGATCTCAGTCGCTCCTTCAGATGTGGGTAAGGTGATCGGCAAGGGCGGCCGTATCGTAAAGTCGATGCGAACGGTCGTTTCGGCGGCCTCCCTGCAAGATAATCGCCGAGTCAATATCGAGATTCTGTAAGCGTGGGACGGACGGTGACGTCATGTCCCCGATTTCCCCTTTTTGGATAGCCAGGAAGTACATATTGTCTGAGGGAGTGTTTCATTTGTTGACCATTCGCCAACCGGTTACCGTCAAGATGATCTTGACGGAAGAGACAAAGCAGAATTGGCTAGCGGAATTGCGCAGACTTATAAATAGCACGATAGCAGAACTTGAGGAGCTTGAGTTTCGTTCTAAACAGCTGCTCAGAGATGCTGAAAAACAGGGCGACGCAGCCGTTAAGGCGACTGAAGAGCAGATTGAAATGGAACGTATGCAGCGTGTGCAACGGCGCGAGCAGCTCATTGCACAGTTATCGCAAATTCAGCAAATGGACCTTAACGCCGAGGTTCCAAATGGCCAGGTGGAGACGACTGTCGATGTTCAGGTGGGGGATTCTTGGGAAGCCGTTCTGCTCGGCGGCGAAATCGTGGTCAAGGACGGCGTGGTGGTTGAAATCCGCCGCAATGGGCAATCACTCTAATGGACCCCGTTCCTGAGCTTGGCAGGCATGTTACTGATGCAGGGGTGGTTGGCTGATTGAAGACGGAACCCACGTTCACGGTTGGCGTCGTGGTCGGCGCGCATGGGCTAAAGGGTGATGTGCGCGTCTTTCCCCGCACAGACTTTCCGGAACTGCGATTTGCGACTGGATCCCAGTTGCTGCTTATGCGCTCTGATCAGACTGTCACCAACCTGGAAGTGCAGTTCGCACGCAAACAGAACCGCATTTATGTCGTGTCGTTTGTCGGGTACGCATCAATCGACGACGTACGGGCTTTTCGCGGTTGTGAACTGAAGGTTACGCAATCGCAGTTACCCGCACTGCCTCCAGGAGAGTATTTTATCCACGATTTGATTGGGTGTGCCGTCTATACGGATGAGGATAGGCTTGGCGTGCTGGTAGATGTGCTTTCGCCCGGCGCCAATGACGTATACGTGGTCAAAACCGAAAGTGGCAGAGACATTCTGCTGCCTGCGATCCCGGACTGTATTTTACGCATCGATATCGAAGCCAAACGTATTGATGCGTACTTGATGCCCGGTTTGCTGGACTAGGCCCGCATGATTGGCGTCTACCAATCACCGGGGAGTCGTTGAAATGAGCGTGTCAACTGTATGAAGATACACGTATTGACTCTCTTTCCCGAAATGATGACCGGAGCGCTGTCCGCCAGCATTGTGGGTCGCGCTCAGACTCAGGGCCTTGTGGACATCCATCTGACTAACTTTCGGGACTTTGCCACGGACCGACATCGTACAGTCGATGATTCTCCATTTGGCGGCGGCGCCGGGATGGTGTTGAAACCTGAGCCTCTATTTCGGGCGGTCGAAGCGATTGCCGAGGCAGAGCCGCCCCGGCCCAGAGTGGTTCTCATGTCTCCCCAGGGGCGGCCGTTTACACAGGCTGTTGCCCACGAATTGACCCTGTACAGCCATGTGATCCTTATATGCGGTCATTATGAGGGTTTCGACGAGCGGATAAGGGTTCATTTGGCGGACGATGAAATCTCGATTGGAGACTATGTTCTCACCGCGGGGGAACTCGCAGCTCTGGTTGTCATAGATGCCGTGGTCCGCCTTCTGCCAGGAGTGCTGGGCAATGGCGAGAGTGCGACCGCGGATTCCTTTTCCGGTGGGCTGCTTGAGTTTCCACAATATACACGTCCTCGCGACTTTCGGGGGTTGACTGTGCCCGACATTCTTCTTTCTGGGCACCATAAGGAAATGGCGAGTTGGCGACGCAGGCAATCCATCATTCGAACGAAGATCAGACGACCGGACCTCCTGGAGAAGGCTGAGTTAACTCTTGAGGAACGCTCCTGGGTAGACAGTCTGTACGCCACGTCGGAGTTCATTTTGGAGAGGTCTCAGCCAGAACCGTTGCTGTCGCAGTCAATGGCGTCATATTCACCGGATGATAAGGCTCCCGACAAGGGAGTATCCAGCCCTCGGGACAGGGGAACTGATCTCGTTGCCAGAAAACCGGATGGCCAGTAGGCCGCTATGTAGGTGAGCCCGCCTGGCGGCGCACTGCACTGTATCCCTTTAGCTGCACTCGCCGATGGGCTCACCGTAGAGTATGCTTACTGGCGGCTGATCGTGAGTAAGAGAGGCTCAGTATTTCGACCAGTTTCGGTCGTGGTGATGGAACGTGATGCGACGTGGTTCTATGACTGTGCGATCCGATCATCAGCCCGGTAGTTGCTGTGAAAAATGGTGGATATAAAATGTCCGGCCAAAGACAAAAGCGTCAAACTGCGGTTGACACTGCTTAGTCGGCTGTGCTATATTACGTTTTGTCGCCGCGAACGAGAGGCGAGGAAAGACCGAAAAGGTTCCCGGGAAAAGGGGAATCGGGGCGGGATTGATCCTTGAAAACTAAACACGTATCGAAGATGGAGAACGCACAGCAACACAACGCTTGAGAGTTTGATCCTGGCTCAGGACGAACGCTGGCGGCGTGCCTAATA
>JAJZCB010000041.1 GCA_021846285.1 Bacillota bacterium
TGGAGCCAGCGACAGGAATCGAACCTGCGACCTACTGATTACAAGTCAGTTGCTCTACCATCTGAGCTACGCTGGCGCGAAATCGCAACGGATATAAAATTAACACATCCTCATCACCACTGTCAACGTGAAAAAATTGCTCCAAGTTATATTCGGCAACGGCCCCAGAATGCTTGACACTACCGTTCCCCTACAAAGCGGTAAATAAGTCCTTACGCCACGACGCCGGGATGCGGCGAAACCCTGCGGTTCCCTTTCCATAGCCCTACTGGCCTTCAACCCTAACGCGCGTGCACTCCCCCGACCCTGCACCGGAACCGTTCCGAGCAGGATGGCGATGCCATTGTCACCATCCTGTGCTCACCGTGATCATCCTGTACAGGGCTACTGTTGCGGAGTTTCCATGTCAAAACGGACGTTTCGGCTTGGTGTAAATGTAGAAACTGCATGCTTGTAGATCAGTTGCTGCTTTCCCTCCGATTCGATCACGACGGTAAAGTTGTCAAATCCCTTAACCAATCCGCGGATTTGGAATCCGTTGATCAGGTATACAACTACCGGGATGTTGTCCTTGCGAATCTGATTCAGGAAATTATCCTGAATATTGATCGTTTTGCCTGTTGTCACTCGTTTGCCCCCCGCCAAAATCCCATCTGTATACCTCTACTGCGTATGCTCGGCGGCACAATGCTGTCCGCGTCGAACAGTCCCACTCCCTAGCTTCTCCTATGGCCAAGCCGGTCGCTGATGCGTAACACAAGTTCGGATGACGACAACATCATATCATCTTCTTGAAGCGCATACCACTCAATCCGACGATCCGCCCTAAACCATGACAATTGCCTCTTCGCGTATCGTCGACTTGCCTGCTTGATCCCGTTGACCGCATCCTCCCGACTGCACTCCCCGCGCACATAGGATACCAGTTCCTTGTAGCCGATGGCCTGCATGGAAGTGTGCTCTGACGTGCATCCCATGTTCAGCAGTGCGCGCACCTCGTCCTCCAATCCCTGCTCCATCATCGCATCCACTCTTTGATTGATGCGTTCATATAAGTCCGTTCGCGGGGCGTCCAATCCAACCATCACAGGCATAATCTGGACATCGGACTCGTTTTGAGGTCGATAGTTCTCCCGCACAGGTTGCCCCGAGCCGAGGACGATCTCCAATGCGCGGATGATTCGCCTGGCGTCATTCGGATGAATTTTCGCCGCGGCGTCCGGGTCAAGCGCACGCAGTCGATCATGCAAATGAGGGCTGCCGTACGTTACGCTCTCCGCCTCCAGCTCCGTTCTCAGAGCGTTGTTCCGACTGGTTGCCGTAAAATCATAGCCGTCCACCAGCGCCCGTATATAAAGACCCGTACCCCCCACCACGACAGGAACCTGGCCGCGCCGGGCTATATCCGCCACAGCCGTTCTGGCCGCGATCGCATAGTCATGCACCGTGAACAGTTCCCATGGTTCCGCGACGTCCAGCATGTGGTGAACAATGCCGCGCCGCGCGTGCGATGGAAGTTTCGCTGTGCCTATATTCATGTGCCGATACACTTGCATCGAGTCCGCCGACACGATCTCGCTCCCGAGATACTCCGCAACCTGCAGGCTAAGTTCTGTTTTTCCGACGGCAGTGGGTCCGACAATACAAACGACAGGCGTACATGGCGTGTTCATGTGTTCACCGCACACACTTTCCTTGGTTTGCTGCGCCTCATTTGCACAGGCCTCTCATAGCGTCCGCCTGAACTCGCGCTCCAACTGTTCCCGAGTAATGCGAACGGCCGTCGGCCTGCCATGCGGACAGGTAAACGGATTGTCCAAGGTGGACAGGGCGTCGAGCAGCGCGTCCATTTCCGGTTGACTGAGGGTCTGGTTTGCCTTCACGGCCGCTTTACAGGCCTTCATGATCACCTTGTCCTCAATTTGTTCACGCACCGAAGACGACCGTCCTTCGATCAAATCAGACAGCAGATCACGCGACAGCCCCTCGGTATCCAGACCCTCCCAGATCGCTGGAACGCTTGTGATCTTCAACGCGTCTTCGCCAAATGGTTCAAATGCCAGTCCAACCGCCTTCGCATCGGGCACACGTGTCATCAACTCCTGCAACTGGTGTGGACGCAGGCCAATGGTGATCGGCACCAATAATTCCTCCGCGCGCACACGATCCTCATTCATGCGTTTGCGAAACTTTTCATAAAGCACGCGCTCGTGTGCTGCGTGCTGGTCAATGAGATACAGGTCGCGACCGTCTTCGGCTACGATCACCAACTTGAGCGCCTGGGCTACTGCGCGCAGCGCCGGCTTCCCGTCAAGCGGCTGTCGCGCCTCGTTTAGCGCGTCGTCGTTACTCACGGAGTCGCGAGCTGCCGGTCTGTGCAGATCGAGCGCCATCTGCCGTTGCTCCGCGTGGTCGGCATCCGGCATGCGTACCCGCAGTGCTTGTCCACTGCGCCAGCGACTGACCGCGTCGCGTTCCTGGTACCCCCCGGAACCTTCATGAGCCGCTGCGGTTTCCCTGACCGTCGCCCCATCCCGCATGATTGGCAATCCGTCGCGCGCTTTTGCACCCTCGCCTGACGCGCCACTGTCCACCACGCTCTGTTCATGCGCCCGCGGATCGCTCCATGAAGTGATGGTAGGCGTCCCCATATTGACCTGCATCGCCTGCCGAACACTGTCTGTCACCACTCGAACGACATCGCGTTCCTCACTGAAACGCACCTCGAGCTTTCCGGGATGGACATTGACATCAACCAAACCCGCATCCATGCTGAGGTGAAGAAAGCAGACCGGGAATCTGCCCTTTGGCAGGAGAGTATGATACCCGTCAATGACGGCCCCGCCCAGTGGCAGACTGCGAATTGGTCGACCATTCACGGCGAACCACATCCCGAGTCGCGACGAACGCGCGTGTTCCGGCGCCGCGATCAACCCCGCCACACTATAATCCGCTGAACTGGCGATCGCAGCATAGGACTGCCTGGCGATCACAACACCGTAGATCGCCGTATACACCGACACGACAAGCCCATCGCCCGGTGTCGACAGCGCCAGACGATCATCGATTTGCAGACGAAACGCAATATCAGGCCTGGCCATAGCAGCGCGGCTCACCACATCCACGATGTGCGAGTTTTCCGTTGACAGTGAGCGCACGAACTTTAGTCTTGCCGGTGTATTGTAAAATAGGTCCCGCACCATAATGCGCGTTCCCTGGGGACACCCAACCGGTTGCCTTTCACGTAACGCGCCGGCCTCCAACTGCATCTCCGTGCCCGCCTCGTCTTGCGCCGTGCGAGTGCGCAGTGTCAACCGACTCACCGCGGCTATCGAAGGCAACGCCTCACCACGAAACCCCAACTGTGAAAGGCGAGTCAAATCCGCCAGAGAGCGCAGTTTGCTTGTCGCGTGACGCAGGAAAGCAGGCTCAATATCGTCCTGCTCGATGCCCTGACCGTTGTCCTGCACATCAATGAGGGCCAAACCGCCCTCCCTTGTCTGCACGCGAATTTCAGCGGCTCCAGCGTCAATGGCATTTTCAATCAATTCTTTCACGGCTGCGGCCGGACGTTCCACTACTTCCCCCGCGGCGATTTGATTTGCGACGAGATTGTCCAGAACCCGAATCATTCCCATACACTACGTCCCTTCTGCGCTGCGCGCCTTCAACTCATACAGATAGGCAAGCGCTTCCCGCGGCGTCCACTCATCAAGCGGCAGACTCGCCAGTTCCGTCCGCAGCGCCTCGCCGTCTTGCGCCGACGGTTCTTCAAAGGCGGCCGCGATCTGCTCTGTATGCGCGAATGACGCTGGTCCTCCAGTTTCAAGGAGCCGCAAAATGTGTTTCGCGCGCAGAATAACGGATGCGGGGAGCCCTGCGAGTTGGGCCACCTGAATGCCATAGGATCGATCCGCAGGACGCATCACGATGCGATGCAGGAAGATGATGTCGTCACCCCGTTCTGCGACGGCGACGGAGAGATTGAATACACGCGGCAAACGCACTGGCAAATTGGTCAACTCATGATAGTGGGTAGCAAATAGAGTTCTCGCGCCCACGCTCTCATGGATGTATTCGATCATGGATTCGGCGATGCTCATGCCATCGTACGTTGCGGTGCCGCGCCCGATCTCATCCAGTACAATCAGACTGCGACGCGTGGCTCCGCGCAGAATTTCCGCCGCCTCGTTCATCTCCACCATGAACGTGCTAAGCCCCGCAGACACATCGTCCGAAGCGCCGATTCGCGTATATAACCTATCCACAATACCCACGCGCGCAGAGTCGGCGGGTACATAACTCCCCATCTGCGCCATCAGCACAATCAACGCCACCTGACGCATGTATGTGCTCTTGCCAGCCATGTTGGGACCTGTGATCAGGGCAATTTGCCGCTCTGTACACGACAGCGCGGCATCATTGGGCACAAAATCGCCGCCCACATGTCGTTCGACGACAGGATGCCGCCCGCCTGTAATGGCGATGTCCAGCGACTCATCCACGTTTGGGCGCACATACCTGTACTGACTGGCTGCGGATGACAGGCTGAGCAAGGCGTCAAGCTCGCCCACCGCCTCAGCGCACGCCTGAAGCCCTCGGATGCACAATCCCGCTTTCTGCACCAACTGCGAAAATATGCTCCATTCAAGTTCCTTCAACTGTTCGTCCGCATGGGCGATCTCTTCTTCCCGTTGCCGCAATTCACCTGTCACATAGCGTTCCGCACCCGCCAATGTCTGCTTTCGCTCATAATCAGGGGGAACAAGATGCGTATTGGCGCTCGAAACTTCGATATAATAGCCAAACACCCGATTGTAGCCAATCTTCAGGGACTTGATCCCGGTGCGCGTACGCTCGGCCTGTTCAAGCGCCACCATATGCGAGCGACCGCCTTGCACGATGTCGCGCAGGCGGTCAACCGCCTCGTTCACACCCGGTCGCAGCAGCATCCCGTCTCGCGCATTGACAGACACATCATCCTGGAGGGTGCTGCCAATCTCATCGGCCAGATCGGGAAATTTGTCCAATCGCGCAACGATGTCGCGTAACCGCCCGGCCAGCGCCGAAGTGCTGAGAATGGCCTCGATTCTTCCGATTGCCTTTAGCGAGTGAGCCAACTGCAGCAGGTCGCGCGGCGTCACAGAACCAAATGAGATCCGTGACACAATACGTTCCATGTCGTGCACATCTTTCAATTCTGCCTGCATTTCCGCAGACTCCCGCGGCAGGGATAACAGTCGAGCGATCGCGTCCTGACGGTCGTAAATGGCGGCAAGATCAGTCAACGGCCGCTCAATGATCGTCCTCAGGCATCGTTTCCCCAAACTGCTGCGGGTGAAATCCAGCGCCTCCAATAGCGTTGCGCCCTTGCGCTCCGCCGTGATTGGTCTCAACAGTTCCAGACTGGACAGCGCGCTTGGCGTCAGCGCCACATAGGCGTCCTCACGTAAGGACACCGGCTCTTTCATGTGGCCGAGCGCGCGCTTACCCGTGTACTCCAGGTAGCGGACAAGGAGCGCCTGACCAGACAATGCGAGCGTTCCGTCAGACTGGACAGCCGCAGCTGGATCGTCCGCAAATAGTGAGAACACGATCTTTGTACGCTCAGCATACATCCTGACCATCGCAACCACTTCCGCGTCTGTAAGTCGACTGGCCACGACTTCAGCCACACCCGATTGCGCCAACCATCCGCATAACACCTCGAATGGCTCACTGCGCAACCAGATATCGCCAGTCAAGGCGTCTGCAATGGCGGCCCCCCACTCATTCCCTGAGAGAGAGAATGCCGCCACAAGCGGTCGACTCTGCCCGTCGCGAACAAAATCATACGCCGTACCCGGTGTAATGACGCGCGTCACATCGCGCCTGACCAATCCCTTGGCCGCTCGCGGATCTTCCACCTGATCGCAAACCGCCACCTTATGGCCTGCTGCAACGAGCCTGCCGATATAGCCGTCAGCAGCGTGATAAGGAACGCCGCACATGGGCATACGCTGTTCACCTACACCGCGTCCGGTAAGAGTGAGTTCGAGGAGTTCACTGGCAACCTCAGCGTCGCGAAAAAACAGTTCATAAAAATCTCCCAAACGAAAGAAAAGCAGCGCATCTTCATACGACTGCTTGATGGCCAGATATTGCTCCATCATTGGGGTGCGCTTTGCCAAAACGAAGCCGCCTCTCTTCTAGGCCGTGGCCCCTGCCGACACCCCGGCAGGGGTGGAAGGCACCTGTCCACGCAGGGTCCAGGTTTGCGCCGACTCAATGGTCACAGAGACAGTCTGATGGACAATCGTTTTTGGCGCCTTGAGCAATACGATTTTGTTCGTCCGGGTTCGACCGGCAAGTACATTCTCGTTGGTCCTGCTGACACCTTCGACTAGCACTTCGACTGTCTGTCCGACAAGGCGCTCGTTGTACGTCCGCGAAATGCCGTTTTGCAGATCCATGAGTCGATTCAGTCGATCCTTTTTCTGTTCTGGCGTGATCGGGTCCTCAAAGCGTGCTGCCGGAGTTCCCTGTCTGGGTGAATAAATAAACGTATAGGCGACGTCAAACTGCGCGTCGCGAACCAATTCGAGTGTATCCGCAAAGTCTCTCTCCGTCTCTGTCGGAAACCCTACGATGATATCCGTACTCAAGGCTACGCCTGGAATTGCCGCGCGAATTTTTTGCACGAGCCGCCAGTAGTACTCTGTTGTATATCCACGATTCATTCTGCGCAGCACCGCGTCACTGCCGGACTGAACAGGTAAATGGATGTGTTCGCAGACCGCCGGCGTCTCGGCAATGGCTGCGATCACCCGATCTGTAAAGTTCCACGGATTGGACGTCATAAACCGCACCCGCTCAATACCATCCACACGACCCACAGCGCGCAACAAGTCTGCAAAGTCCGGACCGCCAAGATCAATGCCATAATCGTTGACGTTCTGTCCAAGCACAGTAACTTCCCTGAACCCTGTCTGACCCAGTGCCCTGACTTCCTCCAGTATGCTGGAAAGTGTACGACTGCGTTCCCGCCCCCGCGTGTAGGGCACCACACAGTACGTACAAAACTTGTTGCATCCGTACTGAATATTCACCCATGCGCGCACACCCTCTTTGCGCGCCTTCGGCAAATCGTCGATCAGATATTGCGCCTTGTCCCACACTTCCATCACTGTGTCCTGACTCGCTCGCGCCATGTCGATCAGTTCAGGAAGGCGGTGTAGATTATGCGTGCCAAACACCAGGTCAATCCAGGGGTACGTCTTTGCCACCTTAGCCTGAACCGCCTTTTCCTGAGCCATACAACCACACAGTCCGATCAACAGTTCCGGATTGCGGTGTTTTAACGGACGCACGCGGCCAACTTCCCCAAAAACCTTGTTTTCTGCGTTTTCGCGAATGGCGCACGTGTTAAACAGAATCAGATCGGCGTCCATCTCATCGTGTGCAGGAGAATACCCCATCACCTGCAACAACCCCGCCATCACTTCTGTATCATGTTCGTTCATTTGACATCCGTATGTGCGGATGAGGTAACGTTTGCCCGCAAAGGCGCCGACAAGGTCGCTCCTCACGGACGAGGCTATGGCGAATGGGTCACTTTTCTCTATCAGCGGTCGCCTGACGGCAAGGGCGCTCGCTTCAACTGTTCCAACACCTTCACTCATCATGGCTAACCTCGCTTCAATGGCCGGATTGCTTGCTTTCTATTGTACACAAAGGGCGGCGAAGCGGCAATTTACAGACTGCCCGTATACGACGCCACACGTCAACTGCACTCAGCGGCGCATAAATAGAGGGAGCTGCGCTCCCTCCACAATAAATCGTATCACGCCTCACGGGTTTATATACAGGAATCACCCGCATGTGCCGTAAGGAACGCGTGTTTTCGAACCCGCTCTCGCAGGTGGGCGACTCCGCGTTTCGGTCTTTGACGTCCCTTCAGTTGCGAGGGCTTGCCAGCACGAAACGGATATCTGTCACCCTTAACACACATACGGTTCAAAACAAATGTCCGCATACGAGCACCGCAGGTGAAGACTATGATAGCAGGAGAGCCATTCAGTTGCAACAGGTAATCTGCGACTCTTCTCCGTGCGATGGAGTGCCCTTTATACTTTGCCCCACTCCGCAACCGCTTAACCGCGAGTATCGGCCAGCGCGAGCAGAGCACCGGTCAACCTTCGTTTTGCTTCCCTCTCGATCAGGGATTCGTCAAATTTCATCGGTTTGGCATTGGTCTCAAACAGACACGGCTCTCCACTCGGCAAGAGCCCCATATCGACAGACAGTTCCGTCCATGTTCCCGGACTGCGGGCGATCGCATTCGCTGCAAGGACCGCTGTTCCCAGCGCCTGCTCCGCGACCGCGTCGGCGGATTTCCCGAAAACTTCCTCAAGCACGTGATGAGCATCGGCAATTTGACCGCCATTTGGCACATGAGTGGTTATGCCCGCCGGAGGAGCGAGTCGTACACCCATGCCTGTAAGGGTAAATGAATCGGGCACAGTGCGGTGCAGGAGCAGGCGAAGATCAAAACGGCGATTGCGATACAGAGCCGTATCCGCTTCTTCTTGCAACAGGTAGCGCGCGCAGACGTTCCTGCGTCGCAGATAGTCCTTGAGTTCCGGCCAGGACAGCCGATCGAAACGCACTACATGCCCCTTTCTCTGTTCCCTCACGGTATAGAAAAAGCCGCCTCGCTCCACCCGCAAAATCCCGACTCCCGCCTTGCCGTCGATGGGCTTGACATAGAAGCGTGGATATCGCACGGAAAATGCCCTGACCTGATCGACAGTGCGCAATTCTTCCGTGTTCAACAACCAGGGGCGAAGCGCTTCCTGCGCACTCCAGCGCTTATGAATCTCGAGTTTAGACAAAAATCCGGGATTCGTGATCACAACGCCCGCGCGCCCCCACTCGCGAAACAGACGCCGTACATGCGCCTGACGCTCAAGAGTTCGCAGCGGGATGCGATTGTAGAGAACGCCTGGTACATCAGACAGACGTACAGCCCGAAACGCACGTCTTCCGTCCGCTTCATGGTAACTAACCGTGCCGCCCGGCTCAATATTGACAACCACACAACCTGCGCCGCGTTCGTGGGCAGCTCTGGCGATGCGCTGGAAGTTCGCCTGATTGCCGCCAATGCGGTCACGATGGACACTCGTGGTCAAAATCCCGATAGGCCAATCCGTGGCAACATGCTTTGTCACCGGGCAACACCTGCCATGGAGTAGTGATCAACCAGAACCTGCGCATACTCAATAACCCTTAGTCTGGACAGCAGACCCGCCCGGCGCAGAGTCTGATGCGCAAATATGGCGCGCCCTGGTTTCGCGTTCGCTTCAAACAACACCACGCGTCCGTCAGTCGATATCCCCATATCGAGACCGAGTTCACCCAGGTTTTTATCGAGACGCCGGACCAGCACGCGACAGACGGTGATTGCCGCCGCTTCCAGTTCGTCTCGGACGGCAGGGGCGGTGCGACCGTACCAGTTGGTCAATACCCGCTCAGCTTCCTCCACTCTCCCGCCGCTGTGGACATGAGTCGTGATGCCGTCACGGCTGCCGACCTTGGCCCCGATCGCCACAACCTCCCAGTCGTCATTGGTTGTACGATGGAGATGCACGCGAAAGTCGGTCTTACACCCCTCGTGGACCGCGAGTGAGATTTCCTCCTGAACAATGGACTGCGCTCCACCAAGATGTGACTTGCAAGCCAAAACGCAATCCCTGGCCCGCGAGTAAAAATAACTGCGCACATCAGCCCCCTGGCGCGTATCCAGCCGATATCTGGCGCCATCTCTGGACGCTCGGCAGATACCCTCCCCAAAGCTCCCTGCAATCGGTTTGACAAACAGGGCTCCATACTCTTCCAGCCATTGTTCCACCTTCTGCTGATTCCACTCGGTCATCGTCATCGGTAAAAATGCCTGCGTTTCGCGTTCATCGCGTAGTACTTTGTCCACCTCGCGTTTATTGAAAAAACGTTCATTGAAATAGGGAACGCCCCGATCGCGCAGTTGTTGTTTGACCGCCGCCGTCACAGGCAGCATTTCTTCGCGGCGCGTGGGAATGCGATTGTACACAACCGTTGGCATCGGCTGCATCCGGTATTCAAAGTTGGTCGCCAGTCCATATCCGACGACCGCGTTACCGTCGGGGTTGCGTAGTGCCTGGCTAGTCACGCTGTAGGCGACCACACCTCTTTCTTCGGCTGTTCGCAATAATGAGCGGACATAGGGGGAGCGTTCATTTTGTTCGCCGACCAAAATTCCGATGACGCAATCGGTGTCTCGTTTCATGTCACCGCCTCCTTATCGCCTGTTCGAAGTAAACCGCCTGACCGCCGCGCCCCTTTGCAGAAGATGTACGCATACTGGCCACCGGAATTTGCCATGCGGCTCGAAGATCGACCGTTTCATCCCATACCTCGTCGCTCCGGATCATAGAGAATAGCAGATCAATCGCCGATTTGTAATCTTCGTAGGTGCGGGTGGCCTTAACGTGAGCATACACTTCCTCTGACATAGGCAGTAAATAGTCACGATCACTCTTGTAGAAGGCACGCACGCGATCTGAACTGTGCAAGGGCAAATATGGCAAATTCTCATGATGCTGCGCCACGATGTACGCCAGTGCCAAAGCGCCCAGTGCGATCGTGGGGTCGAGCACAAAACTGGCTGGCGTTCTATACTCAAATCCTCCGTACGACTTGTGCCGGACATCTCCCAGAAATCCATACTTGGGACGCCTGCGCGCCGCTGTCAACGGATCTTCGATCAACATCAGAGGCAAACCCACATACACGTCAAGCAGACTCACAATTCTCCCGGTAAACGGAACACCGCTAAAATGGATGTGCCCTCCGATAGGAAAGCGTTCAAACGGAGCGCTTCCTGCTACCCACTTGGGATTCATTCGTTTCGCCAACTGACCGGCTTCCCGCAAAGTCACTTTAATGTTGGCGCACAGTTGCTCCGGGGTGAGCGCTGGTTTCGGCCGCAGTTCCGCAAGCGGCCGCCGCGAACGATCGCCTCCAAACGTCCGATCGTCGCAACCGACACTTCCCAATGTGGGAAAATAGCGGGACGCCAGCACCAGGTTCCCCTGTTTTGACCTCAGCATGAACTCCAGATCTGTGCCCAGCATTATGGCTCTCTTGTCGCCTTTTTTGATGCGCTCTTCCATCTCCAGGTAGGTATTCGCCGCCTCCGCGTACAATTGCAGGACTCGACCCTTGAGTACGGGAGTTGCAGCGACGTCCAGCACCATCAGTCGCTGATGGACGGTGACACCGATGCTCACCAGGCCAAATTCCAGACCTAAGGCATGGATAGAGCGAACGGCCAGAAGACACACTTTGCGGGTTTCATCATCGTACTCCATCGGCACTTCCGAAAAGGTATCCAGCACCTGGTTGATGCGCTTTGACAGCCACACCGTCTTGGCGTCCGTTCTAAAACACGTCAGCGCCTTGAGGTTGAACACGGGAATTCGATAGTGCCGAACAAGCTGCGTGCGCAGTTCAGTCTCATCGTCCTGGCTGCGACTGCGGGGGCAGTTTACACCCGCCCTGCGCAGAGACTTCAGCATAGCTCGACGGGATTCCGCCAGGAGCAGAGACTCCCGTCTGTTGATGACCCAGTGTCCGCGATCGGGATCATCGGTGTTGCCGTAGCGGATGACTATATCGTCTGCCGTAACCATGCGCAGTTCCTGCGCGGGCACAAGGCCGGGCACTTGTCTGGCCAGCCGCTCCGCAGAGGTCTGGCCACTATGCAGCAGATAAAACGTCACAACGTATTGCGCCTCCCTTCACGCCTGTCTGGTGCCCGCAAGTCTAAGCGCAAAGCGAATCGGTCGCAAAAAGGACAGGTCGACAAGCTCCGGAGATCCATGCAACGTTGCAGGCGTCTTCCATGGCTTGGAGTTGACTTCGAGAATGTAAATACGGCCAGTTTCAGCAATTCCGAGATCAATGCCGAGTTCGCCGAGCAGTCGCTGTGAGCCATCTTCAACTACGGATGGGATCAAAGCAGCAAGGGCGTAAATCTGTCTGCGCACCCGCGTTGCCCGAAGTGGGGGGTCGACCTCTGAGAGAGCTGACAGCGAACACGCTTCTCCACCGGCTGTCAGGTTGGAGATGAACTCACCCTGCGCCGCTACCCTCATGTAGACCTTCGTACGTTTCCATGCACCAGTTCGATCTTTTTGCATGAGAACTCGAACGTCAAATGGCCGTTGCCCCCATTGCACGAGCGGAACGCCCTCCTGCACGATATGCGGAGTGCTCATGACGCGGGCCCGATATCGCCGGTAAATCTCCCTCATGCTGTCAGCGCGAAATTCTTCAGCAAGCCCCTGTTTGGTGCGAAGCGTCGCACCAAACCCGCCCTGGTCACGACTGATCTTGAGAATTCCCACACCCAGACTGCCATGAATCGGTTTCACGAACACAGTGTGATGGGATTTTGCAAATTCGTTCAGGACCTGGGGTCCGGTAACAAGAGCGGTACGCGGGAGAAACGTCCGCAGACGCGGATCCGATTGCAGCCAGGATGTAACCTCCCACTTGTCAAAGTACCCCCCATTGAACACAAAAGTTGCTTGTTGCAAGTACTCTCGCATCTTCAGACATGTCTCGCTGCGTTCGTAGCGACGCGAGACGATCTGATCGTAAATGACTGGGGGAATCCCAAGATCAGCCTTTTCCACCCTGGGCTGTCCTTGATCCCCACCATCGACAAGGATGAACCCGCGAAGGCGATGGCAAGCGACATCAACGGCCGCGGGATCAAAGACGCAGGCCAGGACGCCTTCCCCCTTTGCCGTCTCCAGATAACGCTGCAACACCGGGCCCTGCTTGCCCTGAAACACGCCATTGACGACTCGCGGCCTTGCCATGACGCCCATTTTCGGCAATCGCAACTGTCGGACTTCGGAGCATTGTAACAGCGAGGAATGCACAGTCATGCTCCGCCTTCCCCTTTCGCGATCAGGTGAAAACCCGTGCTAAACACAGCATATTCAAGGACCCTTTGCAGTGACAAACGCCTTGCCTCGGGATCGATCAGGCGAAACATCTGACGACCCGGACAGGGATTGACCTCCAGAATATAGGCCCGTCCGAATCGATCCAGGGCTACGTCAACACCAAGTTCCGTCAGGGATGGATGATCAGCGGCCACTGCAGAAAATGCGGCCAGCGCAGCCGTTCGACCTGTACGCACACCATGCCGGAATTGGGAAATCTGCTCTCTATGCAAATACTGCTCGACAGCCGTCAACGAGAGCGCCTTGGCGCCGGTGTGAAGATTCGTGGTGACAGCGTCAGGGCGGCCGACTCTCGCGACGCTGCCCGTACAGTCAGCCTGTCCACCAGGGCGCGCCTGCACCAAAAAACGCAAATCAATCGGAGCGCCCGTCACGGTGCGCATCAATTCCACAGTTCCTTGTGCAATCCATGCAAATTCCGATGTCGCCGCGGTGAATCGGCGCAGCAGCGCTTCATCGTCCTTGAGAATCTCGCCGCCGCGATTCCGTTGCGCCTCTTTTAACAACAGATACCCTGGATGGAGAGCCACGATCCGCGTGATCTTCTGGCCCTGAGTGCCGCGCGCCGGTTTGAGGTAAACGTCGCCAAGCACCTTGACGGCCTGCAGTAGGTCTTCGGCAGAACGAATCGGGTACATCGGCGGCAAAAAGGGCTGAACACCTGGCGCCGAGGACAACACGTTATGCAAGAGCCATTTTTCACTCTTTTGTCTGGGTAGTGTACCAAGCACCGATGTTGCAAGCAGCAATTCTTCGTCGCGGCTCATCATCTTCCGCACCCGGGCAGGCCGCAAAACAGTTCTGCGCCACACAAAATCCGGCCACGGACAGTCTTCGAGAACCCATTTTGAGCGGCTTGGGTAGTAACGATAGGCGCGTGTTTCTTGACTTCTGGCGCGCAGACGCCCCGGCGCCAACACGAAAAAATCGACGTGTGCTTCGCGCGCCAAAATCGCCATATCTGCAAACAGCCGCGTCTGCGGTCCGAACAGACTCGTGGCGCCCGGCATGGCATAGACTGCGATTGCCGGCCCCAACCGTATCGTATCGCCATCGAGAAAGGCGCGAACTGGGTAGTTTGGCAAATGGAGTCGAGAACACGTCGACGCACTGAGTTCGATAGACGGCGGTTCCGCTCTGATCATTTGCCACAACCGCGCCCTGATGACATCCATTCCATGGGGGTAAGACGGTCCTCCGGCCCCTTGTGGAGCGCTCGACACCGTATCGGCGCGCAACGGCGCCGTTCGCAACCCGTACTGCACAACGCGAGGAGTGTCTCCTTCTCCATACAGTCCACTGGTTCTAACCATGAGAGTGTCCAGTTGGATCCGAAGACCACCACGGCGGGCATTCCGAACGCGGCGCAAAACCCGATTCATGGTACCACCACCTTGGCGACGCACCTGTTTGAGGCGGGCCTCATCCATTCCTCAGCAGCAGCCCGCGTCGCCCAATGATCGCCTGATCCTAGTTGGCCCGCCAATAACGCGATGCTGACAGATCCCCGCTTTATAAAAAAAGGGGCGCTAAGCGCCCCGCATCGTTAGCGACCATTGGTGTGCGGGTATACTCACAGTTGCGAGTCCTCGTCGACGGAACTGTCGTCTTCCTCGAAACTCTCTTTTTTGTCCCTCGGTTCGCACGTCATTACCCATACTTTCGTGCGACCAACCACTTCGACAGCCAGTTCCGCTTCAACGCGAACCGCAATTTCCGTTCCGCCATCCACAACGGTTGCATCCAGACAGTTGGGTTGTTGAACAACTTTCACGGTGACATCGAGGTCATCATGGAAGCAATGAGGATCCAGGTCGCTCAGCGCAACGTGCTCGACATAAGACATCGTGTCCTTGGCAACGGCCGTCTCACTGTTACCGTTATAGGAGTGCCACACATTGATGTCAAAACGTCCATGAATCTCCACCACATCTCCCACAAGAGAGCCCTCGCACGAATGGTTCATCACCCAGCAACCGCCAATCGTTGTCGGACGATTGGCCGGACGAATCGTATACGTGCTTTGGGAGTATTTCGTTCCCTTGCCGCATACGGCACTGGTGATGATCTCGCGGCACCCGGTATCTGTTGCGAGCATCACTCTGCTACCTCCTCGTTTTCGTTTCAGAATCACAGTTGGGCGGGTGACAGCCATGGCAACAGTCCAGCCGGTTTCTGTACTCCATCTGTATGCCGTTCGCCCACTATTGGTGAGAACGGCCTAACGGCCTTTGCCCACGCCCACAGTCTCCATATGGTATGTACGGAACATGCGCGTTGACACGCAAACGAGCGCCCAAAATCGGACGCCCGCATCACGGGTATGGGTCTGATCGCTTGCGCGTGAGGAACAATCGGCGACAGAGGCCTACTGCGCCGGCAGAATTTGCGAGAACACTCGCAACCAATTCCCGCCGGCCATCTTGGCCAATACATCAGACCCGTATCGGCGTTCCAGTTTCTCCAGCAATTGCGGATAGTCGGATCCATGGCGAAGATCCGTCAGTGTCGTATCGATCCCGTCAAAGTCAGAGCCGAGCGCCACGCCGTCAGGGCCGGCGACGGTCAGTAAATGGTCGATATGCCGGAGCAAATCCTCGCTGGTGAGCATGGCTCTATCACCCACAAAACTGGGCACAAACGTGGCGCCGACGAGTCCACCGGTGGCGGCAATGCCGCGAATCTGATCATCACTCAGATTGCGCCGATGGGCGTGAACCGCCGCGGCGTTGCTGTGCGACGCAACGACAGGTCCCCCATAAATCTCAAGCACATCCCAAACTCCGCGCTCGGCTAGATGAGAGACGTCAACAACCATGCCAAGCGTACGCATGGTCAGCACTACCTCGCGACCAAAATGGGTAAGACCTGCGCCGCGCGCTTCCCCCACCCCATCCGCTACGCTATTGGCGCCGTTCCATGTCAGTCCGATCAATCGCACGCCAAGGCGAAACAGGGTATGGAGCACCCCAATCCGCCCTGCCAGCGCATCCGCACCCTCCAATGACAAAATGGCGCCACGATGCCCGCTTTGAAGCACCGCTTTGAGATCAGAAACCGAGAAGACAGGAGTGACGACCCCTGGTTTTTCCACTTCACGATAAAATCGATCCAGTGAGGCCAGAACCTTGTACAGTTGCTCGCTTGGAGACAGACTGGGTTCCACAAAAGTGACAAACACCTGCACATCAATGCCACTGGCCTCCATATGTAAGTAACTCTGCTGCAACCTCGAATCCGGGTCGTAAAATCCCAGTCCTTCCCCCTCCATGCGATACAGAATATCCGCATGCCCGTCCACCACCACATGCCCGTTATACATGGCCCAATGCTCCCCCTTCTGTTCATGCCGCCGCCCTATTCGGCTATGGCAATTCGCTCGATCTGTGTCGCACGCCCGCCAGAGGCAACCGTCAATAGAACTGCCGACAGTTGCCTCGGACCATCCGCCACTGAAAATCTGGCTGGCATTTGATCGATAAACCGCCTGATCACCGTGGCGCGCTCCACACCAAGAATGCCGTCTCGGGGACCGGTCATGCCGACATCCGTAAGAAATGCGGTGCCATCAGGCAAAATACGTTCGTCTGCCGTTTGAACGTGCGTATGCGTTCCGATGACGGCTGACACCCGCCCGGCCGCATACCATCCCATGGCCAATTTCTCCGAAGTGGCTTCGGCGTGAAAGTCCACAAATATATGATCCGTGACGGAAGCCAATTGGTCAACAATGTGATCCAATGTTCGAAAAGGGCAATCAGACAAATTCATAAATGTGCGCCCAATGAGACTAACAACCGCAACTGGCTGCACCCCCACCTGCACAACCGTATATCCCTGCCCCGGCGCCTCCGGATGCAGATTGGCAGGCCGGCAGATACGCCGATCACCCGACAGCAGTGAGAAGATCTCTTTCTGGTCCCATACGTGGTTGCCCAAGGTGATGAGATCAACGCCACTGTCATATAGATGCTCCGCTGCCGCTTCGGTGACACCGCGCCCGTTTGCCGCGGAATTCTCACCATTGGCCACCACCAGGTCTGGCGCGTAATGTCGACGCAAATTTGGAAGCAACTCCCTCACGTACATGAGGCCCTGCTTCCCCGTCACATCTCCAATGAACAATATCCTCACCAAACGCATCTCCTTGTCGCTTCCGCGAATCGCTGCTCAACCTGCCGCTCGAGACCAGACCTACTTTGCAACCACTATGGAGAAAAATAAGGGCAGCCAAAAGGCCGCCGTTATTTTGCGTATTCTACTGCCCGTGTCTCGCGGATGACTGTGACCTTGATTTGCCCTGGATAATCGAGTTCGTTCTCAATACGTTTCGATATCTCCCGGGCCACCCTAACTGACTCAGCGTCGTCAACCTGCTCAGGCTTCACTATAATGCGGATCTCTCTCCCCGCCTGAATGGCGTACGACTTGTCCACGCCACTAAAGGAGCAGGCGATTTCCTCTAGTCTTTCGAGTCTCTTCAAATATACGTCAAGCGACTCCCTTCGCGCTCCCGGACGCGCCGCAGAAAGTGCATCTGCCGCGCCGACCAAAACTGATATGGAAGACGTATACTCGATATCTCCGTGATGAGCGCCGATTGCGTTAACCACGACCGGATGCTCCTTATATTTTCTGGCCAAATCTACACCAATCTCCACATGGGATCCTTCGACCTCATGCGTAATGGCCTTGCCCACATCGTGCAAAAGCCCGCCGCGTTTCGCGAGATTAACGTCAAGCCCCAGTTCAGCGGCCATCAGTCCTGCCAAATGCGCCACTTCAATGGAGTGTTTAAGCACATTTTGCCCGTAACTGGTACGATACTTAAGCCGACCCAGAATCTTTACCAGATCGGGATGGATACCGTGAATCCCCGTCTCAAATGTGGCCTGTTCGCCTTCTTCACGAACGCGCTCATCGACCTCTCGTCTGGCCTTTTCCACCATTTCCTCAATACGCGCGGGATGAATTCGCCCATCAGCTACAAGTTTCTCCAACGCAATCCGCGCCACTTCACGACGAATCGGATCGAACCCTGACAAAATAACGGCTTCCGGCGTATCATCAATAATCAAATCCACGCCTGTCAGGGTTTCCAGAGTGCGAATGTTCCGGCCTTCACGCCCGATAATCCGACCCTTCATTTCATCACTGGGAAGAGCCACGACGGACACCGTGGTCTCAGCCACATGATCGGCCGCACAACGTTGAATCGCAGTAGCGATAATCTCTTTCGCCTTGCGCTCCGCCTCTTCCTTCGCCTGTTGCTCGATTTCCTTCATCAACAAAGCGGCGTCATGTTTGCATTCGGAACGTACTTGGGCCAAAATCAGTTCTCTGGCCTCTGCACCCGTCAGTCCAGATATCCGTTCCAGTTCCTCGACCTGACGTCTGGACGTTTCTTCCAAGTGACGCCGTTGTTCTCCGAGAATTCGTTCGTCAGCACTCAAGCTCTCACTGCGTCTCTCGAGAGCCTCAGTTTTCCGGTCCAAGGCTTCTTCTTTTTGTAATAGCCTGCGCTCAAGTCTTTGAATCTCCATTCGCCGTTCTCGCAACTCACGCTCCGCGTCGTTGCGAATGCGGTGGCCTTCTTCCTTTGCCTCCAGCACAGCTTCCTTTATCTTATTCTCCGCCGTGTGGCGCGCAGACTCGATCATCTGTTCTGCTTGAGCTCGCGCTCCAGCCAAGGACATCTCCACAGACTTGGCGCGCATCGTAGTCCAAACAAACATTCCCCCGCCCACCACTACGGCCGTTATCAGAAGCGCAATGATGAACACCAAGGAGGATACCATACTTGCATCTGCCTCCCACCTCACCCCGAGAGGGACGCTGAGCAACATTCAGGATGTAACGGATTGCTCCAGGCACTTCCAACCGCTATCACACATACAATTGACACAGCAGGTATACGCACCTTAATTATATGATACATGTAAATCCCTGTCAACCACCCAATCCCATCCATTTTGACGATTGGTGCCATCGTGAACATTCTTGCCACTATGAGTCTTCGTCCTGCAGCAATTTGCGCAGAGTCACCCGTACAGTGTCCCCCGCATATCCTTTACGATACAAGTAGCCGGCCAAAAGTTCCCGACGCTTTCGATTCCGCTCCTTATCGCTTAATGCGACGGAACCGCGGGAGAGCTTTCTGTCAATCTCCGCAAGTTTGCGATGAGCGTCCTTAACGGCCCCCTCCGATTCGTCGTACTGACTGGCGCCAATGACCTGACGCACCTGATCGGAAGAAACCCCCCGCGACAGCAGGCGTTGCGCCAAGTCCCGCTTGCTGCGCGTCGTTCCACTGGCCACCGTCTGTTCGACATAGCGTTCGGTGAGCTTCCCGTCGTCCAGTAGACTCTGTTCCTTAAGCCAACGCACCACTTCCTCTGACACCGAAACATGATAGGAATGTCGAGTCAGATACCGCTTCACCTCGACCTCCGTACGAGAGCGTCGAGCCAGATACCCGATGCTCAGTTCACGCGCCGCAGCAACCGAGTCAGAACGCAACAGTTGCTGCAGAACCGCTTCGGTCAACACTGTTCCGGCATGTACGTTCTGTTGCAACAAACTCACGGCCAGGAAGGGGCCTGAGACCGTTCCGTCGGACAGACGCAGCATCCGCCGCAGCGGGTTTTCCGGATCGGGTTCCTTGCCTATCACCGTCAAATCGCCATCGTGAGCCACTTCGAGGATCACTCCCTCCCAACACTCCGCCGACAGCTTCCGAACACAGCTGGATTACTCTTCAAATTCAAAGTCGTCGTCATCTTCCGCCTCATTGGGCACGACCACAACGCCGGGAGACGTGATGCTCAGTTCTCGAATCTTGGCGTCAATCTGATTGGCCATAGCCGGATGTTCCTTCAGAAACTGTTTGGCATTTTCCTTGCCCTGACCCAAGCGTTCATCCCCGTAGGAGTACCATGCGCCGCTCTTCTGGATGATCTCCAGTTCAGTTCCAATGTCTACAAGGCTTCCTACGCGAGAAATCCCCTCGCCAAACATGATATCCACTTCAACCTGTTTGAAAGGCGGAGCCACCTTGTTTTTTACAACCTTGATCTTTGTCCGATTGCCAACGAGGTCGTTCCCTTGTTTCAATGCTTCTCCCCGGCGGACTTCAAGCCTGATGGTGGAATAAAACTTGAGTGCGCGACCTCCGGTCGTGGTCTCTGGATTGCCAAACATAACGCCGACTTTTTCGCGTATCTGATTGATGAAAATCGCAATGGTCTTTGATTTGTTGATCGCGCCGCTGAGTTTACGAAGTGCCTGGGACATCAGGCGCGCGTGCAGTCCCACGTGAGAATCTCCCATTTCCCCTTCGATCTCAGCCTTCGGCACAAGAGCGGCCACGGAGTCGATGACAATAATTTCTACGGCGCCGCTTCGCACAAGCGCCTCAGCGATTTCCAGAGCCTGTTCTCCCGTGTCGGGTTGGGAAATGAGCATCTCATCGATGTTGACTCCAAGATTTTTCGCGTACAGCGGATCCAGCGCATGCTCTGCGTCGATGAACGCTGCCTGCCCCCCCTGTCGCTGCACCTCTGCGATCGCATGCAATGCAACAGTTGTCTTTCCGGAAGACTCCGGTCCGTAAATCTCAATAATCCTGCCCCTGGGCAACCCACCCACACCGAGAGCGATGTCCAGCGCCAATGAACCCGATGAAATGGTCTCCACATTCATCGTTGCGCTCGCCTCTCCGAGTCGCATGATCGAACCTTTGCCAAACTGCTTTTCAATCTGTTTCAATGCCTGGTCTAATGCGCTCTTCCGATCCGCCACACACATTCCCACCTTCTGCAAGGTTGTTCGTACTGGATTAGAACTCCGCAGCGGGCTGCTTGGTCGGCGCTTCTGAAGGGCTCGGTCATGCACCTGTGTGCACTCCCTCTCCCTTCCTCCCGTCTCCCGCGCATCCCTTGCGTCTTACCTAATCCATCCCGAACTTCGATTCAAGCTGGTTGTTCGTACTGGATTAGACTATCATTATTGTACTAGCTCACGTCGCAAAACACAAACATTTGTTCGGACATGTGCAATCGTAGCAAGACACCGCTTAGCACTTTGGAAGTTACCGCTCCCGATAGAAAAAGGCAAGGTGGCAACCCTGCCAGAGATCATTAAACAAACGTTAACAACTATTTTGATGTGCGGTGCTCCTCCAAGATTTTTACACATGCTTCCACACACTCTTTACAAATGAAAACGCCAGGCCCCGCTACTATTTGCGAAACATCGTCTTGGTGTTTTCGGCAAAATGAGCATCTAATCCCTGGTCGTTCATCTTGTTCAGTGCTTGGCTGGGTCGTCATCAATAACACTCCCCTTTTCGAGTATGTTTTTCAGTGAACTCAAAGATTTGCTCAGCCTCCATCGAACCGTACTTGCTACCCTCCCTTGCAACTCGGCAATTTCGGCTGAACTCCAACCTTCGAAGTAGTGTAGCCTGATAGCTTCACGGTCAGAAGGAGACAGCAATTCCAACGCCTCACCCATGTCGATTGTCAACTCGACCTGCGCTGTGTATTCCGTATTGTTGGGTTCCCAAATGCGAGGGAAAATAGCTGTCTCCGCATAACGTTTACGGTGCCATTGCATTGCACGATTGTACGCGATGGTTCTGATCCACTTCCCAAATACTTCTGGCTTGCGTAGTCCGTCTAACCCTATATATGCTTGCAACAACACATCCTGTACAACATCGTCAATGTCGCCAGAAGGTAAAACACGTTTTACCACTTGAAGAATACTCGCAATGTGCTTCTCCAACAGCCTTTCGAGTGCTTCTGTATCGCCCTCCTTCGCTCGCACAACGTCCTCCTCGTCATTCACGCCAACTCACCTCCTTGTCACCTATTTAAGTCGCTCGTGGGCATACAACTGTTGGGTCAAAGCTTACTTCATCATTTTGGCTAGAGCGGTGAGAGCCGTGGCAGGCGCACTGGCGCCCACCACGGCTCTCACCGTGCATTTGATCACAGTCCTGCCAGCGCAACTCACCAGCCGCTCCCTGCACCGGGCACGGCGGAGAAAAGACACTGCACACCACGCGCGCTCAGTCTTGACGTCCGCCATAGCGGCGCGGTGAACTTCCCATGCCACGGGGTTTCGCAGGTTCCAAATTGACCCGATAGCCGTTAACCCGCGCCTGGCGCAGTGCCTCAAACACGAATGGCGCAGACTCTTCCTCGACTTCGACGAAGGTAAACTTCTCAAAGATGTCGATCTTGCCGACTGCGGCGCTGGGGATTCCCGACTCTTCCGAAATCATCCGGACCAGATCGCCAGGGCCCATCCGGGCGCTGCGGCCAATGTTGACAAAGAACCGAACCATACCCGGCGCTCCGCCGGTATCTCCGAAATCATACTGACCCGCTTCTTCCGATTCCAGTTCGCCGGCGGAAGCAAGCTTCAGCGCCGCGGCGGCGAGATCCACCGGATCCAGTTCATCCACCAATTTGCCAAGCAGGGCCCGGTAGTGCCCCAGCCCGCCCTCCTGGACAGTGGCCTGCAAACGATCGCGCCAAATCTCCGCTTGCCGCTCCGCGACATCCGCCAGCGACGGCACTTCACGACCTTCGATGGACGCCTTCGTTTCACGCTGAATTGTTTTTAGCAACTTGAATTCACGGGGCGTTACCAGGGTGATCGCCAAACCGCGTTTGCCCGCCCGCCCCGTTCGTCCGACGCGATGGACGTACGCTTCGGTGTCCTGTGGGATGTCATAGTTGACGACATGCGTCACGTTGCCGACATCGATACCGCGAGCGGCCACGTCAGTCGCCACCAACAGCTCGATTTCACCGCCGCGAAACTTCTTCATCACGCGATCGCGCTGCGCCTGGCTCAGGTCGCCGTGAAGGCCGTCAGCCAGATACCCTCGCGATATCAGCGCTTCTGTCAATTCATCGACGCCCCGCTTGGTGCGGCAGAAAATTATGCCCAGCGTGACATCCTCACTGTCGATCACCCGACACATACTGTCCAGTTTTGTGCGCTCGAGAACCTTGTAGAACACCTGATCGATCTGTGGCACGGTCATTTCGCCGTGTGTCATCTGAACGTGTTCAGGCGCTTTCATATAGCGGTTCGCGAGACGGCGAACTTCAGGAGGAATGGTGGCGGAGAACAGGAGTGTCTGCCGCTCTGTGGGAATCGTTTGCAGAATCGACTCGATATCCTCGATAAATCCCATGTCCAACATTTCGTCGGCTTCGTCCAGTACGACCGTCTGTACTTTATCAAGCTTGAGCGTTCCGCGGCGCAGATGGTCGAGAACCCGCCCTGGCGTTCCAATAACAATATTGACACCCTGTTCCAGAGCGCGAATCTGATGTCCAATGGACTGCCCGCCGTAAATGGGCAGTGTACGCACACGTTTAAATTTGGCGATCTTGCGCATTTCACCAGCAACCTGAATCGCCAGTTCACGCGTGGGCAACAGAACGATCGACTGCACATGGCGACCCGTTCCCGCGATCTCCACAAGCGGAATGCCAAACGCAGCCGTCTTCCCGGTGCCTGTCTGAGCCTGTCCAATGACATCCTTGCCGTCCAAAATCAGAGGAATACACGTACTCTGAATCGGAGACGGCTCCTCATAGCCCATTTCATCGATGGCTTCCTGCAGTTTTCTACTCAAAGCAAATTCTAAAAAAGTCGTCATTCCATCACCCTCATAATTGTTTTAACTCTTGCAGCAGCAAATGAAGCGCCGCCTTTGCCGCTCGAATCCGGACCTGCGTCCGGTCACCCGAAAATACACGTTTCTTCACGATCACGCCGCGTTCGCCCGCAACTGCCAGATACACGAGCCCCACCGGTTTGTCAGGCGTACCTCCGGCTGGTCCGGCTATCCCCGTCACACTCACCGCATAATCAGCGGCCATCAGCCGACGGGCTCCCAAAGCCATCTCCCGGGCAACCTCAGCGCTGACTGCGCCGTGAGCCATGAGAGTTTCGGGCGCCACGCCAAGCAGGCGTTCCTTCACGTCATTGTCATAAGAGACAACGCTCCCGTGAACACAGTCGGAACTGCCGGGAATGTCAACCAACAGCGAAGTCAGCAAGCCCCCCGTACAACTCTCGGCAAATGCAGCGCGCGCGCGTTTGTCGCGCAGCGCCTGCAGGACTGTATGAGCAAGCGTATCATCGTCAAATCCATAGACGTATTGTCCCAGCCTCTCGAGCAACACAGATTCGACGGGAGCGATCATCGCTCTGGCTGTCCGTATGGTATCAGCCCGAGCCGTGATGCGCAACGCCATCTCCCCTTCCGACGCCAGCGGCGCGATGGTCGGATTGGACTGCGTGCGCAAGATGTCTCTTACCCGCTCATGCGCCTCAGACTCGCCAATCCCGTAGAGACGAATCATGCGACTGACAATCGCCTCGCCCCCTGCGAGCGAGGCCAGTACGGGACGCACCGACTCCTGGTACATGGGTTGCGTCTCGAGCGGTGGTCCAGGCAGAAGAAAAATGTGTCGGCCATTCCACTCCACATACTGACCCGGCGCCGTTCCCCGAGCGTTGGGCAAAAACGCCGCCGTACCGATGCGCATGGCCTGCCGTCGGTTCGTGTCCGCCGGAATGCGCCCCACGCGCACAAAATACGGTGCGACATGCGAATCAAACGCTTCCTGGGAAAACACCAGAGGCAATCCGCAAGCCTCGGCCACGGCTTCACGAGTCAAGTCATCGTCCGTGGGTCCCAGGCCGCCGGTCACTATGACCACCTGAGACCGCTCCAGGGCTAGTGTAACGGTGTTCATCAGACGTTCTCTATTATCGCCAACCGCAGAGTGAAAATAGACAGCCACTCCCAATGACGCCAAATCGAGCGACAGGTACCGCGCGTGCGTGTTGTCAATTTGACCAAGCAAAATCTCTGTGCCCACTGCGATAATTTCAGCGGTGATCATCCCGCCACCCCCGAGCCGCTCATTCAGTGCTCTGGACCATCAATGACCCGCGTCGATCACTTGACGATTCTTTACGAAGTAATCGACACCGCTAAGTATCGTCATCAGAACGGCTGCATACATACTCAGCGTTGCAAACGGGAATCCAATGTAAACAAATGGCCAGTTGTCAATCATGATCGCCACCAGAGCGACCATTTGTAAGGCGGTTTTCCATTTGGCCAATCCGCTCGCGGCAATCACACGACCCTGCGTCGAGGCAATCGCGCGAAGACCCGTAACGGCAAACTCGCGGGCAATCACCACGATCGCTATCCACGCCGGAATGCGCTGCATTGCGACGAGTGAAATCAGCGCCGTCGATACCAGCAGTTTATCCGCAAGAGGATCCATAAACTTGCCAAAATCAGTAATCAACTGATGTTTGCGCGCTATATATCCATCCAGGCTGTCAGTACTGGCCGCAATCACAAAAACCAGAGCAGCCAAGATTTCTCCGCCTGTGATTGTCTCACCTGCCGCGCGCACTTGAAAGAGGGGCAAGGGCACAAGCAGAAACAGCATGACCACGGGCACCAAGATCATTCTGGCTATGGTGATTCGATTAGCCAGATTCACCTAGACGACCTCCCCAACAAGGTCAAATTCAAACGCATGTGAAATGCGAACCGACACGATCGACCCGAGTCTCAAGCCGATTCCCGTTACGTATACGACGCCGTCGATCTCCCGCGCATCGTACGGAGTGCGGCCGATGTATCCCGACTCTCCCGCCTCATCCACACTCTCAATCAGCACGGGTACAGTCTCGCCCACAAAACGGGCCATACGCTTACCGGCAACTTCCCGGGCCGCCTCCATCAGTTCGCTCGCGCGCCGTTCCTTTGTCTGCTCATCCACATGCAGCGGAAACGCTGCGGATGACGCCGTATCTTCCCGCGAATACGTGAACACCCCAACATGGTCGAATTCCAGATCCCTGACAAATGCTTTGAGATTCTGGAACTCCTCTTCCGTTTCGCCCGGAAAGCCAACGATGAACGAAGTGCGAATGACGACACCCGGAATCCGCGCTCGCATTTTCGCCAGGAGGACGCGAATCTGCTTTTGCCGACCCGGCCGTTGCATCGCCCGCAAAATGCGATCTTCAGAGTGCTGGAGCGGCAGGTCGATATATTTGACCATCTTGTCCAGATCCCGGAAGGCGTCGATCAATTCGTCGCTGAAGTAACCGGGATACGAGTAGTGCAGGCGGATCCACTGCAGATCCGGAACATCGTTGAGCGCCCGCAACAAATCCGGGAGACGTCTTCGGCCGTACAGGTCCAGCCCGTACTGCGTCGAATCCTGCGCGATCAGGTTAACCTCCCTGACACCGGCGGAAACCAGGTTGCGAGCTTCCTGAACCACGCTCTCGATGGTCCGGGAGCGAAATCCACCCCGCATTTGCGGGATCACGCAAAAGGTGCACTTGTGATCGCAGCCCTCCGCAATCTTGATATAGGCAGAGGGCGCATCGGGCGCCTTGCGGGGGGTCAATTCGTCGTAGATGTAGACCGGATTGCCGATCCACTTCGGGCGCTCTCCCCGTCCTGCCCTTTCGATGAGTTCAGTGATCCGCGCAAATTCACCCGTTCCTACAATTCCGTCAATTTCGGGAATCTCCGCCAGCAATTGATCTGCATAGCGTTGGGACATGCAGCCGGCCACCAACAAGGTTTTGCCGCCTGTCTTTCTGCTTGCGGCGCCGAGAATCGCATCAACTGATTCCTGCTTCGCTGCGTCAATGAAAGCGCACGTATTTACAATGACGACATCCGCGTCGTCGGGATCGTCTGTTAAGGTATAGCCCTTTTGTTCGATCAATCCGACCATAACTTCAGAGTCAACCGCGTTTTTTTCGCATCCGAGTGTGATGATCGATACTCGTCGAGCCGTCATTGCGCCTGTCCTCCACATCACGTCAAGGCAAAAAAATTGCAGCGGAAGAGTCCCGCTACCAAACCATGCGCCCATTTCACTCTGTTAGAATTATATAGCTTCCCGCGGCGTCTGTCAAAGCACCCGATTTTACGGCAACCGGGCTCACCGATAATTCACAAATTGGAGGTCAGCCGAAAAATCGCGCTCCCGCAATGTCTGAATGACCAATTGCAGATCGTCTCTGCTTTTTCCGGTTACGCGAACCTGGTCACCCTGTACGGAAACCTGTACCTTGAGTTTCGCATCTTTGATGACTTTGACAATCTCCCTGGCCAACTCCTGATCCAATCCCTGTTTGACCTTCACCGTCTGCCTGACAGTTCCCTGCGCCGCCGATTCAATCACGCCATACTCAAAACTCTTTAAAGACACACTGCGCTTGACCAATTTGCTCTGCATAATATCGACGACGTTAGACAACTTGTACTCATCGTCACTCACGATCACAAGTTCATCATCCCGCAGAGCAATGTCACTCTTGCTGCCCTTGAAATCGAAACGCGTCTCCAGTTCCTTTTGGGCCTGGTGGACGGCGTTTGCCACTTCCTGCATATCAGTCTTTGACACGACATCAAATGAGGCTTCCTTGGCCATCGATACGTTCTCCTCCTCTACTTGCGCTCAAACGAATACGTATATCCGCCAAGCGCACTCGCAACCAAAGGCACTGGCAACCCATTTATCGTCATGGAGATATTGCGACTGGCGCCGGCGTCTATGGATAGTGAATTGACAGCGCGGAACATCTGCACCTGTCCCTGCGTCACAAAGGCGCTCGGAACGATGTTCTTGCCATCAGCATAGACTTGAATCCAGCATCTTCCGGAGGTTCCTGTCACCTTTAAGACCAAAGGCGCAGCGGCCGTCACCTGAAACTTTGATGTATATCCCGATGAGCCAAGACTTGCTAAAGACACCGTCTGCGTCGACTGCTTGGCAGGAGACGTATTCGGTTGCGATTGCGCCTGCCCGGTCGTACCCTTCGTTGACCCTGAAGCCACAGCAGGTGATTTCGGCGTTGCCGCGGATACCCCGCCCGGAGGACTGGCGACATGCTTCGCCAAGCTCGAATAGAACAACACGGCGATCGTAAAGACCGCCAAAACCAACGCTGTTGCGCCGAGGGTGCGATTGAAGACGGAACCGCTTCGGCGCCCGCGCTGTCGGGCGCCGCGGCGCCCGCCCGGCGAAGAGGCTCGCCGCTCGAAGTCCGCCGACGGGTTGCGCGCAGACCCTTGACGCCCTGAAGCTGACGCTCCTGACGAAATGCTGTCATCTGAGGCCACGGGCCCAAGATACTGCGTGGCCAGCTTGTTGCCGTCCAGTCCCAAGAAATCGGCGTAGCTGCGCACGAACCCCCGGGCGTATACGATCCCCGGCAACACACGCACGTCTCCCTGCTCGATGGCCTGCAAATAGCGATTTCTCACTTTCGTGGCCTCTACAGCCTGCTCAAGAGTAACACCGCGAAACTCCCGCGTGCGGCGCAGATACTCTCCCAACTCGCGCAGGCGCGCCGCTTCCTGGTCGGCTCCCAATGATGAACCAGATCCATTTGCTTGCAATTACGATACCTCCTCGAAACTCCCGAGCGCTGCAGCTAGCGTCCCGTAATGTCATGTTCCAGCCCTTCATAGCTAATTTCCTCATCCGGGTGGTTGCGAAGTTCGATGACGCGATCAAACAGTTCCCAGGAAAATTCCGATCGTTGCACAAATATATCAGGGTGCTCAATAATCTTTGGAGCGTTGAGTCGAAGAATTCGACGCACAAGCCGCAGATGATCCTCACTGCCTCTCATTGTCGACACAATGCCGTCAATGATATACACGTGATCATCGAGATTAAATTCATCTTCGTCCAGGTCTGTACGCAGTGTTTGCTTTAACAACGTGGAGGATATGAACGTCCACCGTTTTCTTGCATAAACACTCGCTGCAACCAGAGACTCTGTCTTGCCGACCCGCGGCATGCCGCGAATACCCATCACCTGGTTGCCGGGCCGCTTCAGGTGCTCACCGATAAAATCAACGAGGATTCCCAGATCGTCGCGAGTGAATTTGTAAGTCTTGCAGTTCCCAAGCTCCGTCTCCCGTTCAATCAGACGTCCGTGTCGGAGCGCCAGGCGATCCAGAAGCGTCGGAGGTCGCAACGCTGTCACAGTGATATTGTCGACCTGACGCAACAGTTCCTGCAGAGTGTCAATCCGCGCAGGATCTTCCACTCGCAACAAAAAACCGCGTTTGCGATCCTCAACGCCACTTAGTGTGACGATATTGATCGATAACATTCCAAGTACTGAAGCGATGTCACCCAATAGCCCAAAGCGGTCCTTATAAATATAGTATTCGAAATACCACTCACCCATGTGATCGGTCATTGGCGCACATTCCCGCGCGAGCGCGCCGGAACTTTAACACCCCTATCCTGAAAATGTTCCGTTCCTGCCCGCCGGAATCGTATGCTGCGCCGCTTCTCAAACACGGCTGCGCCGAACTCGCCTCGGCACAGCATACGATTCCGGCCAAGCGGGTTTTTCCTGCCCGGTTGTTGGTGCTGCGTAGCGCTGAGATTTTGCTTCGCAAAACTCAGACATGAAAGTCTATCCGGAAACATTGCTTCTGCCAGCCGGCTGCCCCTGAAAATGGTTTGCCGAACCGATCGCTGTTCCTGCGCCTGAGATCGGACGCAGTGCGGCAGGAACCGGAAGACCTAACGCACTTGCGCTTGCGGGTGAAGGCGCAGCCACCGTAAATTGGTCGGGCGCGACATTACCCTGGGCCAGCGCTGCCTGATAAGCGGCCACCCCGGCGACTCCCTGCCATCCACGATACCCTGACGCCGTCAAATCGCGCGCCGAACCGCTCACCAACTGGGGAGGCAAAGCACGCCCATGCGCCAGAATCGAAAAAACGCTGGCCAAGCCTGCGGCAGTAAAACGCCCATCCGCAATTCGCCCGAGTTCCCTACCCGTGAGTGGCGCGCCTGCCCCAAGGTTTAGTGCGATAAAGGGAACACCACTCCGCTGAATGTCGAGCATGGTTTGGGCCGCCACCTGCCCAATCACGATGTACGCCCGCACCCCGTAGGAACTGACAATACCCGTCGCGGGCGTTTGCGGGCCAGCATCGACAACAGTGGCTACGGCCCTTGAATAGGCTGTATGAATGCCGGAAGAAACGGCGGCCACGACAGTGCCGGGATTGAAACTGGCTGGGAGTTGACCGAGAACGACAGCAACCGGTCGACCGTAACCTTGAATTCCGCCCGCCAGGTACCCTGCAACTGAAGCTAGAGACTCCACATTGGGCACTACCCATGTCACGTTGGGCACAACTGGCGCAGGACCGTCATAGCCAATCCACACAAACCGCTTTTGCGGCATCTGCGTCGCGAGTTCCTGCAACGCTGCCGTTGGGTGCAGAAACACGACCACTTGCGCCTGCGACCTTTGGAGGTCGCTTCTGATGGCCGTCGCTGTGCCTGCAGTGAGCCCAACAACGCTGACACCCTGATGACTCGTGGACATCGTCGCATCAACGGTTGCGGACGCAAGCAAGGAAGCCGGAGCGAAAACCGCCACACCCGTCTTTACAATGTCGGGGGTCAGCGTCCGAACATCAGCAAACCCGCATCCAGTCAAACACATGCCAACCATGCCGCAAAGCCATACGGACAACACGCGAAACCTTGTCATAAACGCGGATGCACACTCCATGCGATGCTGATTCTTTTATTGTACCATTTACGCAAATGGGTGCAACTCACTCTGTTCCTCTCTTGCGAGAATGCGCCCAAACCATCATAATAGGTTCGAGGTGTATGGGCATGAGTTCGAGCAGTGATCATCGTTCCGTGGCACAGGCGCTCTACCAGTTGGATTTTTACCTGCATACAATCCACGCTCCATTTTCGATCAAGGACCTTTATCGAGGAGCTTACGAAGAACGACGTGGGGAGAGATACGACGACGCTTGGCTCGATCATCTGGAAGATGATCCGCACATTCCAGAGTGCCTGGAGCAGTCGTTTACCGCCCACACGATCGTGGAGACCCTTTTGCAAACGGGACACGAGGCCATTTTGCGACAGTTGATAAAACGGATTCGCAAAGAGGGCATCGGTTTTACCCAAGCCTACATTTCCGGAGTCGGCCGCCGCAGACCTTAGGGCATGACAGACAGTTTTCAAAACCGCTCTCGATACGTTTATAGTCCTTGATACTGCGCAAATGCCTGCGTCGAATACGGGGCCGTGAAACGATTGATGCGCTGTAAATCCCGCGTGAGCGCAAGACCTTCATCCGGTGCAAACGTTTCCAGGGAAAGCGCCTGCGCCTCCTTGGCGCCGAGCCCCACGGCCATGACATACCTCCCCTGTTCCTCTGTATAAAGCGCCGCAAAATCCACTTTGATACCAGGGAGTCTGTAGGCAGTCAACAAGAATCGGCTTGATGCGTCTGCGGCCACCGTGTAAATATGCGGAAACCCTCGCAGCGTGGCTGTCGCCACAATCGCAACTCCTCCCGTGGCGAGCCCCTGCACATACACCTCTTCCAATCCAGGAACCGCCGCTGTGAGCGCCAATGCTATCTCCCGCTCCTGACTGTTGCTGACCGCTCGCGCGGCATACTGATCGTTCACAAGAGGAGCGGGAGATGGCCCCACGGCAGGTGTCGCGCCTGCTCGAACCGTGAGTGGCACAGCGCTGTGCTCCGCACCCCCCCGCGCAAACAACAGTCCATGCTCCTGCACCCACGCAACTGCAATCGCAAGCGCAATCGCCAGTGCGACCGCCCCGGCCCACAATGCCAAAAACCGTCTCGATCCCGAACTTCTCGCCCCGCTGCGAAACCGCGCATGCCGGTTCATCACTAAACACCCCTCGCCGATGTTGAGGTTGTCCTCTTTTCATCTTACGCGGCAAAAGGGAGATCATGTCCGAATCATTAGCCGAGCGGCGTCTGGCGCGCTAACCACTCTTCTCTGGTCATCAATACTTCTCGCGGTTTGCTGTTTTCAAACGGACCCACAATACCGAGCTGTTCTAACGAATCCA
>JAJZCB010000143.1 GCA_021846285.1 Bacillota bacterium
CGCGTAGGTGCCTCCGAACCCTTCCGTGGTGGCGCCATAGGGAACGTAATCGAGCAGGCTCTGCCCGGTGCTGCGAATCACAGCGATGATATCCGCTCCCTGACGGGCGGCGGCGCGCGCCTGAATCGTATCTTCATAGATATTTCCAGTCGCTACGATCACATAGATGTAGGGTTGCGGACCCTCTCCGAGACGGCTCAGATAGTGATTACGCACTTCTCGGTTACGATTTATCCGAGAGAGGGCGATCTGCGCCTCTTCCTGTCCGCGCGCAAAAATCTCCGCGTCAGGTCGCGGCGGCAAGGCGAGCAGATCGAGTTCTCCGGCGGCTACCGCTTCCCCGATCGCCTGAATGCCAAGACCTGTCTGCAACATCGCGTTGATCACGAAGCGAGAGACGCCACGATGCAGTTGACCGCGTTCATGAACATGATCGACCACGACGTTTGGCAGCGGGGCGTAATCGGCGTCCACGCCGTCCAGGGAAAGCAACCGCAGCACGGTACGCTCGATCGCCACGGTCGTCTTGTCCGCGATAAATGCGACGACATCGTCGGCGATCGCGGATGCGAGCGAACGCGCCTCGGCAATCTCCTCTTGATCCAGGTACAGTTTGCTATTCATGACCGATCACTCCCCGCCCTTATCTCGAAAATGCGCCTGTTCTGCCGGGATCGTGTGCTGCGCCGTCGTTCGGGCACGGCCGCGCCGAACTCGCCTCGGCACAGTACACGATCCCGGCAGAGCGAGTGTTCCCTCCTGCTGACGATCCAGCCGTCTCCTGGCCCGCTCAATGACGTCCTCACCAAGACCCAACCACTGCGCGACAGCCAGTCCTTCACTCGGGGATGCGCCATCTTGCGCTGGCACGATCGTAAAATCCATCACTTCACTCAAGCGCGCGATGCCTTCAGACGCTGACGCAGGTCCGTGGCGAGCAGCCAAGAATCCCCGCTTTACCCCCTGCATACGAAAGTAGCCCACCATCTGATCTGGCAACGCGATCGTAAAGTGAGTAGCGCAGACCGTCATTTGACGCCTTGTGTCAAGGAGAGTCTCCAGCAGCCCGGTTACAAGCGCGGCCCCTTCTGCCGGACTTGTGTTGCGCCCGACCTCATCGAGACAGAGAAATGCCCCGTCAAGGCTGATCGCCTCCTGCAGAGCCACAACTTCCGCACCAAAGGACGACAGTCCAGACAAAAGAGACTGCGCATCGCCGCCCACATACCGCAGCGCAGTAAAAAGCGGGGCGCTGACAGAATCTGCGGGCACAGGATAACCGTATTGGTGACAGGCGAGCGCAAGCAGCACCGTTTTCAGAGTTGCCGTTTTGCCTCCCATGTTCGGCCCTGTAAGCACCGATACAGCGCGATCAAGGGTCACTGTACACGGAGTCCAGCCCTGACGGCGACTAGGCTGGTACACTCCTGCGAGAACGGCTGCGCCGCCCGAGCTCAACTGCGACCAAACCCAGCCTTCGTCGCAAGCGACAGACACACGTGCGCACACATCATCCAGGCGGCCTATGGCTTGTGCGCACACAGCCAACGCATCCGCGTACGGGTACAGCATGGCGCTGACCATTTGCAACGTTCTCTCTTCACCTATGGCGAGTTTTTCTGTAAGGACATCCTCATCCCCTCGCAGTTGCCGCACTTCCTCCGGCCAGACCGGTTCCAGAACAACTTCGAACGCCGTTCGCTGCAAGAACTGCAGGCGCGGGTCTGAAGACGCCCTTTGAGCGGCCAGTGGATCGTCGACGGAGACGATCAGCGTATGATCCCGGCGCACAGGCACGCGATGCTCAGCGCAGAGAGCGCGTGTGAACCCGTTCTCCGCAGACGAACGGCGAATGCGGACACCCTGCAAGGCCGCGTACAGATCCTTGACCGCGTCATCCGCGACATCGTGGAGAGAAAAGCTGTCGTTGAACGACCGTCTGATCGTTTCTTCATCGCTGCAGTCCGCCGTTGTCATTCTGTTCTCCCCGCTCAAACGAGCGTGGACCTGGACCAACACCGCGGCGTTCCACCACGGTCTCCTCGCACTGACATCGGCCAGCAAGCGGTCAATGCGAAGCCCGATCGCCGCAAAGCGCTTCAGGTTTGCGCACTGTTCAGTACGAAGCGCTTCCCGCTTTTGCAACAGTTGCGCCACCGTCTGTATATCTGGCAGCGCTGCAAGCGCTGCGCGCACCATGCGCCCAAAAGTGCTCTGATCGCCGCACGCCTGAGAAAATACGTCACTGAACTGCGTCAGATCCTCGCGATCACTCTGCCACTGCTCTTCCTGACCGCGCAAAAAGGGCGTGCGCTCACGTTGATAGCGCACCCCGTAGGGCGTCGGAGCGCGCATGCGCTCCTTGACTCGCAAAAAATCGATCTGCTCTTCTGTCCATGGATTCATGAATGCCATTGGCGATCTACTCCATCACATCCCAGACTGGAACATCGGTCAGCGCCTCTATGCGCTGTCTTAACGTCGTGCGAGGCAGCGTTACGCCGCGCGGAGATACGGGATTGATCGTGACGCCGATCAGCTTCGCGCTTCGCCTGACCATAACCGCGTGACCTTGACGCGTGTACTGACGCCATACACCCTCGGACAAAAATACATGCGCCGGACTCTCAGCGACCAGCAAACTGGGGAATGGTCTAAGCAGAATGCTTTGCGCGGCCGCATCCGTCACCGCTCCGCTATAATAAAACACGCGGTGCCGCTCCGTCAGATCAGGCGCAGCCCGTATATCGTCCGTAAATGCCGTGGCGCCGGGATAACGTCTTATATCGCTGAGCGCCACTCGCGACCATTCGGGCGTCCGATTTCCGTTTTCCCCGGAGACGCGCGCGGCGGCAGGTTCCGCAACATCGGTCGGAACCGAAGGAAACTCAGCCACCGCGACGGCAACACCGTCAAACCCAACCTGCAAAGCGCAAAACCGCGCGACGGCGCCTTCAACCAACCCAATGCCCACCTTGCGCAGCCCCTGCCTTGTCGCACGCACCACGTCTTCCAAATTTCCGACAACTGCGCCGGTGGCAAGAATGACCCCTTCCACCGCATCAGGATGCATGGCAATCATACGCGACAGTGCGCCGTCATAGATCACGTGATCCGCCCCCAACGAACGAAACCGCGCTCGCAGTAACAGCAGATGCGCAAGTTGCCGCACACCCGCCAGACTGATCATTCCTGAAGCCGCCGCCCGTCCAACCCACACCTCGCCAAACGGTGAGGATATGCCCGTCGGCTCGATCCACTCGACAGGCGTGGACGCTTCCTTCATGGCGCCGATGGCTGTGGCAAACAGAGTGCCTGTCGGTACCGGGATGGGCGGCTTCGGTGTTCCGAGCACGGTGTCCGCCCGTTCTCCATCCACCCCCACACTGGCGACGCCAAGACGTCGCCCTGTACGGGAGGCGTCCTCGATCAGGCGAATGAGGGCTGTGGTTTTTCCTGCGTGTTTGCTGACTCCGACGATGGCCAGATCACGTACGCCAAGAGCGTCCACACGTTCCCACAACGGCGTGATTCCCGCGTGCGCCATCAGGATCCCCACCCTGTAAATCCGAGTTAGCCTGCCTTGTCACATTGCCCTATTCGCTCGCAGGAGCATGGTGGTGAGCCACCACGCGTTTCAGCCCTTGCGGTTCCAGACTGACGGCCTGGTTATGCAACAGTCTGGCCACACCGATCGCCTCTTCTTCGTGATCGTGCGTGCAGGACGGTGGGCAGCCCGCGTCTTCATACGTTGGTTCATGATACACCGAGATAACGCCTTCGAAATTGCGCAGGATCACCTTGCCATGGCCCTGGGAAATCAGGTACTGCGGCATGACCGGTATCTTTCCGCCGCCGCCCGGAGCATCCACGACAAACGTCGGGATCGCATAGCCTGACGTGTGGCCGCGCAGTTCCTCCATAATCTCGATGCCTTTGGAAACTGTGGTGCGGAAATGTTCGATGCCCTCGGACAGATCGCACTGGTAAATATAATAAGGGCGAACGCGCATTTTTACCAACTCATGCAGCAGTTTCTTCATCACGTGCGAACAGTCGTTGACTCCACGCAGCAGCACGCTCTGGTTGCCGACGGGTACGCCCGCGTCCACCAGCATCTCACACGCGCGTTTGGCTTCAGGCGTGATCTCATCGGGATGATTGAAATGTGTATTGAGCCATACCGGATGGTACTTCTTCAGGATGTTGCAGAGATTCTCTGTGATTCTTTGCGGAAATACAACGGGCGCGCGAGTGCCGATGCGAATGATCTCCACATGGGGAATCGCCCGCAAGCTGGAGAGGATGTATTCGAGAATACGGTCATTGACGAGCAGCCCGTCCCCGCCGGATAGCAGTACATCCCGCACTGCCGGAGTTCTGCGGATATAGTCGATGGCGGCGTCAAGCTGAGGCTTAGGCACGGCGTGGCCGACCTGGCCCGAAAACCGCCGCCTCGTGCAATGCCTGCAGTACATCGAGCACTGATTCGTGATTAAAAACAGCACGCGATCAGGATAGCGGTGTGTGAGTCCGGGAGCAGGAGCATCCTCGTCTTCGTGCAGTGGATCTTCCATATCCCACGGGGAACGGTTCATCTCGTTAGAGATGGGCACAGCCTGAAGTCTGACCGGGCAACCGGGATCGTCCGGGTCCATCATCATCGCATAGTAGGGGGTGATGCGCAGTGGTATGGAATTCTTGCCAGCCGTCGCCACTCCGCGAATCTCCGACTCCGTCAGATTGATCACTTGCCCCAGGTCTTCGATTGAATTAACGGTGTGGGTCAACTGCCATTTCCAGTCATTCCATTGCTCGTCGGTCACGTCTTTCCAAAGTGGTATATCCCGAAAGCTCCGCTGTTTTTTTCCATACAGGATATCGTGCTCTGCCAGACTCATACGAGTATCCCCTCTCTTTCAATTACCCGCACTTGTGTACATAGGCGGCAAGCAGCGCCGGCTCTGCGCGGATCAAATCCAGCGCCAGATCAGCGTGGCCGCTGGCGTACCCGTTGCCAATCATCATGTCGACATCTTTACCGAGTCCTTCAGCGCCGAGTGCTGCGGTCGTAAAGCTCGTTGCCATGCTAAAAAAGTAAACCAGGCCTCGATCGCGTGTTATCATTATCGATGCAAGTTCCGTGCCAGGAACACTGACACAGTTAATGGTGACATCGGCAAGCTGCGTTCCCATCGCTCGCTCGAAGACCTCAAGCGTTTGTACGGGATTTTGCGCATCGCACACCAGAACATCGTCCGCATAGCCAAGTTCGCGGATGGCTTCCGCCGATTTTTCGGCGTATTCCAGGGCAATCAGGCGGCCTGTCGCGCCGAGATTTCGGCGAGCCTGCGCCAGTACCATCATGCCAGACTTACCCCCCGCCCCGAGCACCGCAACGGTCTGCCCTTCCTTAACGATCCGCGCGGTCTGAGCCGGCGCGCCGCATACGTCGCAGACCGCAAGCGTCACCCTGTCTGGCAAATCGGTCGGCATCCTGACACAGATTCCACTGTCAAACAAAATGGCCTGACCGGCAATCTTCACCTGTCCGCTGGAGAGATCGATATGGTTGATCTCATCGATGACAAGCGGTGTCAAACTCAGAGACACCAGCGTCGCGACACGATCTCCGACAGAGAAGTCGCGTTTGGACGAATTCGGTCCGATCTGTGCGATGGTTCCGATCAGCATGCCGCCGGACCCCGTCACGGGGTTGTGGTGTTTTCCCCGCATCGCAACGATCTCCCGCATACGGTTTGCCACCGCTGCAGGGTCGGTCCCAACGGCTTCTTTGATCTGCGTAAAACTCGCCGCATCGATGTTGAGAATGTCGACGTCGATCAGCATCTCATCGTCTCCACAGCGCATGCTGTTGTCGAGTTTCCATGCGGGTTGCGGCATGGCCCCGACTGGTTCAATCACTCGTTTCAAACCGTATGGATCGCCCACTGACGGCACTCCTCTCAACCACTTCACCAAGCAATTGCGTTAGTCAGATACTCAGCAAGCAAGATCTATGCCATCATTCCATTCCGGAAAATCGATCATCTCTGCCCGCCGGAATCGTATGCTGCGCCGCTTCTCAAACACGGCTGCGCCGAACTCGCCTCGGCGCAGCATACGATTCCGGCCAAGCGGGTTTTTCTTCCCGGTTGTTGGTGCTGTGCAGCAGCGGATGTCTATCCCGAAAAATCTCCGCAGGTGTATTTTTCTTCCCGGTTGTTGGTGGCGCGCCAGCTCCATGAAGGTCTGTTCCAGAAAATCGCACGTCCGTTCCTGCCAGTCGGATTCCTATACTGTGCCCCTGCTTGAAACCGTCTACGCCAAACTCGCGTACAATTTCAAAATCCTCCCTTGCCACATTCCTGATGATCAAGGAAAATAAAGCTGTCCGCTG
>JAJZCB010000144.1 GCA_021846285.1 Bacillota bacterium
CCATAGTGCATCATCGTTTGAATGATGGGAACTTCACCGGCGGTCGGAATGACGAAGATGGCGCCCGCCAGCGCCAATCCAAGGATCCACAGCAGTCCCTGCGCATGACCGAAATCGATGGCCGGAAAGAACCAGCTGCGCAGGGCGCCGACAACGAGCACCATGAGGATGTACACGGGAACCACTGATAAAGTCAGTCGACCCAACAGCGTGAAAAAACGGTTCCAGACGGGGCGCTGGTCCAGTTCCGTCGCTTTGGCCACCGCCATGTGCGCCGATTCGGGAACCTCGCGATCAGCGGAGAAGCGGTTGACGAACAGCCCCACACCCAGTACCAGGATGAGACCGAACACGACACGGGTGAGGGCGAACCGCCAACCCAATACGAATCCAATAAAGACGATCGTGGCTGGATTGAGAACGGGATTGCCCAGCCAAAAGGCAAGCGCCGATCCCGCCGCCACGTTTTGTTTGCGCAAGCCGACTACAATCGGAGCAGAGCAGCACGTACACATCATGCCGGGCACAGACAGGGCGCCTGCGGTGACGACTGATTTGGCGGAACGGCTTCCGAGTGTTCTCAGGATCCAGTCGCGTGGAATCAGGACCTGTACGCCAGCGCCAACGACCACGCCCAATATGACCGCCTGCCAGACCGCCTGAAAATACTTCACGGCGTAATGCCAGGCCGCAGCCAAGGATACTGCGGGCGCGACATCCCCTTTTCCGCTCACGATAGAGCTCCCGATCGAGTGTTTGGCTGCGGCGATGAATGCCTTGTGATAATAAGGGTTCCATTTGACGTACCATTCACCGACCAAAAGGATGATCACAAATAGGGCAACGCGCCAAACCCAGCGGAGTTTGCGTGCATCGGTTTGCGTACCGGTCAACTCTGACATTGGTTCACTTCACCTCGACGTTAGATTTCCATGCTGCTGCGCGGCGTTCCCAGCGGATCAGTCAGACTCATTATAGTGATATAACTAATATATATCAACGACATAACTATATGTCATGATTAGAAGGGGGATGATGAACCACAGATAATCCGCCGACAATAATAACGAATTGCGTCAACGTAACCAGATGTATATATTTTTCCCCTGTACACATACCCCCATAGGTATGGTATCATTCTAGGTACAGTCACTCAACTGAACCTCAGGCATTCGTTTCAGTTCTGAAAGGTGTTGATTTTCAGTGCATTAGGACTACAACTCGCAATGGGTTTATGGCTTGTTCGGGAGTCATAAGATCAGGACTTTCCTTGATACAATACCCCGGAATGTATATAGCAACAGGATGGTGTCAGTTCTGAGTAAACTGGAGATTCTAAGCAGTGCGGCGACTGCTCTCGAGAAGTTGCCGAAGATCGTCGTCTTTTACCACACAATGACTATTGAAGGAGCTGGGTTTCGTGTTGCTCAAGTACTTTTACAATGACAAACTGGCGCACGCTTCGTACCTGGTAGGCTGTCAAGCGACGGGAGAGGCGATTGTGATCGATCCATCGCGCGACATCTCCCAATACCTGGAGGCAGCGCAGGCAGAAGACGTACGAATCGTAGGAATCACAGAGACGCATATTCATGCTGACTTCCTGTCTGGCGCTCGGGAACTCGCGGCGCAAACAGGCGCGACGCTTTATCTCTCTGCGGAAGGTGGACCCGATTGGACGTATCAGTTTCTGGATGAATATTCATCGCAGCCTGTGCATGACGGCGATTCGTTTAACATTGGCAACATCAAGTTTGAAGTCATGCATACCCCTGGGCATACTCCTGAACACATTGCGCTTCTGGTCACGGACGGCGGTTCAAAGGCATCCGCTCCGATGGGTATATTTTCAGGGGACTTCGTGTTTGTTGGCGATGTGGGGCGCCCGGATCTCCTTGAAAAAGCGGCTGGCGTCCGCGGTTCTTCTGACATCATGGCGCGCAAGATGTTTGAATCCCTGCAACGGTTCAAAAAACTTCCCGATTTTCTTCAATTGTGGCCTGCCCATGGCGCAGGCAGTGCGTGTGGCAAGGCTCTCGGAGCCATACCGTCATCCACGGTTGGGTATGAAAAAATGGTGAACTGGGCGCTCGCCTACAACGACGAGGACGCGTTTGTCAACGCGTTGCTGGAGGGGCAACCGGAACCGCCGCGCTATTTTGCGATGATGAAAAAATTGAACAAGGAAGGTCCGCAACTTTTGTCGGCGATCCATGCGCCGCAACGGGTCGCGGAGTCGCCGGAAACCGTACAGCAATGGCTCAGTCAGGGGATTGTCGTCGATACGCGTCCAGCCTCGGTATTCGCGAAGAACCATCTGGTTGGCGTGTTCAACATTCCCTACAATAAATCGTTTGTGACATGGGCAGGATGGTTTCTCGACTACGATCGGCCGATCTATCTGCTGTGCGATGAGGACAGCTTGGAAGCGATCATTAAGGAACTGCAATACATCGGGTTGGACAACGTTGAGGCCACAATGGGAACAGGCGTATCAGCGGCTGTGGCTGCCGGCGGGCCGCGTGTGATGAGCTATGCCGAGGTGCAGCCTGAGGACGCTGCGCGCAGCATCGACCGTGGAGAGGTGTTCCTGCTGGACGTTCGCAACGCCACTGAGTGGTCGGAGGGACATATTCCTCAAGCCACCCACATTATGCTTGGTCATCTGGCGCAACGGGCGCAGGAGGTGCCGAAAGACAGACCAGTTCTCGTGCAGTGTCGCACTGGCGGACGCTCTGCGATTGCGGCGAGCATTTTGCGGGCGCAGGGGTTTGAACATGTGCAGAATATGCTGGGCGGCTATGAAGAATGGTCGAAACTGGGCCTTGCCGCGGACAGCACGAGCAGTACAGGCGGTACAGGCAGCGGCTGGTAAGATCCGCAGGGCGTTGTTTGGGATGCGAAAGACACGGCGGCGTCAACACTGGCTGCCGTGTCTTTGACTTGACTCTGTGAATGCGGGCGGCGCCAGCCCATGAATTGACGTAGAACGGACTTTGCGCAACTATACATATAGGCTTTGGACATGGATGCCGTCAGAAACAGGGAGAGCAGGCATGCAAATCAGTCGATTTTTGCAGGGAACGTCCAGATCGAGGCACGGATGGCTGCCCTATCTGGCAACCACCCTGGCGATCGGGGTACTGACCATATTGCTGCTTAGAGTCGGACTATCCTTCCAACTGGCCAATATCGCGCTCCTCTTTCTGCTGCCAGTGCTCTTCAGCGCCGCACGATGGGGATTCGGTCCATCCATCTATGCCGCTGCGGTTGGCGTCGTGGCGTTCGATTATTTCTTTGTGCCGCCTATCTTCAGTTTTTCAGTGAGCGACCTGCGCTATCTGATCTCGTTCGCCGTTTTTCTGAGTGTTGCGATCTTGACGGCAACATTGGCATTGCGCCTGCGTATGCAGGTCAATGAGTCGCGCCAGCGGGAAGCGGACACTGCGGCGCTTTACGATCTCAGCAGGCAGATGACCGCTCGCGGTGATTTGACTGGCATTTTGGAAGCCATAGTGACGCACGTCTACGGTACCTTGCGTCTCCCTGCCTGGATTGCGCTTCCTGCTGATGGAGACAGAATGTCCATCAGCGCGAGGGCAGGCCAGCCTCCCCATGACGACGGAGTCGACGAAACGATATGCCGATGGGTCTATGTGCATGGCGACACGGCGGGGCGCGGAACAGGGCGCTGCGAACATACGGATCAGATCTACGTTCCTCTGAAGACCGAGGATGTTGTTCGGGGAGTTCTCGTTTTGGATGTACGCGGTCAAACCGGCGCTCTGCTTGCGGAGCGTCTGCGTCTCATTGAAGCGTTTGCGGGCCTCTCTGCGGTATCGATTGCCCGCATTCAACTGGAAAAAGAGGCGCACATGGCGCGCCTGTCGGCAGAATCGGAACGGTTGCGCACGGCTTTGCTCGATTCCATCTCGCATGAACTGCGCACGCCACTGGCAGGCATCATAGGATCGGTGACAGGCATGATCGAAAACGAGGCCATGCTCACCGCTGAAGATCGCCGCGACTTACTGTATACGATTCGCGACAGCGCCATGCGCATGAATAGACTGGTGACCAACCTGCTCGGCATGGTGCGCCTGGAGAGCGGTATGCTCAGCTTGCACAAAAGGGCCTGTGACGTCTCTGACATGCTGGGGGTAGCATTGCGGCAAGTGCAGGATTCACTCCAACATCGGACAGTCGAGGTGAACCTGCAGGGAGATTTGCCGCCTTTGCGGGTAGACGATGTGTTGATTGAGCAGGTTCTCGTCAACATCCTTAGCAATGCGGTCAAGTATTCGACTGACAATAGCAGGATCGAAATTGGCGCAGCGGAACGTGACGGAACTGCGATTCTCACGGTCGCAGACGAGGGGATCGGGATACCGGAGGGGGACGAAGAGAGGATTTTCGACAAGTTTTACCGTGCGGAAGGGGCGAAGAAAATTCCGGGAACAGGACTGGGACTGGCGATATGCAGAGGCATTGTTGAAGCGCACGGAGGCGGGATCGCGGCGGAGCGAAGAGCGAGCCGGGGAGTCAGGATCGTGATTCGACTGCCTGTCGACTGAGGGGAGGCGACGCATGGGAGCCAGGATTTTGGTTGTGGATGATGAGTTGCAGATTCGCAAGTTGCTTAAAGTGACTTTGCAGGCCCATGGTTTTTCGCTGCTGGAAAGCGCGACGGGATCCGACGGCGTGGTTTGCGTGGGCATGGAGAGGCCCGATCTTGTGGTCCTCGATCTCGGACTTCCCGATATGGACGGAACAGAGGTTTTGCGACAAATCCGTGAATGGTCGCAGGTTCCGGTCATTGTGCTGAGCGTACGCGACAATGAGGCCCAAACCGTGGCTGTGCTGGATTCGGGAGCTGATGATTACATCACGAAGCCATTTGGCATGGGAGAACTCGTTGCGCGCATTCGAGTCGCTTTGCGTCATGCTGCGCATGCTCCGGGCGAACCGGTTATCACGGTTGGCGATGTAACCATCGATCTGGCAAGAAGGCTGGTTGAAAAAGATGGGCAGACAATCCATCTCACACCCATTGAGTACGATTTACTGAAGGCAATGGCCGTAAACGCTGGTCGCGTCATGACACACCATCAGCTTGTAAGGCAGGTTTGGGGCGATCAAAACTATGACGCGGCAGCCCATTATCTGCGTGTGTATATTGGACACCTGCGCAAGAAAGTGGAGAATGATCCAACGCGGCCGACCCTGATCATTACCGAACCGGGCATTGGTTACCGATTGCTTGATTTTTCCTGAGCAGAGCCCCCGGATTCCAGCAACCGCCATGCTCCTGGCGAGCCCAGGATGAAAATGAACAGGTGCCGTTCACATAACTGTGAACGGTATTTTTATGTTCCCTTTATGTCTGCGGCCTGATTATCGAAGCGCATTTTGACGTGTTCAGCCACTACAATCAAGTCATTCGCCCGTTCACATCATTCCTGCAAGGCAGTCACACATAAAGCCAGTGGATCAGAACACGCCATTTTTAGAAGCGAGGTGTTCAGGGTGGGCAATCTGCTGTCGTTCCTTCTATTCTTCGCAATTTTTGGTCTGTTCATGGTGCTGTTTCGGGCGTTTGACAAGGCTTAGGAGGGAGACGGATGTGGATTTTGCTCGCCATTTCAGCGGGAGTCATGGTGTATCTGACATACGTCGTCTTTAATCCGGAGAAGTTCTGATCGACTAGTTTGTTTGGGAGTGAGCAGGATTGACTGTAGCTGGCTCGATCGGCATCGTGGCCGTGATCGCCGTCGTGTTGCTCCTCGGCGTTCCCCTTGGGGGATATCTTCACCGTGTCTTTACGGGTGCGCGCAGTTGGTTCGAGCCCGTGTTTGATCCTTTTGAGCGCCTGTTGTACAAGCTTGTCGGCGTGAATCAGTCTGTGCGCATGGACTGGAAGGCGTATCTCAGGGCACTGATGATGGTTAATTTTATGATGATGATTTTCGCCTATCTGATCTTTCGCCTGCAGGGAATGCTGCCCTTAAATCCCGACCATATTCCGGGCATGAGTTGGGATCTGGCGTTCAACACGGCCGCAAGCTTCATCACCAACACAAACTGGCAGAACTACGCGGGCGAGCAGTCCATGTCGTACCTGGGGCAAACGCTCGCCATCACCTACCTGCAGTTTACGTCGGCGGCCACCGGATTCGTCGCTGCCATCGCGTTTGTTCGCGGGTTGACGGCTAACAGGAGCGATTCGATCGGGAACTTCTGGGTGGATTTTATCAAGATTCATACGCGCGTGTTGCTGCCGCTTGCCATCGCGTTTGCCGTTCTTCTGGTTGGCCTGGGCGTTCCGCAGACGCTGCT
>JAJZCB010000145.1 GCA_021846285.1 Bacillota bacterium
GATCAGTCCTTGTTTTTGAGCGGCCTGGAGGCGCTGTTGTCTATGACAGGCGAATTTGTGGTGGTCGCGACGGCGCATACCGGCGCTGAAGTGCTGACCGCCCTTCACGATCTGTCCGCTGACGTTCTGCTTTTGGACATTGGAATGCCTGACCGATCAGGGATCGAAACCGTCAGGCAGCTTCGCGATATGGGTGTGATGACCCCAGTGCTGATCGTCAGCAACTATGATGGCAAGGACTACGTCCTGCAGGCCATTGCCGCAGGGGTGCAGGGATATGTTCTGAAAGACGCAACGATCGACACGGTGCGCGCGGCTGTGCGCACTGTTGCGGCCGGCCAGCGGTATGTCGACCCGCGACTGGTGGGCTATATGATGGACGCCCTCTTTGCGGAAGCGAGTGAGACGCAGCGAGCGGGGAGTTCGAGGGAAACGGCCGGGCGGCCAGACGCTGACCTCGCTGTGTCTGTAGAAAACGTCGATTTTGCGGAACGGGTCGCACTGACACAGGTTCTCACCCCGAGGGAGCGGGAGGTCCTCAGGTTGATGACACAGGGGTGCAACAACAGCGAGATCGCCGAAACTCTCTTTATCAGTCCAAAAACGGCTCGCAATCACACGACGAGCATTTTGCAGAAACTGGGGGTGCAAGATCGGACGAAGGCTGTGGTCATCGCCCTGTCGGAGCGCTTGGAAGTGTCCGGAACCGGATGAGCGAAACAGGACAGAGCGTCTTTTGCCTTCGCTGCGATCCATGGCAGCCAGGGCGTCCAAGATAGGACTATTGTCCTACGCACAAACGGCGAAAATAGGATTCGCGGCCCTGTCTTAAACAGGGTCTTTTTTTTATGATTGGATCACAACAGCAAGAGGATAGCTTTCAAAACACTATACCTTCAAAGGGGCGATCAAGGATGAAAGGGATCAAAGAGAAGATGGCGGGGATGTATCATTCAGTTGCAGTCAAGGCGGGCGAAATGGCTGTGCGCCTGCGGAATGAAGAAGACGGTCAGGGGCTCGTCGAGTACGGCCTGATCATCGCGTTGGTGGCGATTGCGTTGGTTGTTGCACTCGGGGCACTGTCTGGCGGAATCGGAAACGTCTTCGCTTCCATTACGAAAAGCTTGTAACATTTAGAGCTGTTTGACATCGGCGCATGAGAGTTCCGTGTGAGCCTCATGCCGATGGCAACAACCTCGCGGTGGCTTTGCAGGGGCGCAACGGCGTGTTGATGCGCTGTTGCGCCCCGTTGACGGAGGGGGGAAGAGACGATGTCCGCAAGCGTGATGGTGGCTTTGGCGTTCTGTGCGGGTGCGGTTGTCACCGATGTGTTGTGGCGGCGGATTCCGAACCGCTTGACGCTGCTTGCGGCCATCTGTGGTTTATTGGTGCACGGCGTGGTCCACGGGCATCCGTTAGACAGCCTTGCCGGCGCTGCGGTCGGGTTCGCAGTTTTGCTCGGTCCTTATCTGCTGTGGGGAATCGGCGGCGGTGACGTGAAACTTCTGACCGTGGTCGGTTTCGCGCTCGGCGTTGAACGAGTGCTGACGGCCAGTCTGATGATGGCTTTGGCAGGCGGGCTATTGGCCATTCTCGTGAAGGGGAATGTATTTGGACTCAGGAGTTTACTCGGGCGGCCGTGGAAACCGACCGAGTCAGTCGTCGGGCACGAGGGATTTGCAAAGGTCATAGGTGAACCGGTGTCGATTCCTTACGGAGTCGCGATCTTTCTAGGAGTGCTCGCCGTCGTGCTTTCAGGCGGGGGGATGAGACTGTGATCGGAACTCGCTTCGCTCTTGCGGTCAAGAAACTGTGGAAAGACGAGAGTGGCCAGTCGCTGGTCGAGTTCGCGCTGGTGTTGCCCATTCTTCTGCTTGTATTGCTCGGAATTATCGATTTTGGAAGTATCTTTTCGACGGAACTCGTCATTGAAGGGGCGGCGCTCGATGCCGCGCGCTATGCGAGCGTGGGCGCGACGGATGCGCAGGTGAATCAGGTGATTCAACAGGACTGCGCGACGTTGCAGACCTCGCAACTGACGGTGACCATCGATCCGACTCAGAGCAATCGCGTCTCAGGACAACCGGTCGTGGTGACGATCTCCTATCCGGTGAATATTGAGTTTCCTCTGACCGCGTTCTTGCCGAATCCGCTCGTCGTCCATGCGGCGACGGCCATGAGAGTGGAGTGATCGCATGAAGCTGCTGAAGGACGAATCCGGCAACGTCGCCGTATTGGTCGCGCTGATGATGGTGGTTTTGCTCGGTTCTACCGCGCTTGTCACGGATGTCGGCGTCGAATTCGCGGCCAAGCAAAAGTTGTGGAATGCGCTGGACGCGGGAGCTTTGTCGGGAGTTGAGGAGATTTTTAACGGCGCATCTGCGGCGCGATCGACAGCGTATCAGTATGTTCAGAACAACGGAGGAAGCGTCAACAGCATAAACGTCAACACCGCAACAGAAACGATAACGTTAAACGGGCAGCAAAATGTACCGCTTTATTTTGCCAGGGTGCTGGGATATAAGTCCGCCAATATTGCTATTCAAGTGCAGGCGCAAGCCGGAACGCTGGTTTCCGGAACGGGGTTCGCGCCCATTGCCGTCGTGGAACAAAACTTTGCCTACGGGCAGACGTATACGCTGTCGATCGGGGCTGGGCAGAATGGATCCGGGAGCGACGGGAGTTCAGAGGACGGATCAAGCCAAGAGCAAAACGATGGATCGAGTCAGGAGACGACGGACGGATCGAACGACAACCAGGAGTACGGCAGTGGAAATTATGGTTTTCTCGCTTTAGGCGGCACCGGGGCGCAACAGTTTTCGCAGAATCTCATGTCTGGGTACAGTGGGGTGCTGTCAGTCGGCGAACAGGTTCAAACGGAACCGGGGGACATGTCCGGGCCCGTATCGCAAGCGATTTCCTACAGGTTGCAACAGGGTGAAGGCTGGACATTTGCGACGGCTTCGAACGGGTGTCCGCGCGTGATTCAGTTGCCCGTTGTGAACACGCTTAACGTAAATGGAAGGTCCAGCGTCACCATTGTCGGCTTTGCGGCCTTTTACCTGGATGGATTGCAAGGGAGCGGAGGCCACCAACAGATTGTCGGCCAGTTTCTGCAAATGGTCGTTCCCGGCACTATCGGTCAAGGCACGAACTTCGGACTGTACGGTGTCCGCTTGATAGGATGAGAAGGGTTCTCGTGAGTCATAAAGGAGTGGAACGTCGTGCAGAAGCGAAGGACATCCGCGATCCTCATCGGCGTGGCGATCGTGCTCGCGACCCTAACGGCTGTCGTTGTCAATGTCGAGGTGCACGCAGAAATGGTGCGCTTGCAAAAGGGGAGTCGCCTCGAACCAGTGGTGCTGGTGACTCAGCGCATTGCGGCGCACACGCGCATCGCGCCGGGGATGGTCACGATTCGCAACGTTCCCGCCGGGGGCAGGGCGCTCACCGCCATTACGAGCTTGAATGGCGCGGTCGGATTCATCTCTAAAACAACCTTATACCCTGGTGAACAACTGCTTGCGCCAATGGTAACAACCATCATGGCTTCCCCCAGTCTTGCGGATCGAGTGCCTTCGGGCATGGTGGCCATGAGCGTTCTCTATAATCCGGTGACGCAGGCGGCGGGAGCCATCGAAGTCGGCGATCGTGTGGCCGTCATCGCGGTGCTTGGGAAGAGTTACACGGCAAGTAAGTACGATGCGGCTAAAATCATAGCCACAAATGTGCAGGTGTTGGCTGTGCCAGCCGGGGCGGCGAACGGGAGCGCGGGGGTCGGGCTTGGTTCATCGAGTGGAAACTCGCGCGCACAAGCCGTCACCTTGGCCGTTACGCCACGGCAGTCAAGTGCGATCGCCTTTGTCACGACCTACGGGTCACTCAATTTGGTGTTAGAACCTTCCGGACAGACCAGTCTTGCAACAACCGGCACGCTTGTGACCGACGCAACCGTTCTGAGGAGGTAAGCCGCGTGAAACAGACCATTCGCGTGTTGCTAGTGGATGACGCCAAGGAGATTCGCGACACGGAGAGAATGATGCTCGGGTTCTCTCCGGACGTCGAGATCGTGGCCGAAGCCGAGAACGGCCTGGAAGCCTATGAGTTGGCCAAATCCTTCAAACCCGACATCGTGCTGATGGATATCAACATGCCGATCATGGACGGGATCGAAGCCACTCGCCGGATTGCCGATGAATTGCCAGACGTGACCGTGGTGATCGTGTCGGTGCAAGAGGAGTTCGAATCACTGAAACAGGCGATCCAGGCTGGAGCGCGTGAATACCTGCTCAAACCGTTCAGCGCGGACAGCATGCTTGCCGCGATCCGTGGGGTGTACGCACGCATGGAGAAACAACAGCGGGTAACCACCACGGCGCTCTTATCCGATCGCTTTCGCAGCAAGTCTCACATCCATGTCGTGTTCAGCGCCAAAGGCGGCGTTGGCAAGACGACTGTCGCGGTGAACTACGCGTTGTCCCTGGCGCGACGGGGGAAGCGTGTCGCTTTGGTAGACTTTGATTTGAGTTTTGGGGATGTCGGCTTGCTGATGGGGGTGCAAGAAGACAAGCGAACGTGTTATTCGTTGCTCTTAGAAGGCGAAGCGTTCGCTGACGCATTGCCGAGCTATCTCATCAATCACGAATCGGGCCTCCAGGTTTTGCTTGCTCCGGCTCAAGTCGAACAGGCGGAGTATATTACGCCTGTCTTTGTTCAAGGTGTGTTGCGTACTTTGCGCAAACAGTTTGACTATATTGTGGTTGACACCGGGCAGGCTCTGACGGATGTGTTTTTCGCGGCGATGGAACTGGCGGATGAGGCGTATCTGCTGAGCAGCGCCGATTTGCCCTGCGTAAAAAACAATCGGCGTCTGCTCGAGGTTTTAAAGACGCTTGGGTACTCCATGAGTGTAAAGAACGTGTATGTACGCCGCGGGGTGCTTCCGGAGAGATCCGCGTGCGATGTCCTGGATCTTGAGATCTATGCGACCATTGCCTACGAACCGCAAGCCGCGGGCGCGGCGGCAGATCTTGGAGTGCCTCTCCTGGTCGGTCCGAAACGGACCAAGACGGCGCGCGACATCAATCTGTTGGCGACGAAGACGTTGGCTCAGGAACGCCGGGGCAACGCGGGTACACCCCGCCTTGGCATTCTCCGGCGGGCTTTATGGAAAGTGAGGTGATGCGACGTGTCGCTGCTCGAACGCATTGAGAAAAAGCGCCAATTAAGTGGACTGGCTACGGAACAAAGTCCGTCTTACGGAGCGAGGGCGACCCCGGAGAGCGATGCGACGGGAGGAACCCGACTGGGGAAAGAGGAAGTTTTCGCACAATTGAAGAGCAAGCTTCACGTGCGGTTGGTCGACGACTTGGTGCAGGCGGACGCCGCCGATGAAGCCAGTTTGCTCGATCTGCTCAACAGTTTCCTGCTCGATGAGAGCGTGGTTTTGACCAAAGCGGAACATGAGCGGCTGTTTCGGGAATTGACGGCGGAAATCCGCGGCTATGGTCCAATCGACGGCTTGCTTCACGATGACACGCTCTCCGAAATCATGGTGGTGGCCCATGATCAGGTGTACGTAGAACGCGCCGGCCAACTCCAGGAGACGTCCGTTCAGTTCAAGAATGACGACCATGTGATGCGGGTGATCGAGAAAATTGTGGCGCCTCTTGGGCGGCGCATTGACGACGCCACCCCATACGTCGATGCGCGCCTGCCGGACGGTTCGCGTGTACACGCGATTATTCCGCCGTTGGCCCTTAAGGGTCCGTGTCTTACGATACGTAAATTTTCGGCTAAACCGTTTACTATCAACGATTTGATCGGATTCGGTACGCTGACGCCGCCTATGGCGCGGTTCCTGGAGACGGCGATCGCCGCCCGCCTGAACGTCGTCGTCTCAGGGGGAACGGGCTCGGGCAAGACAACGACGCTGAATGTCCTGTCAAACTTCATCGGCGACGGCGAACGGATCGTGACGATCGAGGACGCAGCGGAACTGAAGTTGCAGCAGCGCCATCTCGTGACTCTTGAGACGCGCCCGCCAAACGTGGAAGGCAAGGGAGCAGTGACCATTCGCGATCTCGTCAAAAACGCTCTGCGGATGCGGCCGGATCGAATCGTCGTGGGCGAGGTTCGGGGCGCCGAGGCGCTCGATATGTTGCAGGCGATGAACACCGGACATGACGGCTCGCTGACGACCGGACACGCCAATTCGCCGCGAGATATCCTGCGCCGCCTGGAAACCATGGTGATGATGGCGGGAATGGAACTGCC
>JAJZCB010000146.1 GCA_021846285.1 Bacillota bacterium
TGGATTGCTTGTCGGCAAAGGAGGGTTGTACGGCAATACGGTGCGCATAACCCCGCCGCTGACTGTTTCGGAAGCGCAGGTGAAAGAGGCGCTGGCAGTAATGAAGCATGCTTTGGAGAAGATGTATGAAACGCATCCGGAGCTGAAGCACATGCAGTAGAGGATATACATGGGGAGGCACTATTGTCATGAAGGTATTGGAAAACCTGATCAACGGTCGGTTTGTTGAGGCCAATGCGGTTGAGAGGCTGGATGTTCCCAACCCGTCAACCAGAGAACTGCTCGCTCAGGTTCCTCTCTCAAGCGGCGAAGATGTGGATCGCGCCGCCGCAGCGGCGGCGGCGGCTTTCGAGGAGTGGAGTCAGGTTCCGCCAGCAGAGCGGGCGCGTGTCATGTTTCGCTACCGCGATATCCTGGAGCTCCACAAGGATGAGTTGGCCCGGCTTGTCACGCTGGAAAACGGGAAAAATCTCGACGACGCGCGCGGAGAAGTTCGGCGCGGCATCGAAGTGGTGGAGTTTGCGTGCGGCATTCCAACGTTGCTCATGGGCAGCGTATTGCCGAACGTGTCACGGGAGATTGATTCGGAGATGATTCGTTTTCCCGTCGGGGTGGTGGCCGGTATAACGCCGTTTAATTTCCCGTGCATGGTTCCCATGTGGTTGTTTCCCATTGCCATCGCGTGCGGAAACACATTTATCCTGAAACCGTCCGAACGCACGCCGCTTTCGTCAAACCGCCTGGCGGAACTGCTGCTTGAGGTCGGTTTGCCAGACGGCGTGTTCAATGTGGTGCATGGCGCGAAAGAGGTTGTCAACCGGATTCTTGAACACCCGACGATCAAGGCAGTATCATTTGTCGGATCGGCGCCCGTCGCGAAGTACGTCTACAAGACGGCGGCCGCGCACGGCAAGCGAGTTCAGGCGCTTGCGGGGGCCAAGAACCACCACATCGTGCTGTCGGACGCGCCCATGCAAAAGACGGTTGATATTCTGATCAGTTCCGCGTTTGGAAATGCAGGTGAGCGGTGTCTGGCGGGCAGTGTTTTGCTGGTGGAGGAGAAGATCGCAGACGAATTTATTGAGCTTCTCGCAGAAACCACGGATCGCATGGGAATCGGCGATGGGCTGGAACCAGGCAAGGAACTCGGGCCTGTGATTCGCGATGAGCATCGCGCTCGCATTGTGAGTTATATCGAATCGGGCGTGGCGGAAGGCGCGACGCCTCTGCGGGACGGTCGCGTCGTGGATGCGTCTGTCGGCAAAGGGTTCTTCCTGGGGCCGACCTTATTTGATCACGTTAAACCGGAAATGACGATCGCGCGCGAAGAGATTTTTGGCCCCGTCCTAAGCATTATTCGCGTGCATGATCTCGAGGACGCCATTGCGGTCGCGAACCGGTCTGAACTCGGCAACGCGGCCGTGCTGTACACAAGCAGCGGAAAAGCGGCGCGCGTGTTTCGTGAAAAGATCGAGGCGGGTATGCTCGGAGTCAACATTGGCGTGCCGGCGCCGATGGCATACTTCCCGTTCAGCGGCTGGAAAGGCTCGTTTTACGGGGACTTGCACGCCACAGGACGCGACGGCGTCGAGTTTTACACGAAGAAAAAGATGATTACGACGCGTTGGTTAAACGATTAACTTCAGCCGCGTCTTTCAGGGGGGCATGCACATTGAGCGAGTTTGCCTTGAGTGATCAGCCGCAGCATCGGCTGGATCAAAACGTCCACAGGCCATTGACCAAAGCCGAAGTTTTGACGGAGGCTCATCGCTGTCTGTACTGTTATGACGCTCCGTGCGCCGCAGCCTGCCCGACGCATATCGACGTTCCATCGTTCATCCGCAAGATCACCACTGACAATGTCACAGGAAGCGCGCGGGTGATTATGGATGCGAATCCGCTGGGCGCGAGTTGCGCCAGGGTCTGTCCAACGGAAGATCTGTGTGAGGGGGCGTGCGTCTTGGGAAAGGATGCGGCGCCCATCCGCATCAGCGATTTGCAGCGCTACTCAACAGACTGGGTGCGAGAGAGGAATATCGACCTCTTTTCGCCCGGAACGGCGACCGGCAAACGCGTCGCTGTAGTGGGAGGGGGACCGGCGGGACTGGCTGCGGCTCGAGAACTCGCCCGGTTTGGGCATGCAGTGACGATCTATGAAGCGAAGGAGCAGCTTGGCGGATTGAACACATACGGCATTGTTCCCTTTCGCCTTCCTCGCGCCGTCGCCTTGTGGGAAGCGCAACAGGTCGTGAAACTGGGAGTCACTGTGCAGACGAACGTCCTTGTCGGAAGAGATGTAGCCATTGGGGATCTGGCAGAAAATTTCGACGCCCTGGTGTTGGCGTTCGGTATGGGCAACGTTCCTCCCTTACAGATCCCGGGGGAGGATTTGCAGGGCGTATGGGATGCGCTTGACTTCATCTCTCAGGTGAAATCAGGACAAAGCGTTGGCGATATCGGGGATCGGGTCGTCGTGATCGGAGCGGGCAACACAGCCATCGACGCCGCCACGTGCAGCAAGCGGTTGAATGCGGAAAACGTCGCGATTTATTATCGCAGAACCGCGCGTGAGATGACAGCCTATCCGTTTGAGTACGAGTTCGCCAAACAGGAAGGTGTGGAATTTCGGTGGCTGTGCGCGCCTGTTCGGATCTTGGGCGAGGGGAACCGGGTGCGCGCTGTGGAGTTTGTGAAAACACGGCTTGAGTTATCCGATAATTCCGAACGCCCGATTCCTGTTCCGATGCCCGGAACGGAATTTGCGGTGGAAGTTGATACGGTGATCCGCAGCACAGGGCAATCACGTCTAACCAGCTTATTGGATGAGCTGCACATTATCCACGACGGTGGATCTGTCCGGGTCGATCAACAGATGAGAACGAATCAGCCTGGCGTGTTTGCGGCGGGGGATTGCGCCTTTCGGCGCGGCGTGGGCGACGCCATGGTGGTGGAAGCGGCTGAGCAGGGCAAAATCGCCGCCGCCGCCGTTCATCAGCACTTGCTGGCGGCGGACGAATCTGAAAAGTGGCGAGGTGAATCCCATGGCTGATCTGTCTGTGAATGTGGGAGGGATCAAGAGTCCCAATCCATTCTGGCTCGCTTCCGCTCCGCCTACAAATAGCGGATATCAAGTGATGCGAGCGTTTGAAGCTGGGTGGGGCGGGGCTGTCTGGAAGACGCTCGGCGATCCGATTGTCAACGTGTCGTCGCGTTTTGGCGGGTTTCATTTCGAGGGAGCGCGTATGTTGGGGTTCAACAACATCGAACTGATTACAGATCGACCGCTTGAGGATAATTTGCGCGAAATCAGGGAAGTGAAGCGCGCCTTTCCAGATCGTGCGGTTATCGCGTCTCTGATGGTCGACAACGTAAAGGAGGTGTGGCAGGAGATCGTCAAGAAGGTACAGGACGTGGGTGTGGATGGCTTTGAACTGAACTTCGGCTGTCCGCACGGTATGTCTGAACGGGGGATGGGATCGGCGGTCGGCCAGTCGCCTGAATTTCTCCGGCAAGCCACCGAGTGGGTCGTCGAAGTGGCCGAAGTTCCGGTGATCGTCAAGTTGACGCCGAACATCACCGACATTCGTTATACGGCGCGCGCAGCGGCGCAAGGCGGCGCCCACGCGGTCAGTATGATCAACACGATCAACAGCCTGATAGGCGTGGATCTGAATACGTGGACGCCCATTCCGAATGTGGACGGGAAAGGCGCTCACGGCGGTTATTGCGGACCGGCGGTCAAACCCATTGCGCTCAACATGGTGGCGGACTGTGCGCGCGACCCCTTGGTGGGAATTCCGATTTCCGGCATCGGAGGCGTGTCGACGTGGCAGGACGCGGTCGAGTACATGTTGCTGGGCGCTTCCGGGGTGCAAGTCTGCACGGCGGTCATGCATCATGGATTTCGCATCGTGGAAGACATGATCGACGGGTTGAACCAGTACCTCGACGCTCGCGGGCTTTCATCGGCGATGGATCTTGTGGGCAAATCGGTCGACCGCGTCGGGAACTGGGGAGATCTGAATCTCGAGTACAAAGTGGCGGCGCGGATTGATCAGGACAAGTGCATTCGCTGCAATAAGTGCTTCATCGCGTGCGAGGACGCCGCGCACCAATGCATAGACCGGGTGTCTGACGGATCTGGGCAACTGGCGCTCGTGGTGGATGAGGAGGAGTGCGTAGGGTGCAATTTGTGCTCGATCGTGTGCCCGGTGGAGGATTGCATCGAGATGGTGCGCGTCGATTCCGGGGGTAGGACGTTCAGTTGGCGGGAACGTCAGGCCCTTTAGTTCTTGAATTGATCACACGCTGGGGGTGTTTGGATGGGAACGTTAATCCGAGGTGGAACGGTTGTCACGGCAAGCGATGTCAGTCGGGCGGACGTGTTGATGGAGAACGGCGTTGTCGCGGTTTTGGCAAGCAACATAGCCATCGGTGATCATCGCGTCGTAGATGCAGAGGGGTGCTATCTGTTCCCGGGGGGAATCGATCCGCATACGCATCTCGATATGCCGTTTGGCGGCACGGTGACGGCGGACGACTTTCGTACGGGAACGATTGCGGCCGCCTTTGGCGGCACCACGACCATCGTGGACTTCGCGCTTCATCAAAAGGGAGACACGTTATCCAATTCATTGCGCACATGGCATCGCAAGGCGGAAGGCAAGGCCGCTATCGATTATGCGTTTCACATGATGATTGGGGATATGCGGGATGAAGTGATGCAGGAGATCCCGCAGATTGTCGAACGTGAGGGCGTCTCCTCATTTAAGTTATTCATGGCTTATAAAAATAACTTGCAGGTGGATGACGAGACGCTGTTTCGGGTCCTGCGTATGGCGGCGCGCGTGGGGGCGCTGGTTCAGGTGCATGCGGAAAACGGCGATGTGATCGAGGTGCTGGTGAAAGAGGCGCTGGAGAACGGTTGGACGGAGCCAAAATACCACGCGCTCACACGTCCGCCTGAGGCTGAAGGGGAGGCCACCGTGAGGGCCATCCGTTTAGCGGAGATCGCGGGCGCTCCTCTCTACGTGGTGCACGTGACTTGCGCCCAAGCGGCGGACGCGATCAGCGATGCGCGCAAGCGCGGATTGCCCATATACGGGGAGACTTGTCCACAGTATCTGGTGTGCGATTACACGGATTATGAGCGTCCCGACTTTGCAGGCGCGAAGTATGTGATGTCGCCGCCGCTGCGTGACAAGTGGCACCAGGGTGTGCTCTGGAATAAGCTGCGCAACCTGGAATTGCAGGTGTTTGGATCGGATCAGTGTTCCTTCAATCTGAAAGGTCAAAAGGAACTGGGGTTGCACGACTTTTCGCGGATCCCGAATGGATCTCCGACGATCGAAGACCGGATGTCCATTCTCTATCATCACGGCGTTCACGAGGGGCGAATCGGCCTGAATAAATTTGTGGCTTTGACATCCACGAACGCCGCGAAACTGTTTGGACTGTTTCCCCGCAAAGGCGCCATCGCCGTTGGCAGCGACGCTGATATTGTCGTGTGGGATCCCAAGGCGCAGCGCACGATCTCGGCGGCCACGCACCACATGAACGTGGATAACAATATCTTCGAGGGTTTTCAGGTCGTGGGGAAGCCGAGGCATGTGTTCTTGCGCGGCGAAATGATCGTAGATCAAGACCAGTTTGTGGGCAGACCGGGAATGGGTCAGTTTCAAAGGTGCGACCCGATTTCTCCGGTTCAAATGTAGCAGATCGATTATTTGGAGGCGATTCCGATGGATTCCAGAGTGAGGATTGGACTTTTGCAGACGCATCACGATGTGGACGGCGGGGAACCAGTCGCAGTGCATAAGCGGGCGGCAATCGAAAAGCATGTGAGGATGATTCACGAGGCGGCCGCGCAAGGAGCGCAAATCGTCTGCCTGCAAGAAATATTTTTCGGCCCCTATTTCTGCACGGAACAGAATCCCAAGTGGTATGCGGCCGCCGAGCGCGTGCCAGATGGAGAGACAGTCAGACTGATGCAGGATCTCGCCAAGGAACTTGGCATCGTGCTGATTGTTCCCGTCTATGAAGAAGAGTTGCCGGGCGTGTATTACAATACGGCCGCAGTGATCGACGCAGACGGGAAGTATCTCGGCAAGTACCGTAAGCAGCACTTGCCGCAAGTGCAGGCGGGGCCGGCGGGATGCGGATTTTGGGAGAAGTATTACTTTAAGCCGGGCAATCTGGGTTATCCCGTCTTTACGACGGCGTACGCCAAGATCGGGGTTTATATCTGTTA
>JAJZCB010000042.1 GCA_021846285.1 Bacillota bacterium
CAACTCCAACGACCTTGTCAATCTTGGTGGGACCAACGCCCGATCCGATGCAGACTCCACCAGCGACAGGGTTGGAAGCAGTCACATAGGGATACGTGCCATGGTCCAGGTCCAGCATGGTAGCCTGTGCTCCCTCAAACAACACGTCGTCCCCACGCGTATAACACTCATCGAGCACGACCGATGTGTCAACGACATGGGAACGCAAGGCTTCCCCATATCGCAAGTATTCTTCGGCAATCTCTTCTACGGAATAGCCGGACACCTCGTAATATCTCTCAAATAGACGATTCTTCTCGATCAGATTTTCTTCCAGTTTAGATCTAAATACCTCTGGTTCCAGTAGGTCGCCCATACGAATGCCGATGCGCGCGGCTTTGTCCATATAAGCCGGACCGATCCCCTTGCGGGTCGTGCCAATCTTGCTAACGCCTTTGCGCTCCTCTTCCAGTTCATCGAGACGCACATGATAAGGCAACACCAGATGGGCCCGATCGCTGATGGCCAGTCTTGCCATCGATATGCCCAGAGCGCCAATTTCACGCATCTCGTCGAGCAGCGCACGCGGATCGATAACCATTCCATTGCCGAGTACACACAGCTTATCGCTGTAGAGAATGCCGGATGGCAGGAGATGCAGGTCAAACTTCTTCCCTGCCAGGCGAATCTGGTGACCGGCGTTATTGCCTCCCTGATAGCGCGCTACGACCGTAGCTTTTTCAGCCAGATAATCAGTCACCTTGCCCTTGCCCTCATCGCCCCACTGCGTTCCGATAACGACCACTGTCGCCATGCCGCATCTCTCCTATGGGATCAACCTTATGCCCAGGTGCTATCCTTAGCAAAAACCCCATCTGAGTGTAACAACGACCATCGCGTCTGTCAATGTGCATATACGAACGATGATGGTCAAAATACAGATATTGTTCGTAATTTATCAGGGCCAAGTCCACATAATTTCACTCGGACTTGTTATGATATCTCGATAATTTTGCAAGTCCGTGGCAAGAGATGCATCAGGGTTTAAGGGGTCAATGTTCGTGTATTTCCTCAGATTAAACACAGGCGGGCCGAACCACCACGATTTAAAGACGATATACCCCTGCACATGTTGCAACGGACCCGTCTGCAGATCTGTTGGAACGTTGTAGACCACGGCGAATTTGGCCCAAAATGAGAACATCATCACAATAATCGCCACAAGACACGAGTATCCAATGCGTTTAGTGATCTTTATAACTCGGAGACGAAATGCCATGCGCAGGCGTTTGGCGCGCCGTCTTGCGCCATAGCGTGTAGTGGTCACGATTTGTTCCGGGTGCTTTGGCACAGGCGAGACTTTTCGGTCAGGACGCGGAGCTGGCTGTAACGGGGAGACCGTTTTCCTGATCAGCCATACGATCGTGATTCGCTCTTTTGGATGCTTGACCCGGCGTGGCGCAAGCGCCGAGTCAGTCGAATCTTGCCCATCATTGATCGATATCCCGATGTCTGTTGATTGGTCAATCATGCTTGTCACCGCGCTGTTGTCTGAAGGGAGACGAATTTGTTGTAATTCTTGAGAAATACGAGTTCTACCTTCCCCGTCGGACCATTTCTTTGCTTTCCGATGATCACTTCAACGATATTCTTCTTTTCGGATTCCGGATCATAATAATCGTCTCTATATAGAAAGCCTACGACATCCGCATCCTGCTCGATGCTTCCAGATTCCCGGATGTCAGACAGCATCGGTCGCTTATCCTGGCGCTGCTCCACCGAGCGGCTCAACTGTGAGAGCGCAACGACAGGCACATCCAGTTCACGGGCCAACCCCTTGAGAGATCGCGATATCTCCGAAATCTCCTGTTGCCTGTTGTCCGCTTTGCCTTTGCCGTGAATCAGTTGCAAATAATCCACCACCACTAGTCCTAACCCATGTTCCAATTGTAATCTTCTCAGACGGGATCGCATCTCCGCCAGGGTAATGCCCGGGCTGTCATCGATGTACAACGGAGCCTCAGAGAGAGACGCGATGCCCATCGAAAGCTTCGTCCAGTCCTCATCAGCCAATTGTCCACTGCGCAGCACCGATGCATCAATGTTGGCCTCTGCGCAGATCATCCGCTGAACCAATTGCTCTTTTGACATCTCCAGGCTAAAGATGGCCACCGTCTGGTGCGCACGGACAGCTACATTTTGGGCAATATTCAGGGCGAAGGCCGTTTTTCCTACAGAAGGTCGCGCCGCAAGAATAATGAGATCGGATTTCTGAAATCCGGAAGTCATGCGATCGAGTTCCGGATATCCCGACGAGACACCCGTCAATCCGCCTTTATGGTGATACAGAAACTCTATGCGTTCATAGGCGCTGAGCAGCACCTCTTTAATGGGTGTGAATCCGCGGTCATTGCGGGTCTGCGCCAGCGCGAGAATACGCCTTTCCGCCTGATCCAACAGATCGCTCACACTTTCGGTGCCTGCGTAGCTGGTGGCGGCAATCTCCGTGGACACTCCAATGAGCCGGCGCAGCATCGCGCGGTCCGCCACGATCTCGGCGTGATATTCGGCATTGGCTGCCGTGGGCACCGCACGGGCGAGCCCGATGATATATTCCACCCCGCCACTTTCCTCAAGCTTACCCTGCGCCTGCATCTTGGCTGTAAGTGTAACAATGTCAACAGGCTCTCCGCGTTCGGCGATCTCCAGCGCAGCCTCATACAGAAGCCGATGGGAGTGACGATAAAAATCGTCTGGACGCAACCGTTCTGCGAGAGTGACAAGTACATCTGGAGCTATGAGAATCGCTCCAAGCACCGCCTGTTCCGCCTCGACATTCTGCGGAGGCAGTCGATCCAATGTTGGATCTGTCATCCAGAGGACACCTCCACTTCACGATTCGCGATCCAACTCTACGAACAACTATTGCGGCTGTACATGAACGCGCAAATGTGCGGTGACGTCGTGATAGAGCTTGATAGGTACGATGGTCGTTCCAAGTGTGCGAATCGCATCATTCAAAACGATTTTCTTTTTCTCGATGGAAAAACCTGCAGCATGCAGACCTTCTGCGATCTGCTTGGACGTGATGGCGCCAAACAGGCGTCCGCCTTCCCCAACCTTGACGTGCAATTGAAGAGTAAACTCGTCCAGTTTGGCGGCAACCTCCCTGGCGACGGTCACATGCTGCGCTTCACGCTTCTGTTCTGCCGCGCGCTGGTCTGCCAACTCTTTCAGCACCTCGGGAGTGGCTGGTTTCGCGAGTTGACGAGGAAATAGAAAATTACGGGCATATCCTTCCGACACATTCTTTACCTCGCCTTTTTTTCCCTGATTCGCAACATCCTGCACAAATACAACTTTCATGACCATCCTCCTTATCTATCGACAGATTCATAAGACATCGTTCCACACGTTAATTATAGGGCTCTTCACGGCATTTACAATGAGACTCGCCTGATGGGCTAGCTCCGCGCATCCTCGTGAAGGACTATCGAAAATGTCAGTTTTTCCTGGCTCTTGCCCGGAAATCTACGATGATGTCCATGACGCCCAACAATAAGTATAAAATTCCGATGACTGATACGAGCGCCAGCATCACGGCGAGCAACATGATCCACAAGCCAAACGGTCGCTTTCCCAAAAAGAACCACAATAGCGAGAGGGCCTGTATGGTCATAAGAAAACTGACTATCAGAAACACATTATTGACCAGGGATGCAAGCAGAGAACCTTGACCAACGCCTGCAATCAGCAACACAAAGCAAAAAAAATAGATCCCCACGACTATCTTGGGAAACTGGAGACGGCTAAACACCGGCTCGCAGCCACTGTCGCTTTTTTTCAGTAACACTCGCGTAAGAGCCGCATTTACGAGCGTGCCGACTCCACCCATGATGACGATGAATCCTGGAAAGAAGAGTTGCACCTGAGATTGAAGCGCCTGCACAGTCTCAGCGAGAGACTGTCCACCCAGCAGCGTTATCTGGGGATCCGCCGTCAATGTTCTTTTTACTTCAGCCATTATCAGTGGTAAGATCGCTATACCCGACCACCGCATGAGAGCCAATCCCGCGATAAAGAAGGCAATGGCAACAAGAGTTGCGTTGACAAGGGCCCGCTTTACCTGATTTCTCTGAAATCCCACCCCCAGTACATAGGCAAACAGGCTCACAAACAGGAGAATTAGCAAAGCGGACGCGATGGAACCCAAAACAGATAGTATGAGTAGAGCCGCTCCTACATAATAGCCAGCCCTTCTCCACTGCCCCCGCGCTACAAGCAGCGTCAGCGGAATTGGCAGCAAGAGAGCCGCGATACCCCCGAGGGGCGTCAGCACGGTTATACACAGCAACGCAAAAAACCATGCTCCATAGGCAAAATCCGATCCTGTCACACGTCTCATCAGCATCACCTGTTTCCTGATTGGCTTCGCCCAGCGCTCCACATTGTTATATTTGTGACTTTTATAATTCAAGTATAATAAGAGAATGACTATGAAGCAGTAGGGAGGTTATATATTTGCGTCCGCGAACCAGCCTCTTGTTAATCTCATCTGTCGTGGTATTGGCAGCGGTCCTGCTCGGCGCCCTTGTTTTCGATCGTTACACGGAAACAGGGAATATAGTAGAACATAACTATAACATCGCCCTGGGAGCTTCAGCGTTGCAAATTGTGAGGAAAATTACACCTACCCTCGCAGGCGCGCATCCAACGCCCTTACAAATCGGAGAGTTAAAGAAGCGACTGCATAGATCATTATACATTATGGAGCAATCCGGACTTCCTATCTTACAGATCGGCGCCATCGGAATGCACTCTCAGGCTGTGCTCGCAGTTGCTTCCCAACCCGGAGTATTGATTCACGATATCAGACCTCTGTGGCTTAATTCCAGTCACGACTCGACTGTCAGTGAACAATACTATAGCTCTTCACTTCACACCCCCATTTACGAGGCAGTCTTTCCGATCAAACTTCAGCGGCGCTATGTAGGGGCCATCTATGTTGCGACAACTACGCAAATGATCGCCGACGAATTGAATCAAGTGTTGACGCATCAAATTATCATGGCTCTTCTCGTTTGCGTGGTCACCATCGGCGCAGGCCTGGTCATTGGGAGCGTGCTCTATCGCATGCGACGGGAACCGTCCACCGTCGCCAACTGGGTCAATGCCCTGACCATTGATCCTACGGCAACTCGACCGCAGTCTCTGTACTTGCTGGATCGGCTCACAAACGTGATCCTCGACATGCGGTTTCGGCTGTCTCAACAGGAAGCCCTGCTCAAGGGCGTAATCGATAACGCTCCTCTGGCAATCATCCATATCTCTCGAGCCGGCCGTTGCAAGAGTGTCAATGAGGCATTCAGTAAGATGTGCGGTTTGTTGGAGAAAGAGGTGTGTGACCAGCCAATCGCTGACATCGGGAAATCCCTTGGCATTGACCAGAAACTGATCGATAATGTCAGTCTCCAGCTAGACCGCGGCGTTGCGGTGCGCAACATGGAAATAGCGCTCACCCACGCTGTCTCAAGAGAGTTGCGGTATGTGCAGATTGCCGTTTTCCCAACGTATATCCCCACCTCGGGGGCGATAACCGGATTTGCCCTCTTTGCTGATGATATTACTACCCGGAAACAATGGGAATCTTACACCACCCGGACGGACGGGCTCAACCTGATCGCAGAACTGGCTGCATCGACTGCCCACGAAATCCGCAATCCCCTGACTACGGTTCGCGGCTTCCTCCAATTACAGAAGAAACGCAATCCGCCATCGGAGGGTAGAGATTACTTTCAAATTATGATCGAAGAAATTGATCGAGTCGACAGCTTAATTTCTGAATATCTCATGCTGGCGCGCAACTCGGTAAACGCCGACCGCACGGTTGTTGAAATCGGCTCCATTCTCACCGATCTACTGCCTCTCGTCACGGCAGAGGCCAATATGAAGGGAGTCGTCGTCAATGTATCTGATTTTCCCTGCGGCGGATGCATGGTAAACAAGAGTGAGCTCAAGCAAATCTTCCTCAACCTGAGCAAGAATGCGTTGGATGCCATGGCAAGTGGAGGAGAACTTTCCCTGTACGCGTCTGTGGAAAATAGCGTCTATACGGTCATGATATCCGACACGGGCTCGGGAATCGACCCCGTTCACCTGGATCACATATTCGCCCCCTTTTATACGACAAAATCCACCGGTTCCGGACTTGGGCTCTCGGTTTCAAAGAAGATCGTCGAATCGCATCATGGAGAGATTCAAGTCGAATCACATTCCGGAATTGGGAGCACGTTCTTCGTCTCCTTACCGCTCAGCACCATCTGAAAAGCACACCTGAATCCGCCGCTGGCAGGATTTTTGGTGTGCTTTTACTCTACGCCGCAGGCATGCCGCTTTCCCGTTCTGTCCTATGCTACTCCATGCTGTACGGCAGCAATGCAACTTGGCGCGCCCGTTTAACGGCAACGGTCACCTGACGCTGATGCCTTGCGCAGTTTCCTGAAATGCGGCGGGGCAGGATCTTACCCCGTTCTGTCAAATATTTGGACAACCGATTTGACTCTTTATAATCGACGACCACAATCTTGTCTACGCAGAACTGGCAAACGCGTTTTCGCTTACCGCCACGGCCCTTCCTTGGCATAACTCTCACCCCTTTTCGAAGACCTTGAATGAAGAGTGGGCTGCCGGACTCCGTTATGTCACCGTACGCTAAAACGGCAGATCATCATCGACGATGTCCATTGAATTGCCGTCATCAGCGAATGGATCATCCTGATACCTAGAGCTGTCAGACGACGAACGGGCTTGGCCCGGGTTTTGGTCATTCCCTCGCACCGCTCCGCTCGTTGCCGCACCATGTTGCCCTGATCCTGAACCTGCATTGTCGGCGGATCGGTCCAGAAATCGGACGTTATCCGCAATTACTTCGGCTACACGGACTTTTTGCCCGTCCTTGTTCTCGTACTGGCGAATCTGTAGGCGTCCTTCCACTGCTGCAAGCCTGCCCTTGCGCAAGTACTGGGCACAGAGTTCCCCCAACTTTTGCCACACGACAATGTTGATGAAATCCGTTTCCCGTTCACCCGCCTGGTTGGTACGCTGACGATCCACAGCAAGGGTAAACGAAGCAACGGCGGATCCTGAAGGAGTGTACCTCAATTCAGGATCCTGAGTCAGGCGTCCGATCAAGATAATACGGTTTAACATCTCGAGGCCTCCCAGTGTCCTCTAGCGCCCTTAAGACTCATCAACGCGGATTGTCAGGTATCGCAACACATCATCGTTGATCTTAAACAGGCGTTCTAGCTCTGAAGTAAAGTCTGTTGCAGCTTGGTACTTCATCAGAACATAATAACCTTCGCGTTTCTCGTCGATCTCATAAGCCAGTCGGCGTTTTCCCCATTCGTTGACATCTTCGATCTCTCCGCCATGGGTGGAGACCAGACCCTTGAATCGTTCGACCAGTTCCTGGGTTTTTTCGCTCTCGAGGTCGGAACGCAGGATATACAATGTTTCGTATTGACGCACTTCATTTCACCTCCTTATGGACTACGGCCCCGATTTTACGGAGCAAGGACGGCAGGTTGTCCTGTGCGTCTTTGGCGACGCATGGAGAGCTGTTCGCTCACATCGTGATATTGTACCATAGCACTCCACAACATGCCACTGTTTCAAACAGGCAAACAGGTACGATAACTACACGTTGAACCGAAAGTGCATGACGTCTCCATCCGACACAAAGTAGTCTTTGCCCTCAAGCCTTAATTTCCCACTGTCTCTCGCGCTGGCCATGGATCTTGCCGTAATAAGGTCTGCAAAACCTACCACCTCGGCCCGGATAAACCCCCGCTCAAAGTCGGAATGAATGACGCCTGCAGCCTGCGGAGCTTTTGTGTTTTTTTTCACGGTCCACGCCCTGACCTCGGCAGGCCCGGCCGTAAAGTATGTTAGTAACCCCAGCATGTCATAGGATGCGCGAATGAGGCGATCCAAGCCAGAGTCCTTCAGACCAAGTTCCGCAAGAAAGAGTTCTCTGTCCGTGTCTTCGAGTTCCGCGATTTCGGCCTCGACTTTAGCGCTGATGACAACCACATGAGTGCCTTCCCGTTCGGCAATCCACCGGACGGGATCGACGAGCGGCAACTCAGTTTGGGCAGCTTCGGACTCGGCGACATTGGCCGCATAAAGAACCGGCTTTTGCGATAACAGATGTAAATCCCGAAGGATTTCAACCTGTTCGGCCGTGAGTTGCAGGTGACGGAGTGGATGACCTTCCTCCAGGTGATTAAGGACAAACTCCAAGGTCGCAACTTCCTCGCGCACTTTGGTCTCTCCGCTTTTGGCCTGTCGTCGTGTCCTGTCGAGTCGTTTACTCACCGTTTCCATGTCCGCGAAGATCAGTTCGAGGTCGATTGTTTCAATATCCGCTTCTGGGTCTACCTTACCCGCCACGTGTGTGATATCATTATCTGAGAAGCACCTGACCACATGGACGATGGCATCGACCTCGCGGATGTGGGCCAAAAACTGGTTACCGAGGCCCTCCCCTCGACTTGCCCCTTTAACAAGGCCGGCGATGTCGACAAATTCGAATGCAGTCGGCACAATCCGTGCTGGGTGAACGATCTCGGCGAGTGCTTGCAGGCGGTCATCGGGAACCTCCACAACTCCAACATTCGGATCGATCGTGCAAAACGGATAGTTGGCAGCCTCGGCTCCGGCCTTGGTGATCGCATTAAACAGTGTGGATTTCCCTACGTTTGGCAGTCCGACTATCCCTGCTCTTAAAGGCATGTCTTTCACTCCAAATTATACTGATTTGCGCCTCTTTCACCATAGCGATCCGTATGGATAAATAGCAGCTTTGGATAATTCATACGAAGGCAACACACAATACACACGCTGAATCATGCAAATGAGGTGAACAATATGCGCAAGAAGTTACGGGCATTGCGCGATAGATTACGCAAGTCAAAAGGCATTTTTGCCGCTCATCGGGTCATATGAGCGTCGTGTTTGAGGCTCATTTTAGAATAAGCTTTATCGGAGGACGTTGCAACGTTGCCCACTGATAAGGCTTATTACGCCGCTCAATGGTGCTATTTCCCAAGAAATTTCTCGCCATGGGCAGTCAGTTTTAATCCGTAGTATCAGGCGCCATCACCGAGCGAATGACTTTTTTTAGGGAACGTTCAAATTCTCTGCGGGGCATCAAGACACTTCTTCCGCACCGTATGCACTTGATCCGAATGTCCATACCCATTCGAATGATCTCCCATTCATTCGTTCCACATGGGTGTGGTTTTTTCATGGTCACGACGTCGCCAAGGCGAAAGATCTTCTCCATACCGTTAGACTGCCCCCATAACGCTGTCCTCAATGTTTTAATCGACTATACCATGGGTTAAGACATGAGTCCACGCATGTGCCAGCAACGATCGATAGAGTTCCGAACGCAGCAGGTCAGAGTGCGTCAACCACGCTGACACCCCAATGATGTGCAGGGTGAGAGCTGACAGATAGGCGCCCGCCAGGAGTCCGATGAACACTCCGGGCAGAGCCCGTGAATTCTTCGCCAAGGAGTGTGACCATGCCGCATCCAGCGACTTGCCCGCCATCAGGAGCCCAAACAGAACACACAACGCATAGGCGCCCGCGGACAGTTGTCTGTACACAATATGTACGGCAGCGCCGGCACTCGCTGTGAAAGGCGCGCTCGCTGACAGGACGAAAGGAACTCCGCTCTTGGCCGCGGGCAGAATGGGTCGGAGTATACGCTTCAGCCAATGCAGGTAGTCTCCATGAACCGTCGGATCATATCCGATCAACCGCAACCACGGAAAGACCTCCGTGACAACATAACTGGCCCCAACCACCGCGGAGAGATAGATGAGCGCTCTCGTTCCTCCCAGGACATAGCCAAACAGGGCCAGCCAACTGAGGATGAGAATGATCAGCAGGTCTATCATTGACCCCTTCCCCTTCGAGCCTGTCTTTCAGGATTATCTTGAATTGTATGCTTGGCATGGGTATAATTTGCCGTTTTCCGGTCACATACTGTACTATCAACCTTTCAGCAGGATGTGATGGGCTACTTGCTAAATGGGCCAAAAGTGAAGACTCCGTTTAGGGTCAAGTATGATGATGCGGAAGCAGCGTTCCAACTGACGCGCGTTTTACGTGAGCACCTGCTGGCAAGGCCTGCTGGCGCGTCTGTTGTGTTGATGTGTATTGGAACGGACCGTTCAACCGGCGACGCTCTTGGACCCCTTGTGGGCTCTGAGGTGACCGAGAGAAATGATCGTATAAAGTTGTTCGGAACTCTCGACAACCCCATCCACGCCGTCAACCTGGAAGAGACGATTCAACTTGTATCCCGTGTGGTTCCAAGGCCCTATATCGTGGCGGTCGACGCCTGTCTGGGTCAGGCCGCCAGTGTCGGGCAGATCACACTGGCCCAGGGGGCGCTGCAGCCTGGCGCCGGAGTTCATAAGCGCCTGCCGCCCGTGGGCGACGTCCACATTACCGGAATCGTGAATGTGGGTGGGTGTATGGAGTACTTTGTGCTGCAAAACACAAGACTCAGCATGGTATTCAAGATGGCCAATGTGATCGCCGACGCCGTGGCAGGAGCCATCTTCGAGACAGAGTCACGATTGCATTCGGCAACGGCAACAGACATTCGGGCCGCTTCGCGAACGCCCATTACGCGCTTCCACGCGCTGTTCAGGCGATAGAATCGTCAGAGAAGGGGGATTGGCGTAAACCCGATCACCGTTCGCGTTTTTGACTTTCCATGGCGGCGTCGATGACCTTTTTCTCTTCTGCCGTGAGCGTGTATGAGGAGTTTCGCTCTTGGACGGGTTTCGCGTATATTCGTGATTCATCGCGGCCGAATATGCTGCTCAACACAGCCCCGTCACCTTTTTCATTCAAGAGGGCCAGCGAGAAACTGAGGTCATTGCCATTCTCCGCAAAGGCGTTGTAGCGAACAATGTGAGCCGTGGTTGTTGCCGCTTGCAGGCGCCGTTCGTGGTTCTCGACGATCCGCCTGAACCGTTCCACCTCCCGCTCCAGTTGCGCGACCTGTTCATGATTGACCGTGATTAATTTCTCCAAATCCTGACCGGTTTCTCCCTGCACCAAAGCCTTATAGCGTTTTTTCAACCTGGCCGTTCTTGCGCCTGTCACGGCGGCGATAATCAGGGATAGAATGACGAGAATGAAGCATGTCAAGACACCGATGACAAGTTCACTGTTTGAGATGTTGGAAGTCAGTGATGAGAGCATATGCGGGCACCCCGTTTCACAGATGAATAAATCCAGAGATCAATGCAATGCCGTGTAGGGAAAGCCAGCGTACAATGGCGACCACAAGCATACCCGGCAGCAGGTTGGCAACCTGAATGCGTTTTATTTCAAGAATGTTGATACCGATGCCCAGGATCAGAATGCCTCCGACCGCCGTGACGTCGGCAGTAATGGGTACAGAGTGGAGGTTTCCGCCGAAGAGGTGGGACACGGTCGCAATTCCGCCCTCGTAAATAAAGATGGGGATGGCCGACAATGCGATGCCGGGTCCCATGACCGTGGTAAAGATGATTCCCGAAAACCCGTCCAGCAGACTCTTCGTATATAAAATGGTGTTTTGCCCACTCAATCCGCTTTGGATGGCTCCCAGAATCGCCATCGATCCGACTCCGTAGACGAGGCTGGCAAACACGAAAGCTTCCCCTACCCGAGTTTCCCCACTCTTAAACTTGGACTGGCACCAGACGCCAAATTGTTCAAGCAACGATTCGATATTCCACCACGCGCCCAGCACACCACCGAGGACGATGGACAGGACAATGTAAATCACATCTCCTCCCGGTGCGCTAAGGACCATGGATACCCCCAAAGTGATGACAAAAAGGCCCAAGCCTTGTAGAACGGTGGTCTTCATCCGGTCAGGCATACCCCCGAGTCGGGTTCCAATTAGAGTTCCAAGGAGGATGGCTATCGTATTCACGATGGGGCCAACAAGAAACATGACACGGCCTCTCTTTCTGAAATCACTCGCGATTACTTGCCAATTCCTTTACGGCAGCCAGAAGAATATCAATGATCCTTTCCGTAATGAAATAACCAATGCTGGCTCTGACCGTTCCGTTATTGTCTGCGGTTCTCAACTGCATATGCGCAGCCTTCGTTCCAATGGCCGCTGCACACTGTTGTGTTCAAATCCTGCGCCTACCACGTGATCACCGGGCCGAAGCAGCCCCTGTAATGCCAACTTCAGCGCTTCCGTGACATTTTGCAGAAATACGATGCGATCTGGATCGAGCACCCCGAAGAAATGGGCCATCTCGGTTCCGGCGTCTGTGATCATACGCTCGGCTGATCGCGCCATTTTGTGGTCAGTTCGTCCGGAATTCGCTCCGTTGTTAGACACCCAATCAGCGATGGCCTCGGGAACACCTGGAGGCTTGGTCCAGGACGACGCTGCATTGTCCAAATAAATCAAACCGATCCCTCTTTTTTTCGATCTCTCGGGCGGTTCTGAACAGGCTCAATGGGGTGGACGAAGAATCTGCATGATCCGTTCCAGGTCTTCGAGGGAGAAATACTCGATTTCGATCTTCCCTCTTTGCTTTCCCGACTGCACCCGTACGGAGGTGCCGAGAATGTCTCTCAGTTGATCCTCGTACGCCTTAAGACCTGGCGAGACTTTAGGTTGTGGCTTTGGGGGGAACGTTCCACGTGAAACATTCTGGAGCCGTTGAACCAGTTGCTCTACCGCCCTCACGGTTAACCCTTCAGCTTCGATTTTCTTTGCGACGGTTCTTTGGGCCTGCGCATCGGGCAGTGCGAGAAGCGCCCGAGCGTGCCCCATTGAAATTGTTCCACGTGAAACATGCTCCCGAATATCGGGAGGAAGAGACAGCAACCGCAACAAGTTCGCCACATGCGGTCGGCTCTGTCCGACTCGAACTGCCAGTTGCTCCTGCGTCAATTCAAAGTGCTCCATAATCTTCGCATACGCTTCCGCAATCTCAATCGGACTCAAATCCTCACGTTGGAGATTTTCAATGAGTGCAATCTCCATCGCCTGTCGGTCCGTGATATCTCTCACAAGAGCAGGTATCGTCTCCATACCCAGTTGCTTTGCGGCGCGGAAACGGCGCTCACCCGCTATGATCTCGTACCAGCGCCCCAACCCTTTGCGGACGACAATGGGCTGAAGCACTCCGTGTTCACGAATCGAGTCCGCAAGTTCCTGCAGTTTCTCCAGGTCAAACTCCCGACGGGGTTGGTACGGACTCGGTTTCAAATCAGCGACCGGCATCCGAACGACATCATCCGCGCTGCCATCCGCGATCTGTGGAATGAGCGCCTCCAAGCCTCTACCCAATCCGCCCTTGGCCTTCAACTGCCGATCACTTCCTTGGCAAGATCAAGATAGACCTCAGCTCCGCGAGACCGCGGATCATATTGAAGAATCGGCTTGCCATGACTCGGAGCCTCACTCAGTCTCACATTGCGCGGAATGATCGTCTGATATACCTTCTCCCGAAAGTATTTCTTAACATCCTCAATCACTTGAATTCCCAGGTTTGTACGGGCATCCAGCATAGTCAAGAGAACACCTTCGATTTGTAACGATGTGTTCAAATGTTTTTGCACAAGCCGAATCGTGCTGAGTAGCTGACTCAATCCCTCCAAGGCGTAGTATTCACACTGGATGGGAATCACCACAGAATCAGAACCCGTCAGCGCATTGATGGTAAGAAGGCCCAAAGAAGGCGGGCAATCAATCAAAATGTAATCGTACGAACCCCTGACCCCTGCAATTGCCCGACGCAATCTCACCTCCCGAGATATCGTTGGCACGAGTTCGATCTCCGCGCCAGCCAATTGAATGGTAGCGGGGATAATATCCAAATTAGCAACTGTCGTCGGAAGAACCGCATCCACAGAACCCACATCATTGATCAACACGTCATAGATGCAATATTTCACATCGGCCTTGTTGATTCCAACCCCGGACGTCGTGTTTCCCTGCGGATCGATATCAATCAACAGGACCCTCTTCCCTAACTCGGCAAGACATGCACCTAAATTCACAGAGGTGGTTGTTTTCCCCACACCGCCTTTTTGATTGGCTACAGCCATGACTCTTGCCATTCATACAACCCTCCGAACCTCATACCAAGCACGAACCTATGAAGATCATTGTACTAGAAATACAAAGAACACACCATCTCAATATGGATGCTCCATATCACAATGGTGCAAATCCAGGCCTTTCAGACTTCTCTTCTCAACGGGCTTTCAGCAGTGTTTTCCCGGCCTTTCACACGCTTTTGGATTTAGGTACACGAATCACCAATTCGTAATACTCCTGCTCCTCCCGCTCCGAAAGTTGCACGGCATACCCCGTTTTCTCGATCAGCTTCACCGACTGCCTAACCGTGTTAATCGCCAACCGCAAATCGCGGGGAACACCCACCCTTCGGAAACCAACTTTGCCCTCGGACCGTGTCACCAACTCACTGGCGCGTCGCTCAGTTTGTCTGACATTCAACTCTTTACTGACAATCTCCTGCAATACTCGTTTCTGTAAAGGCGCCGTGAGGGACAACAGCGCCCTCGCATGTCTCTCAGTGATCGACCGCTGTCGGATTGCATCCTGAACTTCAGGGCACAAATGAAGCAATCGCAGTTTGTTGGCGATCGTGGATTGCCCCTTTCCAAGCCGCTGCGCCAAACTCTCCTGCGTCAATTGATGCAATTCAATCAGTTGCTGATAGGCGATCGCTTCCTCTATCGGCGTCAACCCTTCCCTCTGCAAATTTTCAATCAACGCCAATGATGCGGCCTGCGAATCGGATAGTTCCCTGACAATGGCAGGAATAAAATCCATCCCAATCTTTTGCGCCGCACGCCAACGGCGCTCCCCAGCCACCAGTTCAAAAAAACCATCCTGGCGCCTGACCACAATCGGTTGAATCACACCGTGCGCCCGTATAGTCGCTCCGAGTTCCTCAAGCTTCGCCTCATCAAACACGGACCGCGGCTGATACCGATTGGCTCGAACGAGCCCGATAGGAATGTGTTGCAGGTCGCCATCCCTGCCGGTATCGTGTTCTGATGACGCCACAAATCGGGACCAATGCGCCTTCAACGCACTCACCACCCTGTATGATCTGCTTGACTAATACGTTCTGCAGATCGCGACAAACTCCTCCCGCTCACTCCTGAGTTCGACAATAGAAGTTCCAAATCGACAAAACTTCCCAACATTAGACACGACCGTTCACAAAACTCAGATTCCCTCGCTCAGGGCATGATTGGCTGTCGTGCCGCGTCGCCAGGTCGCCGGGGAAACCTCGCAGGCGTTGACCCAGTTTTGGTGATCGTGATTACAGACCGACCACCGCTATCAAAGGGGAGGACATAATGATCCACGGATTGTAGTGCACACCGAAGCACGCCAAAAGCATGTTCCGCCTCACCGATCTCTTGCAGGGAAGTCGGCCCCTTTAACCCGTAAAAACTCCCACCCACCTGGAGCAGCGGCGACGCCAATTCAATTAGAACTGGCAGTCTCGCCACCGCGCGCGCGGTCACGTTGGCAAACCGCTCGCGAAAATCTGCCAGCCTCGCCAGTTCCTCCGCTCTGGCGTGCAATATCACGACGCCACTGAGCCCCAAGCCATCCGTGACAAACTTCAGAAACTGCGTGCGTTTACGCAAAGAATCACACAGAGTCAACCCCAAATCCGGCCGCAGTATCTTCCACACTACGCCCGGAAAACCCGCCCCGCTGCCCAAGTCCAACACGGATTCCAAACACTGCTTCCGTTCGATTGAGATCAAGGCATAGGCAGAATCAAGGAAATGCTTCACACATATCTCCCGCCAGTCTGTGATAGCCGTTAAGTTGAATCTCTCATTCCACTCCCGAAGCCAATGGCCATACAACGCCAACTGTTTCAGTTGGCGTTCAGAGATGGCCACTTCCGTTTCAGCACAGACCGACCGGAACAGTTCTACCGCTTCCATGATCCGCGCCTCATCCATTGGCCGCGCGGCGCCGGGAACGCGCCTCCAACCAGATCAACAATACTGAAATATCAGCGGGCGAAACGCCCTCGATCCGGGATGCTTGGCCTACATTCATGGGTTTTACCTGCGCGAGCTTTTCCTTGGACTCGTTAGACAGTCCCGCGATCGCAGAAAACTCAATGTCAGCAGGCAAGCGCAGTTCCTCCAATTTTTTTTGTTTATTGATTTCCTGCGTCTGCCGCGTTACATATCCCTCATACTTCGTGTCGATTTCCACTTGTTGCGACACCTCGTCCGACACCGTTTCCCCTGACGGGAACATCTGATTCAGCAGGGTGTAGTCAATCTCGGGGCGCTTCAATAACTGCTCAAGAGTGACTGCCGCAGACGGCATTGCAATACCTCTATCCGAAAACACTTCCTCCAACTGACTCGGTTGAACGCGCACAGAACGCAATCTGCGTTTCTCGGCCTCAACCCCCTCACGCTTCGCAAGAAATCGGTCATAGCGCTCATTCGGCAACAATCCAATGCGATGTCCAATATCCATCAATCGCTCGTCGGCATTGTCATTGCGCAACAATAACCGATACTCCGCCCTTGAGGTCAGCAGCCGGTAGGGTTCCGAGGTTCCCTTTGTGACCAAATCATCGATCATCACACCGATGTACGCATCAGAGCGGTGCAGTACAACTGGTTCTCGATTCAATGCATGCATCGCCGCATTGATCCCTGCCATGATTCCCTGACCCGCCGCCTCCTCATACCCCGATGTTCCGTTGATTTGACCCGCGGTAAAGAGGCCCGACACCATCTTGGTTTCAAGCGTCGGCCACAGTTGCGTCGGCAACATTGCGTCATATTCAATGGCATATCCAGGCCTGAGCATTTCCACCCGCTCCAGACCGGGGATTGTCCTTAGCATCTGCACCTGGACATCCTCCGGCAGGCTTGTGGATAGCCCCTGCACATACCATTCAGCGGTGTTCCGACCTTCCGGTTCCAAAAATACCTGATGCGCCGGCCGATCCCGAAATCGGACGACCTTATCCTCTATGCTGGGACAATAACGGGGACCCCTGCCCTCGATATCTCCTGAGAACATGGGCGCTCTATGCAGATTCTCGCCAATGATGCCATGCGTATCCTCGGTAGTATACGTAAGCCAACAATCCATCTGATCACGGGGCGCTACATCGTCACGAAAAGAAAAATGACGCGGTTCCGGATCACCGGGTTGTGCGGCCAAATGGTCAAAGCAGATCGAATTGCGGTTTACCCGTGGAGGAGTACCCGTTTTAAAACGTGTCAGACTGAACCCGAGATCAATCAAACTATCCGTGAGTCTCATGGAAGGGAGCTGACCGTTTGGACCGCTCTGATAAGATACATCGCCGATGATGATACGACCGCGCAAATAGGTTCCGGTCGTTAAAACCACAGCCTTTGCGAAGTATTGGGCGCCTGTCTGCGTCACAACGCCGGCAACTTTTCCGCCGTTTGCAACAATCCTCTCTACCATACCCTGACGCAACGTCAAATTCTCCTGGTTCTCGATCGTCTCCTTCATCACGCGCCCGTACAGGGCCTTGTCCGATTGCGCCCGCAGCGCTTGAACAGCCGGGCCTTTACCCGTATTTAGCAGCCTCATCTGGATGTACGTCAGGTCTGTGGTCAACGCCATTTGCCCGCCCAACGCATCGATCTCACGCACAACAATCCCCTTGGCGGGACCCCCGATCGATGGATTGCACGGCATAAACGCGATCGTATCAAGGTTGATCGTCAACAAAAGCGTCTTGCTGCCGAGGCGCGCCGCCGCCAGCGCGGCTTCAGAGCCCGCATGTCCTGCGCCGATGACAATAACGTCATATTCTCCAGCGTGATATGACACAGCACTCATCCCCCTTGTCTGATGATCGTCTACTTCCCCAAGCAAAACTGACTAAAAATCTGGTCAAGAAGATCCTCCCGAGGCGTCTCACCGATAATCTCCCCAAGCGTCACCCAAGCCTGACGGAGATCCACGGCCAAAACATCAAGCGTCACGCCCATATCGAGTGATTCCAGCACCTGTTGCAGACTCACACTCGCCTGTTCCAACAGTGACAAATGGCGCGCATTCGCGAGAAACGTAGCGTCTCGAGGTTGGAGTTCACCGCCAAAAACGACCCGCAAAATCGCTTGCTCGAGATCCCGAAGAAGCTCGGGCCGAAAAACCGAATACTGAACAATTCGCTCGAGCGCCACGTGTTGAGAGATCTCTTCCAAGCCTATCCGAGGCGGCAGATCCATCTTGTTTAACACCACAATAGCAGGCAGAGAAGACACTAACGCCAACAATTCTTCATCCTCTTCCTCCAAAGCCTCACTGGCATCGATCACGATAAGCAGGAGGTCAGCATCCTTAATGGCCTGACGGCTTCGCATGACGCCGAGCCGTTCTACCACATCCGTCGTCTCCCTGATCCCTGCCGTGTCAGAGACCCTGAGTGGAACACCCGCTATCTGAATGCCTTCCTCCACAATATCCCGCGTAGTGCCGGGAATGTCAGTCACGATAGCGCGCTCCGCCCTGGCCAACTGGTTCAATAACGATGATTTTCCAACATTGGGCCTCCCGACGATCACCGTCCGAATACCGGTCTTAAGCACTCGCCCACTTGCAGCGGTGGCAATCAGATCTCGCAACTCCCGACTCAATCGAGTCACACCATCCTTGATCAGTTCAGAAGTCGCTTCCTCAACATCGTGTTCAGGATAATCGATGGTCACCTCAATGTGCGCCATCAGTTCGACGATATTCTGCCGCAACGCTTTGATGAGCTTGGTCAAACTCCCTTCGACCTGACGCAACGCAGCATCTTTGCCCGCCACCGTTTGAGCCCCGATTAACTCCATAACACCTTCGGCTTGCGCCAAGTCCACGCGCCCCCCAAGAAAGGCGCGCTTTGTAAACTCGCCAGGTTCCGCAAGTCTGGCGCCAGCTCTCAACAATTCGAGCAGTATCGCCTGTACTGCCTGCGTTCCCCCGTGACAACCAATTTCCACAACATCCTCCGTCGTGTACGATCGCGGCGCTTTCATGACCGTAACCAACACTTCGTCGATGTGTTGCCCAGAATCCAAACGCACAATCCACCCGTGCCAAACTGTATGACTAGGCGCCTGCTCCAAAGACACACGTCCGCGAAATATTCGATCCACAACACCCAAGGCACAGGAACCGCTGACCCGAATCACAGCGATACTGGCTTCCCCGACCGCCGTTGCGATCGCCGCAATCGTATCCGAGTCCACCACATCTTCGCCTCCTCGCATTCACCGCGAAACACCAAAAAGTTGGAGTAGGGGCATCCCCTCCAACTTTCGCCTTACCCCCGCGTTATCCTGTGTATAAGCCTACGCTAGGAATTCCTGATTGAGGCCGACACCCGGGAAGCCTTGCGAGGCGTCACGGGCACAATCACGATAGCCCTGTCGGGATCCGTTCCACGACTCTCCGTCCTGACGTCCGGACGGTCCTGCAATGCCATGTGAACCACCTTGCGTTCAGGAGCGGCCATTGGTTGCAGGCGAACTTCCTTTCCAAGCACCAGTGCGCGTTCCGCCATCTTTTGCGCCGTAAAGACCAATGCCTGCCTGCGTCGTTCCCGGTAACCTTCCGCATCGACAATAAAACGCACATGTTTATCCGCGTATTTATTACCTATTACGTTAACCAGGTACTGAATCGCATCCAAAGTCTGACCGTGTTTACCGATCAGTATACCCACCCGATCACCTGTCAGTTCAAATGTAACCTCATCCTTATCGATTTTCTTGCCAACTCTAATCGCCAGGCGCATCGCCACCAACATTTCGCGCAAGAATCGCTCAGCGTCACCGACCGGATCTTCCACCACCATCACGTCAACAACGGCATCCCGGGCGCCCAGTCCCCAAAAACCCTTGGACGGAGCAACTCTAACCACCACCTCGGCTCGATCACGACTGACTCTCGCCTGGTGCAGCGCCTCTGCAACTGCCATTTCCACAGTCTTGGCAGATACAGACACTTTCCTCATCGGCCGTCAACTCCTAACTGGTGCGCTTGACCTGTATAAAGTACATCTGCACGATGGTAAACAGGTTGCTAAATACCCAATACAGTGACAACGCAGCAAACGCCTTCATTGCGAAGAAGAAGATCATAATCGGAAATACATACTGCAAGATACGCTGTTGACTCGGGTCCATTTGCACCATGGTCAACTTTTGCTGAAAATAGCTTGTCACACCAGCCAGCACCGGAAGAATGAACGTATGATCTGGTACTCCGAGCGGCAATACACCCAAGAATTTTGAGTACAGCATGGCGTGGTCCGTGTAGATGGCCCTGTACAACAGGGTTAGAACCACAAACTGAACAATCATGGGCATACACCCCGCCAGCGGGTTGATGCCTTCCGCACGGTACAGGGCCATCGTTTCTTCCTGATACTTCTTCGGTTCCTTGCCGTACTTCTCCTTTAGTTCCTGCATCTGCGGACGCAATAACTGCATCTTTTTTGAATTTCTCAGACTGGTAAGCATCAGCGGCATGGTCAGCAGACGAATGACCACAGTGACAATAATCAGGGCAATGCCATAATCGCCGCCAACATAATGAGCGACCGAGTTGATAAAATCACTGAAAAGATTAACAGCCTCGTCCCAAATGCTCGTGTTGGCTGCAACAGCCTTTCCCGTCGCCGCAAACGCTTCACCAGTAAAAGATAGAAACCATAGCACCAACACACTCTCTACAGCAAGCCTAGACGTCCGCGACCGCAAATGCACCCAACCTCCCGAATCTCTAAGGCACCGGATCGTAACCACCCGGATGCCATGGTCCGCACCGTATAATCCTTCTGACGGATAGAAAGCCTCCGCGCCAGACCCCATGCTTCGTTAACGACTCAATACAATACGTTGAGCAGGTAGGATAAAATCTGCACGAAGGAGGAGTTAACGGCGATATCAAAACTTGATACAGTTTTATTACTGCCACTAAAAGTGTCCTCATCGTTCACCATCCCGATCTTCCGCCAGGTGGTCCATGACTCTTGCCTTCATCAATAATTTCAACAGTTGAGTCTCAGACTCCACATAGGCAGATTCAGCCGCGCCCTTACGGGCAATGACCACCAGATCATACCCGCTGGGGAAACGCCGCAAATGCTTACGCAATATCTCACGCATGAGGCGTTTCACGCGATTGCGCACGACCGCATTCCCGACCTTCTTACTCACAGAAAAGCCGACCCTGCTTGGACGACTGCGGTCCTTTCTAATAACATAAAGCACATACAGCCGATTCGCAACTGAATTTCCCTTTGCGAAAATAAAACGGAAGTCCCCGTTTCGCTGCAAACGATGTCCCTTCACAGTGAGCTTGCTGTGCTGTATGTTACCACTTGAAACCTGCCCGTCTCGATTGTCCAAAACGAACAGCCTCCCATCGCCGCATACGCCGCCTAAAGCTAAAAAAAGACCACCGATTCAGTGGCCTTAAGCAGAAAGCACTTTTCTACCCTTACGCCTGCGAGCCGCCAAAACGCGACGACCGTTTTTTGTCGACATCCGCTGGCGAAACCCATGCACTTTCTTCCGCCTTCTCACGTTAGGGTTAAATGTAGGTTTCACTGACACAACACCTCCCAGAAGCACACAACCGATAAAACACCCACATATTATAGTCAACCTTCGTACCCGATGTCAACAAGCATTCCAACATATACCAGTATACCCCAGAACGTCACTTCCCTGCATCTATTCACACCCCACTTATCCACAAGTGGATAAGTGTATTCAAAACAGCATCTCGCCGATCCCCTCCCGGTCCATTTATACACGACAGAACACACCTCCCACTATTTGTGCGTTCCCGGGAAGGACCGCTGCAATCGGTGAAAAATCCTTGTCTAGCAGTACCGAATCTGATATGATTGGACAGCGCAAATCCCTTTGCAAAATAACTATCCACAGGTTGTCAACACTTGTGGATAAGTTATTCGACCTATCTACACCTTGTTGAAGAGTTCCCGCGCAGCGCTCACGAGTTGACCATGGAAACAGCTGAAACAGCCGTACTCCTCAAGCTATAAACGTCGAATGGCGAGGAATTCGCCCTGTGGATAACTGAACACTGCCTAGGGGGCTTTATCGTATGACTTCGTCTGGAGACGCGCTTTGGCAACAGGCGTTGCAGTCATTAAACGCGAAACTTTCAAAGGAAATCTTTGAGACATGGCTGGCGGCCACCGAGGTTCACCAAAGTGATGCGCACACCTTGATCATCAGTGTTCCAACCGAAGTGGCACTCGATCACATCAACAAGTATCTTCTTGAGACCATCGTACAAACAGTCGCCTTACTGGCCGCGCATCCAGTAAAGGTATCGTTTATCCGAGTCGAACCGACAAAAAGGCAGATTGGCGAAACTGCTCATTCTGGATTCCACCACACACAGGACGAGTTCTCAGCGCATCAACAACAGTTCAATCCCAAATTCACATTTGATTCCTTCGTGATTGGCGAGCGAAATCGCCTGGCTCACGCGGCAAGCATAGCCGTATCCGAAAGACCAGCGCAAAATTACAATCCATTTTTCATGTATGGCGGGGTCGGATTGGGAAAGACTCATCTTATGCACGCGATTGGGCAACACGCTCTCGAACTCAACGCTTCAACGAAAGTCGTGTACATAACAAGCGAAACATTTCTAAATGAATTCGTGGCCGCATTGCAAACGAATACAATAGATGAATTCCGGAATAAGTACCGTAAAGTGGACATTCTTTTGATCGATGACATTCAATTCATTTCCGGAAAGGAGTCTACTCAGGAAGAATTTTTTCATACATTCAACGCCCTTCATGGAGATCACAAGCAGATTGTCATTACCAGCGATCGACCGCCAAAGGCGATTGAACATCTCGAAGACCGGCTTCGCTCCAGATTCTCTGGAGGCCTTATCATTGACATCAAACCTCCGGAATTTGAGACGCGCGTGGCCATCTTGAGAAAAAAAGCGAAGGCTGAGGGGATAGACATCTCCAATGATGTACTAAGCCTGATTGCCTCCAAAGTCGAAACCAACGTTCGCGAACTTGCAGGGGCGCTTATTCGTGTTATCGCTTTTTCTTCCATGATGAACAGGGACATCGATACGATGCTCGTTGAGGAGGCGCTGATTGACATTGCCCCGCAAAACGCCAAGCAGCCTCTGTCCATACTGGATGTACAGAAGGTCGTCTGCTCGTACTATCATTTGCGACTCGACGATCTCGTCAGTCGTTCGCGGCAGAAAGATATCGCGTATCCAAGACAAGTTGCCATGTACCTGGCGAGAAAACTGACTGGCCTGTCGCTCCCCAAGATCGGAAAAGAATTTGGCGGCAGAGATCATACCACCGTGCTGTACGCCTACGACAAAATCACGTCTGACATCAATACCGACGGTCGAATGGAACAACTCATCCGCCAGCTCACTGATAGTCTGGATGTACACATAACCAGGGGATAACTTCGCGTACTTATCCCTCGGTTTTACACAGGCAAAAAACCGCAACGACCGCAGACGCTGCGCTTATCCACAGTATCAACAGCCCTTACTACAATTACTGTATTTAAAAAACTCTATTACTACTACATATTTATGCAAAGGGGAGTCCTTCCATGCGTATTGTTTTAGAAAAAAACGATCTTCTCCATTCACTGCAAACCGTTTCCCGCGCCGTTCCCACAAGAACCACAAAACCAATCCTGTATGGCGTCAAATTCTCTGCGCATCAAAGCATACTCACCTTGAGCGCCTATGATCTCGAAATCGGAATTGAAACGGTGCTGACTTCGGATCCATCAACGAATCCTCCCATACTGCAGATCGAAGAACCTGGCAGCATCGTGCTGCACGCCAGATATCTCATTGATATCATACGCAAGTTACCCCACCACCTTGTCCGGATCGATGTCCAGGACCTCACGACCACCATCAGGTCAGGCCATGCCATATACACTCTCAATGGCATGGACCCCAGAGAATATCCGCAACTTCCGAAAGTGGATAACCAGGCAGGATTATCGGTGGCTTCAGACACTCTTATGAGACTCATTGACCATACAGCGTTTTCTGTGGCCGTCTCAGAAGCGCGACCTACGTTGACAGGTGTATTGTGGACCTATCGAGAAGGCCGTCTTGTGTTTACGGCTACGGACAGCCATCGACTCTCCACTCAAACAATGGAAGTGGGGGCTCCCAAAGGATATGAAAATGTGGAAGCCATTATTCCGGGTAAAAGTCTCCTTGAGTTAGCGCGCGTACTACCCGACAATGATACCGTCTGCGACTTGTACCTCGCTGAAAACCAGCTTCTTGTCACCTTCGGAAGCACCAGTTTCTATTCAAAACTCATCGACGGAAGGTATCCAGATGTATCAAGAATCATTCCATCGACATGGCGCACAGCTATCAGCATCGATCCAAAGTTCTTCACCGAATGTATCGAACGCGCCGCACTCCTGGCCCGAGACAATGACAATCAGGTGATTCGATTGAATCTACGCAAAACTCATATTGAGATATCTTCCCATTCACCAGAGATTGGAAAGATAACAGAAACGACTGAACCCAATACGTTCGAAGGTGAAGACATGCTGATTGCCTGCAATGCAAAGTACTTGCTGGATGCTCTAAAGGCGTCTTCCGATTCTCTGGTTCGCATTGAATTCACGGGCCCAGGCAGCGCTTTTGTGCTAAAATCAGTGCAGGACGAAAGTCATTTACATCTAATTTTGCCAGTGAGGGTTGTGAACTCTTGATCACGCTTGCCATCGATACGGCATACATCACCCTTCAACAAGCGTTGAAGATGAGCGGATTGATTCAGTCTGGCGGCACTGCAAAACATCTTCTTGAACAGCACAGAGCGTTGATCAATGGGCAGTTGGAGAGCCGCCGCGGCAGAAAACTGTATCCTGGCGACACGGTTGAAATCCTTCAGGAAAATATTTGTATCTGTAAATCATGAAAATCTTACGCTTGGATCTCCTGAACTTCCGCGCCTATGAATATAGTCAAATCGCGTTTTCATCAGGACTGAATATCATTTTAGGGGACAATGCTTCGGGTAAAACCACAATTCTTGAGGCAATCTCCATGTTTGCCGTGGGCCGTTCTCTTCGAACCAGGCTTGACAAGGAATTGATCCGATTTGGTCATCCTGAGGCGCAATTGCGAATCAAAATTGAGACAGTTAACGACAACCATTGTGATATGGCGGTCAAAATCAGTGACAAAGGGAAACAGATTGCCGTGAACGGCGTCAGCAAAAAGCATATGAGTGAAGTTCTCGGCCATTTGTATATTGTTTCGTTTACGCCAGAAAGTCTACAACTCATAAAGGCTGGCCCAGAGGAACGCAGGCGTTTTCTCAACGTGACAATGGCGCAGTGCATACAGGGATATGCAGAAGCGTTGCGTTCATACCAGCATATTCTGCAACAACGCAACCATTTGCTGCGAATGCGTCAAACAAACTCGTTGGCCATTTGGAACGAACAACTCAGTGAATTTGGAGCTCGTATCATTACCGAACGCCAGCGTTTTTCTACAGAGATTGCCGCAGGCGCGCGCACTTTGTATGAATCCCTCGCAGAATCATCCGATCGTCTCTCGGTACAGTATCGAACTCAGTGTTCCGGCGGCTCGTTCGCTGAGGTCAAACAATCGATGGAGTCTATGCTGGCGCGACACTCGCAAACCGATGTCATGCGCGGATATACGACAGTAGGACCGCATCGTGACGATCTCCAGATACTCATTGACGATCATCAAGCCGCAAAGTTTGCCTCACAGGGGCAAATTCGGACTGCGGTGCTCGCGTTGCAACTTAGCCTGATAGACTACATAGAGACCCATAACGGGGAGTCTCCCGTAATACTCCTCGACGATGTGCTGTCCGAACTTGATGAACATCGACAAAGACAACTGCTGAAGTTCCTGGATACGATGCAAACGATCATAACTACGACTCATCATTCTTCCACCGGTTGGAATTCACTCCAATCGGTGAAGGTAATTCGAGTTAACCATGGTATAATATCGAGTGAGGGGTGAAAGATGGAATGTATGTGAACATTGGCGGAGACGTGATTCTCAATGCTAAAGACGTTGTTGCGGTCATGGATGCCAAACAGATGAGTCGCTCACCCATCAACGCCCAATTTCTGGAGCGTTCGAAAAGTGAAAATCGATTCGCGACGACGATAGAATCTGAACCCAGAACCTATATCATAGCGCGAACACTAATCTATACATCACATGTATCGGCTCGCACTCTTGAAAGGAGATTACGCATCACCTAGGAATTATCACCCATGAGCACGTCTGGAGGCGAAAGGTTTGTCTAATGAGAGTGTAACCGGCAGTTACGATGCTGCACAGATCGTTGTCCTGGAGGGTTTGGAGGCGGTCAGAAAGAGGCCTGGCATGTATATCGGGTCGACTAGCGCGCGCGGACTGCACCACTTGGTTTCGGAGATAGTAGACAATGCGATCGATGAAGCGTTGGCGGGGTATTGCGATACGATCACTGTAACTGTCCATCAGGACCAATCCGTCACTGTTCAGGACAACGGACGGGGCTTCCCAGTGGACATTCATGAAAAGATGGGACTGCCCGCTGTCACCGTAGCGCTCACGATGCTTCACGCTGGAGGTAAGTTCAGCGGAGAAGGATATAAAGTATCCGGCGGTTTGCACGGTGTCGGGGCGTCCGTCGTCAATGCGCTGTCAGAGAGATTGGAAGTGTTGGTTCGACGGGATCGTAAACTGTACAGACAAACATTTAGTCGCGGACTCCCGACATCGGAGCTTGAAGTGGTGGGGGTATCTGAAGGTACTGGGTCAACGGTCACGTTTCTCCCTGATTCTGAGATTTTCACGGAAACGATTGAAATCCAATACGATACGCTTCAGACACGGTTGCGCGAATTGGCCTTTTTAACCAAAGGCGTGAAAATCACTCTCACTGATGAACGTGATGAGCGCTCACAGGTTTTCCATTATGCAGGAGGCGTAAAATCCTTTGTTCAATACCTGAACCGCGGGAAAGATGTACTCCACGAGGAACCAGTTTACATACAGGGGGAAAGAGACACTGTTGCCGTGGATATAGCCATTCAATACAATGACGGCTATACAAGCAATATCTTTTCCTTTGCCAACAACATAAACACCATTGAAGGCGGAACTCATGAATCAGGTTTTAAATCCGCTCTTACGCGTATTCTAAACGATTACGCCAAACGCGCCAACATTCTTAAGCAGTCAGATCAGAATCTCACCGGTGATGACGTGCGGGAGGGCCTTACCGCAATTATCAGCGTCAAAATCCGCGAACCGCAATTTGAAGGTCAAACAAAGACAAAACTAGGAAATAGCGAAGTAAAGGGGATCGTCGAGAGTCTCTTTGGCGATAAATTGGGGATGTTTCTGGATGAGAATCCCTCGACGGCAAAGAAGATTCTCGAAAAATCCCTCACTGCCGCCAGAGCCCGCGAAGCAGCCCGTCACGCGAGAGAATTGACGCGCAGAAAAAGCGCTCTGGAAGTCAGTTCGCTTCCAGGCAAGCTTGCAGACTGTTCGAGTCGTGACGCCTCTATCAGTGAGTTGTATATTGTGGAGGGCGACTCTGCCGGCGGCTCGGCCAAACAGGGGCGAGACCGCAATTTTCAAGCCATTCTCCCGCTTCGTGGAAAGATTTTAAACGTCGAGAAGGCGCGATTGGACAAGATATTGGCGAACACAGAGATCAGAGCCATTATTACGGCGCTGGGAACAGGAATTTCTACAGACTTTGATTTAGCGAAGGCCAGATACCACAAGTGCGTGATCATGACGGACGCCGATGTGGACGGCAGCCACATACGGATTTTGCTGTTGACTTTCTTTTATCGATATATGAAAGAGCTGATTGACGCAGGGTACGTCTACATTGCGCAACCGCCGCTCTACAAGGTCACAAAGAGCAAGCAGGTCACTTACGCCTATAACGACGCCGATCTTCAGCGCCTCTATGAACAGATTGGTCGCAACGGCGTTGAAGTACAACGATACAAGGGCCTCGGAGAAATGAATGCCGAGCAGCTATGGGATACAACCATGGACCCGAGTACCAGGACCATCCTGCAGGTTACATTGGAAGACGCCATGGACGCTGATGCGATTTTTAGCGTATTGATGGGCGATCGGGTGGAACCTCGCCGCGAGTTCATCGACGAACACGCAAAATACGTGCGTAACCTGGATGTTTGACACTGAAGGTACTTAGGGAGGATCATCGTGGCTGAAGAAGGAAAAGTATTGCCGGTTGATATCACGGATGAACTGCGCACATCGTTTATTGATTACGCGATGAGTGTTATTGTAAGCCGCGCCATTCCCGATGTTCGAGACGGACTGAAGCCGGTTCATCGGAGAATTATCTATGCGATGCTGGAACTGGGCATGACTCCGGACAAACCGCATAAAAAATCTGCCCGTATCGTTGGAGAAGTCTTGGCGAAGTACCATCCTCACGGAGATGTTGCGGTTTATGACGCTTTAGTTCGGCTTGCCCAGGATTTCTCCACGCGTTACCTCCTGGTAGACGGACACGGAAACTTTGGCAGCGTAGACGGCGACGCTGCAGCGGCCATGAGGTACACAGAGTCACGGATGACTTCGCTTGCCCTCGAATTGGTTCGTGATATCAATAAAGAGACAGTTGATTTTCAGCCCAATTACGATGGAAGCGAGAAGGAACCGACTGTCCTGCCTTCACGGTTCCCGAACCTGTTGGTGAATGGATCTTCCGGTATTGCTGTTGGAATGGCAACCAATATGGCTCCTCACAACCTGTGTGAGGTCATTGACGGCGTGGTCATGCTCATTGATCAGCCCGAAGCGTCCATTGACGACTTCATGTCGGTGATTAAAGGCCCTGATTTCCCTACCGCCGGGGTCATCCTTGGACGCGACGGGATCCGCAAGGCTTACGAGACAGGTCATGGGAGCCTCACGATCAGGGCGGTACACACGATAGAAGAAGCGTCAAACGGCAAAATGCGAATTATCGTTACAGAACTTCCGTACCAGGTGAACAAAGCCAAACTGATCGAAAAGATCGCTGAATTGGCGCGCGAGAAAAAAATTGACGGCATCACAGATCTGAGAGACGAGAGCGACCGTACAGGGATGCGAATCCTCATCGAATTGCGTCGGGATGTGCGTCCTCAAGTGGTTCTCAATAATCTTTACAAGCACACACCCTTACAGTCCACGTTTGGAGTAAACTCGTTGGCATTGGTCGGTGGGCAGCCCAGAGTCTTGAATCTGCGCGACCTGTTGTATCATTATCTCGAGCACCAAAAGGAGATCGTTGTTCGCAGGACCAGGTATGATTTGCGTCGAGCAGAAGCAAGAGCCCATATTTTGGAGGGTTTGCGCACTGCACTTGACCATCTTGACGCGGTCATTGCATTGATTCGCGGATCAGCCAATGCGGAAGAGGCCAGACTTGGTCTGATGGCGACGTTTTCCCTGTCTGAGGAACAGGCTCAGGCCATTCTGGATATGCGTCTGCAGCGACTTACAGGTCTGGAACGCGAGAAGATCGAAAATGAATACAGGGAGTTGCAGCGGCTGATATCCGAATACCGTGCGATTTTGGGCGATGATGCATTGGTACTGGCGGTCGTACGCAAAGAAATCATAGAGATCAGAGACAAGTTCGGCGACGAGAGACGGACAAAGATCGTTTCCGCCGAGGGGGAGTTTGACGAGGCAGACTTGATTCAGGAACAGGACGTCGTGATCACCATAAGTCACTCTGGCTACATTAAACGGCTTCCGTCAAACACCTACAGAAGCCAACGTCGCGGTGGCCGCGGTGTGACCGCCATGGGTACGAAAGACGAGGATTTCGTAGAGCACCTGTTCATCACTTCGTCGCACAACAATTTGCTCATATTTACGAATAAAGCGAAAGTGTACCGTCTGATGGCTTACGAAGTTCCTGAACTGGGTAGGACGGCGAAAGGTGTTCCGATTATCAACCTGTTAAACATCGAACAGGGAGAAAAGATCTCCGCTGTCATCCCTGTGAGCAATGAGGATATGACATCAGACCAGTACTATCTCTTCACAGCCACCCGCAAGGGGATCGTTAAGAAGACGTCTCTGAGCGCATTTTCCAATATTAGAAAAATGGGTCTCATAGCTTTGGGGCTCCGCGATGACGATGAACTGATCGGCGTGCGCTTGACCGATGGGGAACAAGAGATCATCATGGGCACAAAACATGGCATGTCCATTCGCTTCCCCGAGTCGGATGTTCGTCCGATGGGGCGTACTGCGGCAGGGGTGAAGGGCATATCACTCGAGGCAGTCGACGAGATTATTGACATGGATGTCTTGCAGCCAGACACCACCGTTCTCGTAGTCACCACGAAAGGGTATGGGAAGCGAACGGCCATAGACGATTATCGTACACAAACACGGGGCGGCAAGGGGATCAAGACACTAAACATTACACGGAAGAACGGACCGGTTGTGGGTCTTAAGGTTGTTCACGACAGTGAAGATCTGATGATCATAACCAATACGGGAGTAGCCATACGTCTTCACATTGATGACATATCAACCTTGGGTCGAAACACACAAGGGGTCCGTCTGATCGCGCTCAATGACTCTGAAGTCAGCGGCGTCGCCAGAATCGCAGCCGGCGTTGATGACGAAGGGCACGATGGGCCAGCGGATTCCTGATACGATGAGTATGTGGGAACTGGGGAGTTTTTGCCGAGCGGCGAGCGATGATGGTCGTTTTGGTCTTGTTGCTCATAAATGATTCCATTTGTCGCGCATTGATTGCTCCCAAAAGACATAAAATAACATCGCGAATGTGGTTGACTCGTGTTAGTCGGCTGTGCTATATTACGTTTTGTCGCCGCGAACGAGAGGCGAAGAAAGACCGAAAAGGTTCCCGGGACAAGGGGAATCGGGGCGGGATTGATCCTTGAAAACTAAACACG
>JAJZCB010000043.1 GCA_021846285.1 Bacillota bacterium
AGTATCGATTGAAGGAGCAACCGCCGGATTCGTGACATCGCTGTTCGAAGTCATTCCTGGCCTTCAGGCCTGGGTGATTCCCACGATTCTCGCTGATCTGTACGCAACGCTGTCATTGATGGCCCAGAACGCTGTGCAAATCGGATACAGTTACGGCTATTCTCTGCAAAATTCGGAGGATCTGCCTCATATCCTGGTCGCCATGGCCCCGTGTGAAGAGGACGCCCAGATTGTTGAGGCTAAAGTGGCCGCCCATTTGGCCATGCGAAGCGCAGGCAGCGTACTCGCCCGAACAGCGGGCGAACACCTGTCTCTGCGCTTGGCCGCCGGAGCTTCGCCCGCCGTCGCGCAATTGCTCGACGTGCTCGCAGCCAGACTCGCCCTGGCATTCGCGGAAAAAGAAGTGGCCGTACTGGTTCCCTTCCTGGGCGCTGTGGTTCAGGGCTCCGTCAACGCCGCCTTTGCCAAGGCAAGCTACCATGGCGCCAAACGCTATTTTCAAAAATTGCATATGATCGACCGTTACGGAGACGACTATGTGTTGCAGCAATCGCGGAGAATGGAGGATGGTCACAGACGCCAGCCGACCATCAATCCCGATTCGGCGGCAGGATGATCGCCCCTGCCAAGCGGCCCCGTAAATCCCGGCTAGTCGGCTGTATCACAGGAGACCCGCATGCTGCTGCGCAGTGATGTCCGTGTCTTTCGATATAGCGTCAGCGCTCTTCCGACCACGTGAGCAGAATGCGGGTGCGCACGTGGGATTCAGTTTGAGCATCAAAGTTGATCACCGCGTCAATGACTGCCTGCAATTCACCCGATTCCTGCAACACGTCCAGCCTGTGCGTGACGATCGTAAAAGTGAGCGCTCCTTCGGCGAGTCTGTAATGTCCTTTCGTAGGACCTGACAGCGCAAACTGCGTGTAACTCTCCAACGCACCCTGCCGGAACACTTCCACGCGCCGCTCCGCGCCCGCGCCGAGGAAGCGTACGCTCGTGACCGCCCCCGCAAAATCTTCACCCGGTTCAAGAAATACCGCTTCACGGCAGTATCCATCCACAAAACGAATGGAGGCCTGCGCCGAAACCTCGGCAGCGCCAGACAGTATGCGGATCGTTCCGTCTAAAGTTCTTCCGTCCTGCCTCTTATGAGTCATCGATTGGCAGTTACAGCGCAAAAGAAAGCAGCGCTTCGCGGATCAGTTTCGCGGCGACGATCTGCGTTTGTTCAGTGGGATCAAGAACCGGCGCCACTTCGACCAAATCGAAGCCGACCACCTGCAGATCCTTCATGGCGTGAACGGCGGCGAGCAACTCACGGGAAGCGATGCCGCCCGCCTCAGCCGTACCCGTGCCCGGCGCGAAAGCAGGATCCAGAACATCGATGTCAATCGTCACATAACAGGGTTTTTGCCCAATCTCCGCCAGGACAGACTGCAGCGGCTCAAGGACTTGAAACGGATGAAAGTTGGTGTGTTCTCGGGCGTAGGCAAATTCTTCACGGGTTCCTGAGCGGATGCCAAACTGATAGATTCGTTTCGGCGGAATCAAGTCTGCGATTTTCCGGATCACAGCCGAATGCGACAGCGGCTCTCCTTCATACTGCTCGCGCAGGTCCGTATGCGCGTCGAAATGCAGGATGCACACATCGGGAACCCGCTCTAAAACAGCGCGCACCGCACCAAGAGTGACCAGATGTTCTCCGCCCAGACCGATGGGCAGTTTCCCGTCGTCCAGCCAGCGACCAACATAATCGCTGATCATGTCGAGGCTGCGCCCCGGATTGCCAAATGGCAGCGGGATGTCACCCGCGTCGAAAAAAGATACATCCTCCAGGTGTCGATCCAGGTACGGGCTGTACTCCTCAAGTCCTACGGACACCTCGCGGATACGCCGCGGCCCGAGCCTGGTTCCTGGGCGAAACGATGTGGTCCAGTCCATGGGCATGCCGTAGATGATCGCCCTGGCCGAATCGTACGAGTCAGTCGCTCCGATAAACGTGTTGCCAGAGTAAGCAGGATCAAACGCTGCGCGGTGTGAATGATCGGTCATCGCGCCGTCAGCTCCTGTACGAAACGCGGCAGTTGAAATGCAGCCGCGTGAAGTTCTGGCGTGTAGTAGCGTGTCTGGAGATCGCCTGTTCGTTGCTGATCAGCAATCACAGCCGGATCATGGAGCTTTGACCCTATGGTAAAGCTCCAGAGCCCGCTCGGATAGGTGGGAATCGCTGCCAGATAGAGTTTTGTCACCGGGAAAATATCCGCCACATCGCTTTGCACTCGGCGGATCAGATCCCCGTGCAAAAAGGGCGATTCACTCTGTGCCACGAAAATGCCGTCCGGTTTTAGCGCGCGGCTGATCGCCTGGTAAAATTCCTTGGCAAACAGGCCCACTGCAGGCCCGATCGGGTCTGTGGAGTCTACGATAATGACATCGTATTCATCTACCTTATCACTCACATGAGCGATGCCGTCAATGACGCGCACATCCACTCGCGGGTCGGTCAACGCAACGGCGATCTCCGGCAAATATTGTTTGGAAAGTTCGATGACCCGCCCGTCAATCTCGGCCAGTACAGCCTTCTTCACCGTATGGTGTTTGATAATCTCACGCATGACTCCACCGTCTCCACCGCCTACAACCAGGATGTTCTCCGGCTTGGGATGCGCCGAAAGGGCTACATGCGCAATCATTTCATGATACACAAACTCATCGCGAAGAGTGGTCATGACACAACCATCGAGAACAAGCATACGTCCCCATTCCACTGTTTCAATCACGGCCAGATCCTGAAACTCCGTGCGTTCCGTATGTAGCGTGTGCGTTATCTTCGCCGTAATCCCATAGTCAGGTGTCTGTTTCTCCGTAAACCAAATGCCCATATATTACCACTCCTTATGAACAGTCCGTTCGTATTATATCATGCTGTTCGCCAAAATAAACCGTATGCGCAGATTGATCGGGCGTTTGAACAAGGTCTTGCAGGGTGATAATGGGTACCGTCAAGGGGGTGCCTCTATGAGCAAATCCACCAGGGTTCTTCTACGCCTGCCCCGCTTCGGCCCCATAACGCTGTCGGCCCTGCTCGGCGTTTTGCAGTTCATGAAATCCATGCGTCAGCACAGCTTGCCGGCGGCTGCTGCAACCGGCGTCGGCCTGATCGTCGCAGGCGTCGGATACGTCCTGTTTGCGCCATTGCCACTGGCCATCGAGTCCGATCCTTCTAGGGTGACGGCGCAAAACGGCGAAGTCATTGGCGATCTGGTGAGTGCTGGCGTCACTCGCCGCGAAGCCAGTCTAAGCGAGATTCCAAAGTATTTGCAGGAAGCGACGATTGCTGTAGAGGATGCTTCTTTCTATCAGCATCGCGGTCTCAATGTGAAGGGCATCGTCCGCGCCTTGTTGGCCGACATCCGCGCCCGTCATATCGTCCAGGGCGGATCCACCATCACCCAGCAACTCGCCAAGAACCTCTTTTTAAATGGCGATCGCACATTATGGCGTAAGGCGCGGGAAGCCATCTACGCGCTCCAGTTGGAATGGCACTATTCGAAACAGCGCATTTTGGGCGACTATCTAAACGCGATCTACTACGGGGACGGAGCGACCGGAGTGGCTACAGCCGCCCTCTATTACTTTGGCAAACCTGTGCAGAGTCTGGATCTGGCCGAGTCAGCACTCCTCGCGGGTCTTCCGAAAGGACCGAGTCTCTATTCCCCGTTTGCGGATTACAACGCCGCGAAAAATCGCCAGTGGCAGGTTCTCCATGCGATGGTCCGCAGTGGTTACTTGACGGCAAGCTCAGCTCATGCGGCTTATGCAGCGCCGCTCCATTTCGCTCACCACCGCACGGCTGAAGCGTTTGCACCCTACTTTGCAGACGCCGTGGCGCGAGCGGCTGAGCAACAACTGCACCTGTCCAAAGATGAACTGTATCGCGGCGGGCTCGACATTCATACGACTCTCAACGTGACATTGCAAAAGGCCCTTGATCGTGCAGTCGCCCGGTACATCCCGCATTCTTCCGATTTGCAGGCGGCGGCCGTGGTCATGGATCCCCGCACCGGCAATATCGAGGCGTACACTGGCGGCGTCAATTATCGGTTCAGCCCATACGATCGCGCAACAGCCATGAGACAGCCCGGTTCCGCGTTCAAACCCTTCGTGTACGCCGCCGCCCTGGATCGAGGCTATACGGCTTCCCTGCACATGAAAAGCGAGCCCACAACGTTTATTTACGATCACTATCACAGATACTCTGTCCACAACTTTGGCGATGACTATGCCTACACTCAGATCGATATGAAACAGGCGATCGCGCATTCAGACAACGTTTTTGCGGTAAGCGCCAATCTGGCGGTGGGCCCCCAACGCGTTTTGCAGGAAGCCGAACGCTTCGGACTTCCGCCAAATATGAAACCGTATCCCTCTCTGGCGCTTGGCGTATTTCCGGTATCCGCGTTGCAGTTGGCCCGTGCCTACAGTGTTTTGGCCAGTGGCGGCTATCTCTCTACACCCCACTTTATCGAGAGCGTACAGAACGCCTCCGGACATAGCCTGTATCGAGAACAGCCTAACTCGTTGCTGGTGGAGTCGCCTGAGACGTGTTACATTTTGACGGACATGCTGCAGAGTGTCATGCGCCCAGGCGGAACCGGATACCGCATTGCCCGGTCCATCCCCGGCCCGGTTGCGGCAAAGACAGGCACGACAGACACCGATGCCTGGATCGTCGGATATACGCCAAAGACGGTCTGCGCCGTGTGGGTCGGTTATGATCGAATGAAGCCGATCAATGGCGTGGAATCCCATATGGCAGCGCCCATCTTTGCGGCAGTAATGAAAGCCGCGTACACAGACCAACCTCAAGGAGCATGGCAACGACCGAACAATGTGGTGAACATTGCCATTGACCCCAGCAGCGGCGAGCGCGCTACGGCATCCTGCCCCCTGCAGGAACAGGATGCTTTCGTTGTGGGCACCGCTCCCGCTGCGCCGTGCCATCTTCATCCCGCCCCGGAAACCGGGCTGGCGCAGCGTGTCGGCGGCGCGCTCCAGTCGATCTGGGGTTGGTTGACCGGACGAAACTGAATGCGCTGCAGGAAGTGACTATGCTACAATAGATTGAGTTTTTGATATGCGGATTTTGGAGGAGAAGCCATGCTGCAGCGATCAGATCGCGCCAACGCCATTTCGGCGTCGCCCACACTCACCATTGACTCCAAAACAAAAGCCCTGGTGGCTTCTGGCGTCGATGTCATCAACCTGAGCGTAGGGGAACCGGATTTTCCAACGCCTGAACGGGCGTCACTCGCGGCGATCGCCGCCATTACAAGCAACTTTACGAAGTATACCGCTGTGGGCGGGATCGTCGAACTGCGGCGGGGCATCGCTGAGAAACTGTCGAAAGACAATCAGTTGCAGTATGGTCCTGATGAGATTATTGTATCATCGGGCGCCAAGCAGTCGCTCTATAACATTTTCATGACGATTTTAAACCCAGGTGACGAGGTCATTTTGCCCTTGCCCTATTGGGTCAGTTACCCTGAGCAGATCAAGCTCTGCGGAGGTGTGCCGGTGCCCGTTCACACGGATGAAAGCACCGGATTCAAAATCACTCCAGAGCGTTTGCGCGAGGCGTTCAGCGCGAAAACAAAAGCGGTGTTGATCAATTCTCCCAGCAATCCGACGGGCGCCGTCTATACGCCCGATGAGATCCGCGCCCTCGCTAGCGTCATCGAAGAATACCCAGTCTACGTGGTGAGCGACGAAATCTATGAACAGTTGATCTACGATGTGGAGCATTTCAGCATCGCGCGATACAGCGATACACTTCGCGCCCGCACGTTTGTTGTCAATGGCTTTTCTAAGACGCACGCCATGACAGGATGGCGTGTCGGCTATGTCGCCGGACCGCGGGAACTGGTGGAATCGATGTCCAGTTTCCAGTCCCATACGACAGCCAATCCTTCGTCCATTTCTCAAAAAGCGGCCTTGGGCGCTCTCGGTACGTTTGACCTGAACACGCGCCACGAGTTTCAACAACGGCGCGACTACGTTCTCGCGCAGATCGAACAGTTGCGTGGACTCTCGTGTTCGCGCCCGGACGGCGCATTTTACATCTTCCCCAACGCGAGGTCACTCGTTGGAGCCTCCCTACGCCTAAATGACGGGAAGCGCGACAAGATCGATTCCGTCGATCACCTGTGTGAACTTCTCCTCTCCGAGGCGCACGTGTCCGTGGTTCCAGGGGCTGGGTTCGGGGCTCCAGACAATTTTAGAATCTCCTACGCAACGTCCATGCCCAACTTGCAGACAGCCATGCAACGGATCTCCTCTTTTCTCGCCCGCCTGGACTAGTTCGGAACGCCGAGCAGGCGGGTCTGACCCGGATTCACAGGTTACCTACACCAACATGCGCCCACTCCCATATGATATGAAAGAACGCCTGATATGGGAGTGATGCAGCATGGTTGCCCCGTCGCGCCGAAAACCGCAGTCCAAGGAAGAACGGTTGGAAAGGTTGAACGCCAAACTGCGATTGCTTGATCCACAAGTTCCTCTCCACGCCCGCGAACGGGAATTGCTGCAAAAAGAAATTCGCTTGGTGAAAGCGCAAAACACCCGCCCGGGCGCTGCTCGCAAGAGCAAGCCCGCCATGCGAAAAAAGACGCGCACCCAGGATGTCAAACGCAAGTCGGGCGCAGCGCCCAAAGCAGCAACACCCCCTGACTCTTCAGGCAATCTGGGGAATCTCGGAAAGATCTTGACGCCAAAGAATTTCCAGGAATCCATGAACAGTATCACGAGCTTGCGGGGGTTTTTCAAACAGGTCTCCAAATACGTGCAGCAGGCGGACAATTTGCTGGACACCCTATTTGTGACCGCCAATTCGTTGCAAGAATCTGGCGTACTAAAAAAACTGGCGGAATCCAAGGGCAAAAAACTCGGCACCTCCGATTTGACCAATATTCTCATGGCGCTCATGAATTCCCCACTCGGCAGCAATATCTTCAAACGGATAGGCAGCGGAGACGACGCCAAAGCGGAGGAGCCGGCGCAAACGCAGACTGTGACGGCGCAGTCGGCGCCATCCGCGCCATCCGCGCCATCCGTGTCATCTGGGGTTCCGCCCCGACCTGCGGGTGGACCGCCCATGGCTCTGCCGCCCGCTCCGCCAAGGGTGACGCCCCAGTCATCGGGCGCGATTCGCCCAGGATTTCCTGGCGCCGGACCTGTGCGTTAGTCCGGCGTCATTTTTCATGCCTCCACGGATGCGCCGCAAGTTTCGCATACTCTATGTCGTTGGTACTGAGATATTACTCTCTCATTAAAGCTTACCAAAGACCAAGTATCTTCCACCAGATGCCGCCAATCACAAGCCAGATGATGATATCAACGATGGAAACGACGAGGCCCAAGGTCCACCATTTCGTCTGCGTTACATACCCGGAACCGAAAAATACCGGAGATACCCCCGACCCGTAGTGGGTTGTTGCGGCAAATAAGTTGCTAAAGAACGCAAGCAGCAGGGCAGAGAGCATAGGCGGAGCCCCGGCTGTTACCATCACGACCAGAAATGCTGCAAACATAGCGCTGATATGGGCGGTATTGCTCGCAAAAAAGTAATGGGCATAAAAGTATACAAGCAATAGGATGATGGACGACAGAACCCAAGGCATGCCGCTGACGGAAGCCTTTATCAGTTGGCCAAACCATGAGACCAAGCCCAGTTTGTCCAGATACGTTGCCATCATGACCACTGCCGCAAACCACGTCAATGTGTCCCAGGCGCCTTGTTCTTTCTTCACATCATCCCATGTCAAAACCTGCGTCAAAAGCAGGATCGCCAAACCGATAAAAGCGGTTGTCGTGGGATCGATGTTCAACTGGGTTCCAAAAATCCATAAAATCAGAATGAGCGCAAACACGAGCAACATAAACTTCTCCGCACGCTTGAGAGGTCCCATTTCCTTAAGTTTTTTACTGGCCAGTATGGGAGCGTCCGGCGTTTCCTTAATTTCCGGCGGACACATTTTATAAAGCAGATAGGGAACGGCGAGCAGACTCACGACGCCGGGAACAGCGGCTGCCATGGCCCATCCAGTCCAGGTGATGTTCACACCCGCAACATCTTTTGCAAGCTTGGCGCTCAAGGGATTCGCCGCCATCGCAGTCATGAACATGGCCGAAGTGATCAGGTCGCCCTGAAATCCTGCTATCGTCAAGAACGAACCGATCTTTCGCTCAGTCCCATCCTCTGGCTTGGAACCAAACGTTTCTGACAAGGAGCGAATGATCGGAAAGATAATCCCGCCCGCCCGCGCTGTATTGCTTGGTATGGCGGGCGCCAGCGCCAAATCGCCGACCAAAAGTGAATAGGACAAACCGAGAGTTTTTTTCCCAAATTTCTTGACGAACAGGTAAGCGATTCTTTCGCCCAATCCCGTTTTGATAAAGCCGCGTGAAATAAAGAAGGCAATCACGATCAGCCAAATAACGGTATTCCCAAACCCACTCAATGCCTCTTTAATGCTGAGTGTGTTTGTAAGTGCTGTGACCGCGATCCCCATGATGGCCACAGACCCCATCGGAAGCGGCTTCAAGATAAAACCAATAATCGTGGCGACAAAGATCGCAAACAGATGCCATGCCTGAATGTTTACTCCTGTTGGGGGGCGAATGACCCAGAGATCCACGCCAACCATGGCCGTGATTAGCAATGGCGTCAGTCGAACATCGCTGAAGATTTGCTTTCCGTCTCGCAAGGCAAAATCACCGCCTGTAGCATGTGAAGTACCCTTTTTCATGTGAAGCAGCTTTTTTAAGGATTCATGGATTGTATAAAGAATAATCTTTCCTCATAATTCCAGTCAATATTCCTCCTGATGCAGCCCACTCCCCCACTCGCGCCACTGCCCGACCGTTACAAACTCCATCCTAACTGCCTATCTCCACTGGCTTCATAGTAACGGCAAATGTATGGAGATGATTGCTCCGTGGCTTTCTGAATTTGCAGCAGATATTCTTCCTTTGTGGGCTTGAATAATACGCTGTGTGATCGCCAATCCAAGGCCCACCCCACCCGTGCTTCTGTTCCTGGATTTATCACCACGGTAGAAGGGTTTGAATATATGCTCCAGGTCTACGGTCTGAAACCCTGAACCTGTATCTGCAATTGTAAACACCAATTGCTGATTCTCCATAGTGCTGCGCAGTGTAATGCTGCCGTTCGCCGGGGTGTAACGAAGGGCGTTATCAAGCAGATTGGAAATCGCTCTTGTCAAAAGCTGTGGGTCGCCAGACAGCAAGATGGACGAATCGATGTGTTGATGAACCAGGTCCACATTCTTTTCGCTTGCCATCAATTGAAATCCTTCAAGAATCTGATGGACAAGTAATACCCAGTCGACATGTTCCAAGTGCAGGGGCTGATCAAGATTGTCAAGTCTTGAAAAGACGAAGAGATCTGAGACCAACTGGTTTAGCAAGAGCGACTTGTCCATACAAATCTTCAAATACTCCGCCACTCTTTCAGGGCGTTCGGCAATCCCCTTTTGCATGCCTTCCAAGTGCCCGATAATGGTAAATATAGGCGTTCGCAGGTCATGGATGATGGAGGCCATCATTATTCTTTTTTCCTGCTCGATCTCGTCCCGCCGTAAGAGTGCTGCGTTCAAATGATCTCTCATCATGGATAGGGAAGCCGACACTTCGTTCACTTCCCGGATGGCCGAGGTTGGCAGGCAAATTTCAAAATCTCCGAGACTGATTTTTCGTGCAGCTTGTGACATCCCTTTCATCTTGGACACGAATGATTTTCCGATCCATACCATGATTAGAGAGAAAGCTGTGACAAAGCAGAAGATCCATAAGTAAAACCCTCCCGGCCCATTGGTGAGCCAGCCGTGAAAGCTCTGGTGTGATTGTGTGTTTACTGGAGGTCCATTTATAAGAAATGGTGCACGGATTTCTGCAATACCCACCAACTTGTTTCGTTCATAAATGAAGTGTTTCTGAACCATCCAGACGGAGGGGTGGTCTATGTATAGATTCATATCGTTCACGAGGAGATTGGATTGTGGATAATTACCGCTCTTCTTCTTTTCCCCGTGACCTGGCGTATATGTGAAGATGATTTTGTTTTTTGAATCCAGCAGGCGAACCTGAACTGAAGAAGCAGAAAGCAGGGTTCTTAGTCTGGATTGCCATGCACGATCTGTCCAGGATCCAACATGATTCAAAATCATTCCGGTGTATTGTATGACTTCTGGTTGTTGGGCATGTCTCTTTGGTGAAGTGGGGATCGTGACAACGAGTACGATCATGGCAGGAGCCAGCAACAGAAATAGAAATGCAACTATAAACCACACGCGCAGTGACAGACGCCTTCTTACATCCTTCATGTCCGTTTCCATTCAAATTTGTATCCGACACCCCAGACGGTATGAATCCATTTGGTTTTCGACGGATCGTTTTCGATTTTGCCGCGGATGCGAGCAATATGAACCCGTATCGTTTGCGGATCGTCGCCCTCGACACCCCATACGCGCTGGAATAACTCTTCGGTTGTGAACACTCGTTTGGGATGATCAGCCAATAACTTGAGCAGTTGAAACTCCTTTGTCGTGAGACTGATACTCTCATTTCCTACCCAAACCTCGTAAGAATCCGGATGAATGGTGAGTCCCTCAAAACAAAGCGGCGCAGCAGAAGATGCCGTCTGTTTTTCTTGGGAACGTTGAAAAAAACGAAGTGTCGCCTTGACTTTTGCCACAATTAGGCTGGGCGTGGTGGACTTGACGATATAGTCATCGGCGCCCAGTCCCAGTCCCCTGATCTTATCCTGATCTTCCTGCCTTGCGCTCAAAAAAATGAGAGGGATGTCGTGTGTCTTTCGAATCTTTCGGCAGATTTCAAATCCCGATTCGCCAGGCAGCATAATATCAAGCAAAACCCCGTCTACATGCGTTCTCTCCAGTAGGGAAAGGGCCTCCAATCCATTTTTGGCGGTCCAGACGTTAAACCCGTCCGACTCCAAAAAATCCTTCATCAATCCCAGTATTTCATCTTCATCATCCACTACCAGGATCGTTGGATGCTCCATCTTCCCCCTCCTCCGTGTATAACTAGTACTGGCTAAGCGATTTGAGAATATCCTGTTTCGAAGCCCACGCTGCGGCTGACCAGCTAGCCAACAGTCCGAGGACAGGACTTACAAGTATGGTACCGTAAATCCATGAAAATGGGAACGAGATTTCACTTGTTCGTGTAATGGACAGTAGTGTGAGATAGGCAAATATGCCTCCGGTAAGGATGCCCAATGCACCCCCAACCACCGAGATCATCGTGCCCTCGGTGAGAATCAGCCTGACCATTTGGGACTTTGCCGTTCCAATTGCTCTCAAAGTGGCAAGTTCACGGATTCGTAGCCTGATGCTGCTTGCGGCGTGGTTCATCAAGCCAAGGGTGGCGATCCCTGCGATGATAAAAACAGTGCCAAATAGAACTATTATGAACAGGAAAATTGGTTCCTGTGCTGCTTTTTTTTCGTCTAATTTATTGATGATCTGCACGTTTTGATAGAGTGGGTTTTGCAACAGGCCCTGCAGGGTTTGGACAATCTTTTGCGGATCGCCGGTGGTTACCTTGATCTGAATGCTGGAAAGATTACGAATTGAAAAGTCGTGTTCCATCACAGATTTTTGATTTTGCCGCGAATCCATGTGACACCGAGTCCGATGACGGATACGAGTGCAACGACAACGGAGACGTCAACTCCAAGGAAGCAGCGTTCCATCTCGTTAGTGACTGCTGCGCGCTGTTGAAAGACGGACTCAACACCTAAGGGTAATGCCTCTACTTGGTTGTAAAAATATCCAGACATGTGGTAGAAATAAAACATTGAAGCAATCGACACGATCAGCAGCGTGAGGAAAATTATTTTGGCTTTCATGGATACCCTCCAGTACTGTAAAGTTTGATGCTATTCTGTATAGTAATGTGAGGGTGTTAACTCCACATCACGGAAGTATAAAAAAAGCATCAACTTTTCTGACTATAATGAAGGGGATACCGGCCCGCCCACGCCACGACGCCGGAATGGGATGGCACGGCTGCAGAAGTCAAGGAAACAGGTGATTCAGGAGAACTCGGGGAAAGCATGGAGGACTTGCCAGAGGACGAATCGATAGAAAACGGACTCTCATAAACAAGACGGTTGGCGCCCCGCATGGACTTTCACCAGGCGCCGCGACAGGAAGGACACTTTCCGAGTGCAGGCGTGCGTTCTGCGGTCTGCTTTCGCAGAGTCAAAGACGGGAAGCATTTTTTGCGGTTTCCGCTCGCCCGCCCAGGCAAGCGGAAACGCATCATTCTGTACGATACTCAGAAACAGTCCGTTGGCGATCGGCATGGCGTTGCAACGCCAGTTCAATCAGTCGATCGAGCAGTTGGGCATATGGAAGCCCCGATTCCTCCCACAGTTTGGGATACATGCTGTGCTCCGTAAAGCCTGGCATCGTGTTGATTTCATTGATAAATACGCGGTTGGTCCGCTTCTCGATAAAGAAATCGACGCGCGCCAGTCCGCTGCAGTCCACCGCCCGAAAGGCGCCTATGGCAATGTTTCGTATCTCGTCCGCCTGTTGGGCACCCACGTCAGCAGGAATGATCAGCGTCGAATCGCCGCTGATATACTTCGCTTCATAGTCGTAAAATTCGTTTGCCGAAATCACCTCTCCGAGAACGGAGACTTCCGGATCGTCATTGCCGAGAACGGCCACTTCAATTTCCCGGGCGTCCAGCCCCTGCTCAACGATGAGCTTGCGGTCATAGTGAGCGGCCAGATCCAGCGCCCGGACCAATTGATCACGATCCCCGGCCTTGGAAATACCCACGCTGGACCCCGAATTGGCCGGTTTCACGAAACACGGATAGCCGAGATTCGTCTCCACATCCGCAATGACAGTCTCTGCAGCCATTTCCCAATTCCTGCGGCTGAACGACCTGAATCGCACCTGGGGAAACCCGGCGGCCAGAAATTGCATCTTCATCATGACTTTGTCGAGTCCCACGGCTGAAGAGGCTATTCCGGCGCCCACGTAGGGTATGTTGAGCAAATCGAGCAGACCCTGGATAGACCCGTCCTCTCCGCATGTTCCGTGCATGACCGGAATCACAACATCGCAACGCTCGGACACCGCCAGCGGCCCCATGACATGCGGCAACCCGTGGAACGACTCGTGCGGCGGCTCCTGATGGATCGGAGCTGGAGCATGGCCTTTTGGAGGTGTGTCGCCAAATCCCTGCGCATGGAACTGATCATCGGTCCGCCCAGGGAGCCCAGAACCGGGTACAGCGGCGACAGGCAGATCATCTTCCACGCGTCCGGTTTCAAGTGCATGCAAGGCCGTTTCCCCAGAATAAAACTGGCCCGATCTACTGATCCCCAACAAGACTGCCTCGTATTTCGCAGGATCCAAAGCATGGAGCATGGACTTGGCCGACTGCACGGACACCTCGTGTTCCCCTGATTTCCCGCCAAAAATGACGCCCACTCTTAAACGCTTGGCCATTGCAATGTCTCCCCCTCGGCATGGATGGCTCCGGCGCCAATCCCTGATCATGTCTTGCGGCTAACGGTGCAGCGCACAAAATCTGATTGCCAGTAAGCGCACCGATACCCGATACATATGCGGCCATTTTCTCCTCAGGACTGAAAATCCATCGAACGTCAGAACATGCCGATACTCTGCGCAATTTCAGAGAAGCTGTGAAAAGGCGCCACACCCGCCAGGGAAAGTATATCACGAATGAAACCAGCCACATCCTGCTTGGCGAGTCCGCGGTGCAGTCGATGGCTTTACAGCTCTTTCAGTCCACCCATGAGTCGCTGTTTTGACAGACCAATAGTCATACCTCAAGGTTTGTGAGGTATGACTGGACGTTGCTTGCCGCTGTTCGGTGTTACTCACTGCTACTTGACAAACTTTTTGATCTCTTTGATGGTCTTCTCGTCTACGCCGCTGCCGCCGTATTTTTTTGCGATTTCCTCAACCGACACAGTGGGCCCCTTTTCGCCTGCATTTTTCGTCACATCCGTATAGGCGTTCATAAAGGCGTCAATTCTACGGGGGTCAACGTTCACCCCAATGTCCTGCGCAATGTTTTGCGTCAGTTCTCGCACGACATTGGGATCCTTCCACTGTTCCGGTTTCATGTCTTTGACTCTCTTTAACGCATCAAACAGATTCCCTTTCTCGATTCGCTTGATGTTCTCCTTGAGTGTATCAAGCGAACCGCTTGCGGCGGCGGGTGCAGGCTGCTCAGGCGTTGCCTTCGCGGCGGCGCCCGGACCACTGTTGCCGGCCTGGCGCGGTTTGGCCGCCCGTTTTGGGCCGGGTGAGCCTTTTACGTTCTTGGGCATGTCGTTTCCTCCCAGCAATCCGACAGTGTCTGCAGGTAACGGTATACTATACGGGAAACAACGTTAGACAGTGTCTGGCAGGAGCCTAAATTGCGCGGCCTTCCTCCGAATACACGCCTGCCCTGCCTTTCCTCCCTCTTTTCGCATAGGGTGACAGGGAGAGAATGTGCATGCGTAAAAGGAGGGCGTATCATGCGCCACTTGACAGTGTATGGCGATTCAATCGCAGCAGGGTACGGCGCCCGAAACGGTGTTGGCTTTGTTCCGCGCCTCGCATCGCTGGAAGCGGCAAAAGCAGCAAGAGTGGCCAAAACGGATAAAGCGGCTTTGCCATATCTGAATTTTGGTCAGGCAGGCATGACGTCATTCCAACTCGCCAGCGCCTTCGTTTACAACGAACCTTGGATCGACGGGCTCCGAAACTCCCATGCCATCTGTGTGTTGATCGGGGGCGACGATATCATCGAAGACCTTCCAGCGCTTCTCTCCGGAAACGCGCGCGCCATGCAGCGGGCCCTAACAACGAGCGCAACCGCGTTTCGCAGAACCCTTATCGACATTAATAGAATCAGCAGGGCGCCCCTGGCCGTCGGAACCATCTACAACCCCTATCCCGCAACACCGCTTGCCGTCACCGCGATCGCGGCCTACAATCGCCATGTCATAGAACCAGCGGCCGCAGCCGCCGGCGCAGTTGTGGCCCCCATTCATGAAGCGTTCACGGGCAACCAGGCAAGCCTGATTGACGGGTTTGGCGACGGAATAGCCGGACGTCCAGGGAAAGGCGGAATCACGTTCCCCATTCATCCCAATACAAAAGGACATCAGGTGATCGCCGATGTCTTTGCGTCAGTGATCCCCTGACGCCGGAGTCGTCAGACAGTGAGTTCGAACCGCGTCAGTCGACAGCGATATATATCGCGCTTCGCTTCCTAATGTTTGATGAAGGCAACGCGAATCGGTCGCGTCGGGAATTGGATTGGGTCATGCACCAGATCTCAGACGCTGATGAACCTAGTACTGAATTTCAGAAGTTCCTTCCCGAAGCTTCGCTGAAAATCGGTTTACCACTTCGCTATGGCAAAGCCAAATTGCTCGATGAGCACCGTCAATATTTCCGAGTGTGCCAGTGAACGGAGTGGATTCCCACTTTCCACGGTGATCGGCCATCCTCAACTGGTAGACGTCTCGGCGCAGTTGCGTCAGGCGGGCGCGGTTGTCGCGTTCGCCCCTTTCCTCTGAGTAGATGACGAGGTGTTTTCCGTACACACGTACGTGTAAATACAAGAACCCTTTCTCGTGCAATTAGCGTTGTGCAGTGCTTTTTGCCGTCTCAGGCCATGCATCCGCCATCTTACGCCGCCTCCTGCTGCATCGGGTATCCTCGAAACGTCCAGTTGAAGGGGTGGCCGTCAACGTCATTCCAACGCTGGATGAACGCCATCACCCGCTCCTCCAAGTCAGCTGTGGAATGAAAATCGCCCCACTTGAGAACCCGCTTTTGCAGAATGGAGAAGAAGATCTCCACCTGATTCATCCAAGACGCATGGATGGGGGTGTAGAGCCCCTGTCGACCCGCAGCGAGAAACCGATCCCGCCACTTCCTCACGGTCTTCACCGTGGTCTGAAGCGTGTCGGCAGCTCGCTGTTCGGTGGCGCCTTCTTCGAATAACTGCCAAAATTCCAGCTACCTGAGCCGCTCGTTTTTCTTATTGGAAGCAACCAGTGCGTCGCAAAACCACTGACTAGCCTCGTACCTAACATCGTTCTATCACAGGTCTGGCTAGAGCATGTGTTGAAGCTCCGTATGTATTGTTTTAGCATGTTCCATCGCAGAGCGAACTGTAGATGACAGCTTGTCCACTGTATTGTCGTAATCCACCATGTTTCTTGCTCGACGCAGGCGTTTACCTTCCTGACCAATTCGCTTCGCACTTTTGCCTTGAAGTCGTTCAAAGGCTGTCCACACGGTATTGTGATCACTGTTATTGTGTCCAATAGGGATTCCTTGAATCTCTAGCCAGTTGCGAGCACGGCAAAATACAGAATAATACGCTCTACTCACGGCAGCGCGTTTGGCGGCTTCTTCTGGTCTTTGAACCATTTCATTTGCTAGACTAAGATACTCCGACCAATCGAACATCATAAATATTCCACATCTATCGTCAGTTGTCCGTCCGCTCTCTCTACTTCATCGAGCCACCATTCTTCGTCCAATTTAGTCAACAGTGGTTGAACCTCCTCACAACTGCTGACTGTACAAATAAGTAGATACAAAGCTTCCTCGTCAGACGTAGCCTCCTGTGAGACCTCGAGGCCAAGGTGATATTGGAACCCTAAAAACCTTTGTGTTATCTGCGAGTAAGCCTCGAGAATTAATGGTACAAGAAATGAGTGTTTATGCAAGTAAGTTGAAACGCTCATGTAATCTTGGTATACGAACAGTGACTCAACCTGGGCAAACGTTCGTGAGCCTAACCATCCCGTAACTACGGAAGTCGGTTCTGTGACAGTTCGCATCGGATCCCGAAGGATTTGGGCGTACTCCTGAAACATCACCTTTGGATCCACCCTCACTGTTCCAGACCGACTTAAGATGGCTGCGGCTTCAATCATTGGACCCACTCACTCCCCCAAACATCTTCCTCAACGAGTCTGTAATACTCCCCTCAAAGAACTCCTCGATATGTGAATGAGCTTCGTCGAGCCATCCGGACAACTCGTCATAGGGCACATCGCTAGGTCTGCCTAAGAAATAATCAAGGTCAAGGAGTAGCGCAACGTGTTCCGCCGACTCTCTCGGACCGGTCTGTAGCTGTAATCGCAAAATGTCTCGGTCTCCGTTAAACGTAAAGTCTAATCCCATGTGCAGGTTAGAATGCGTCTCAGGCAACTTATCTCCGGTGTGGGGGTAAAACATAAAATAGTCCTCTAAACGTACTTTTGCACTGGAAAACTTAATATTGTTTACGTAGCGGAGACCCACACGTAACAAGTTTGATACTGTACCAATCGCTTCTCGATAGGCCTGTAACCCACTCATGATCATCGGCAAATACTTATCCCATGATGAATAGGGTTCTAGTATATTCACCGACAGATAGTGTCGTCCGACCTGAACAAACGATTTCTCGTCCTTAGAGAAGAATTGGGCGCGTTCATCCATCACGAACTGCTGTTGAAGGCCATTAGGGCCTGCGAGTAGGCCAGCCTCAAGGGTACGATTTTGCCGTCGAAGAGGAAAGTCATGCTCAAGTCGTTGGAACATTAGCCCCGGTACAGTCGGATCCCACTGGACACTAGGTTCAAATCTGAATTCACAAACCACTTCCGATATGGGCGAATTTCGGTAAATCCTACCCAATGGTTTCCCTCCTACCAATGGCCCATATTTTAAGCGACGCGTCATCCCGCTGATATGACGCATTATCGATTCCATTATAACCATCCTCAAGCATCAATGCATCCTCTTTCGGGAAATGTGCACCACCGCAGCACAGTTCCCTTGGGCAACGATCATTTCACGGTTTCCAGGGTACAGCAATACTAGAGATTCATTGCAGCAAGGTGACAGATTCAGGAATAGGCGGATAACTGCCTAACAGCACAGTTAAAACCTTTTTCTGGAGCAACACTGTCCTCGTGGTATTTCTTTCCTTGGTGATTGCGGAGATATCTTAAGTTCCACAAAATGCATTCCTGAGTTATCGATTCCAGGCGGCGTCCACCACCTTTGCTCATCCGTTCCATAGACCACTGCATGAGCTAGTATCTCCGCTGGGCAGTATGTGTGCTCGGATCCATCCTGACCTTCCTGTGTTGACCAGCGCCATTCTGGCTACATGCAGGAATGAAGCTCACCGCTACGCTGCCGGTTAGTCGGCCACCGAGCCGTTGAAAAACCGTTCGAGGAATGGTCCACATGACTCCTTGCATCAGGCCCCTTCTGTGAACCAAAAGTCACCTCCCTGACTGACCACTTTAAATCCCCGTTCTGCGGAAGATTAGAAATCTGTAAGCCAGCAACCGTACTGAGCCACTTGGATGCGGTTCCTCCTCCAGGTATGAGCCCGGCTACAGAAGAGGCGCCACTTAACAGAGGTTGCACGGCCTGAAAATCTTGAACAGTTGATCGCAACCAGTCACGTTGTTCAGAAACTGGGCTCAGGTACTTCAATGTTGCGACGACCTCATTGGCTCGCCATCCTGCCAAGACTTATTGCCTTCTCGACCTCCGAACCAATGCCCGTGATCCTCCAGTGGACCAGGATGCCTCAGTGTCCACCAGTATTCGTAAACAGGGGCATCGGCGGTAGCCTTCGGGCCGACCGAACCAGCAGGTACTACCCTCCGCGTACGCCTCGTCAACCAGTGGCTCGGTTTCACCATACAACTCAAGATGAAAGGGTTGTTGTCAGGCTTCCAATCCAACAGATTGGCGGGTGAAGAAGCAACTTCAATCATTTAATTCCCTCCTAACTTACGCTCCCTTGCTCCCTCAATGCCTCGTAAAGCTGTGCTGGCCCCAGAAGAATATCCTTTAGTGCATGCCGCACCTTCTCTGAATTCAGCGCCTGCTTGCTCATGGTTGTATGAGCAGCAAACGCGTCCAGGATCTCGTTCATCAATTCGTTAGATAGGTCAGGAGAATTGGCGAACTGCTCCTTGGTGTTGTTCACCGCCTGCTGCACAAGTACTTCCGACTCAAGCAACTTGCCCTGGATGGCCTAGCTGAAGGATACACCCAAGGTACCTTACAGACCGCCCTCTCCGATCAAAAAAGCCCGAACTACTGCGGTTCGGCTGGAGTGTTAGTCCTCGACAAGACCGGGGACGGAATCTGCGGCCATAATTTGGGAAACATGAAGCAAAGACCGTTTCCCCCTCGTGTTCCACGCCTCCCCCGCCTCGCGAACCGAAATTCTCAAAAAAACTTGCCGTTACTTATGATAGGGCGCACCCGTTTGAATGCGAAACGCCCGATAGATCTGCTCAAGCAGAATGACTCGCATCAACTGGTGAGGAAACGTGAAATCGGAAAATGACAGCGTGAGATCGGCCCGCTCAAGCACGGAGGACGCGAGACCTCGCGATCCGCCGATCACAAAGACATACCTGCCATACCCTCGCGCGTACACGAGGCCCAGATATTCGGAAAAGCGCTGCGATGTCATCTTCTCGCCCCGTGAATCCAGAGCGATCACGTGGTCCCGTTCGCGCAGTTTGGCCAGCAAACGCCCGGCTTCCGTTTCCCTTATGCGATCCGCCGCGCCCTGGTCAGGTTCATCCTGTACTGCTTCCACAAGACAGGAAGCGTGAGCAAGGAGCCTCTTTCGATACTCCTCCTCCGCTTCCCGCCAATACCTTTCCTTTAGCTTGCCGACGGTCAAAATCACAATCTGCAAAACGCTGCCCCTTTACCGATCACTGTTATGGAAATGTGAATCCGTTCGATCCGCCACTGCCACTGCCACTCCCACTGCCGCTGCCGTTTGACGGCGAACTGCCCACAGAGGGGGTGGTTTGAGGCGGCGGCAATTCCCCGAGTTTAAGGTGCAAGGTGAGTTTTTGCTGATCCCGATACACAGTCAGATTCACATATTGCCCCGGTTGATAACTTTTCCACAACACGGACCTCAGTGAAGTGATTCCTGAGATCTTTTGCCCATTGACCGCCACGATTACATCCCCGTGTTCAAGGCCGCCCAGCCGTGCGTCGGCGCTCACGACCTTGACAACCCATACACCATAATTTACCGGCACGTTTGGTTGGTATTCCGCCGGAACCGCCGACAATGACTCACCTTCAATGCCTAGCGCCGGGTGGATGGCATGCCCCGTGGCCAGGATCTGGTCTACGATTGTCCTGACCTCATTGATGGGGATGGCAAAACCCATGCCTTCAAAACCCTGCGCCACGATTTTTGAGTTGTTGATCCCGATGACCTGTCCCATGATATTGCACAGGGGTCCGCCGCTGTTGCCCGGATTGATGGCGGCGTCTGTCTGCAATTCGGTCTGCTGTCCAATGACGCTCCCTGTCGCTTCGTCGATGACCGGCATGGTGCGTTGAGTGGCGCTGATTACCCCTGACGTGACAGTATCCGCAAAATCGAGACCAGCCGGGTTGCCGATGGCGATGGCCGGTTCCCCTGCCTGAAGCGTTGACGAGTTGCCGAACTGCGCTACATCCTGCGCAGTCACATAGGAAGAGGGAATTTTCAACACTGCCAGGTCGGTGTAGGGATCGTAGCCGATAACCCTCGCATACACGTGGTACTTTTTATGTATCACCACTTCGACTTTTGATGCGCCCTGCACGACGTGATAGTTTGTGACGATGTAACCATGATGGCTGAATATCACACCAGAGCCGACGCCCTCCTCCTGCAGTGTGTAACCATTGGCGCCGTTGTTCGGAAGCATTTGGAAGTTAATGACACCCACTACGGACGGCCTGACTTTTTTCACGGCCTGAACGACCGCATTATTGATCTGCACCGTGACAGGCTGCAACGCCCGATAACTCGTATTCGAGAGATTTGGATTCGTCAACACAGGCAGCTGCACGAGATTATTCTGAAGCATGATCGGCGCCGCAACTATCGTGAACGCGGACCCGATCAGGGCTGACACCACAACCACCGTCACCCAGCGGAGAAAAGAGTTGGATCCCGGGCTGCGTTTCTTCGTACTGCGATACTGCCCGTCGTCGTAATATCCCATCTTGGCTCCCCCTCTGTAGTTAACCCGGTGCTATTAACCCGATTTATAGTCATTATACCCAAGCCAGCGCGGTAGGTTTCGTTGGACTTGTAAGCGCAACCGCAACCTGTTCGTGAATGCGCGACGACATCCTGAGAAGCGCCTGACTCACAGCAGCGTTTGCCAATTCGGGACGATTGTTTTCCTGGCTCAAATGCGCCAGATATACAGATGTCGTATCATCTGTGAGAACATCGCACAGGAACTCGCTCGCGCTGTCATTGGAGAGATGTCCTTTGTCCCCCAGTATTCGGCGTTTTAAATGCCAGGGATACGATCCGACCCGCAACATCTCGACGTCGTGATTCGACTCCAGTATATATGTATGCGCACCTTTGACCACATCCTTGATTGAGGCGCTGGCATAGCCCAGGTCCGTAGCGAGTACGAGCTTCTGGCCGCCCGCATACAGACAGAATCCCAGCGGTTCTTCTGCATCGTGCGACAGCGGAAAGGGCTCCAGGACAAGTTCGCCAAGCGTGATCGGAGTTGCGGCCCGCAAGGTGCGATGGACTACTGTTGGCTCATCCGGCCAAAAGCGTTGCAGATGCGTCCACGTGCCTTCCGATGTGTAGATTGGCAGACTATGCCGCCGAGTCAACGCCGGCAGGCCTCTAACGTGATCGCTATGCTCATGAGTCACGATGATGGCGTCAAGGGTCTCCATCCCTACGGCAATCTCGTCGAATGCCGCGCGCAACTGCCTGATACCTATGCCGGCATCGATCAAAACTCTCGTCTTACCCGCTTCCACATAGACGGCATTGCCTGTACTCCCGCTGGCCAGTACACTGCAACGCATCCCTTCCTGGTTCAACTCGCTCCCACCCCGGTTTCTGCTGTGAATGCGTTAATCTCAAACACACCTCGACTGCTGTCAACCTGCCAGACCGGCGCCACATACCAAGTGTGTCCCTGCACCATGCGTGAATCATAGCCGAGTCTTACGCTCTGGATTGTATTATCCATGTTTATATGCGCTTTGTCCACGAATACAGCCAAAGCCAGGAGTGCGCTGGCTGCTCCAATGACAGATCTCTGATCCAGAGAACCGGTGATTTCAAGGGCAGTCTGAAAATACCCGGTGATCCGGTCGTGTGCCATGTACACACGAAGCGGCGCCGAAAAGATGGGATACCCATCAAAAACCTCTGCGAAACTGGCAACCCCGCTCCCTCTACTCATTTTCCAGGATAGCATCGCGTAGTTTCCGTAATTGACCACATGCTTGGCCAGCCATTTGCGGACAAACGCGGCGCCATCCCGGCCACGAGGTATCAGGGGTTGATAACGCGCGTTAATGAGCAGCCGATACTGACCGTGTTCATTCATGACAAACCGGCCCTCGCTGGTTATCACTTCGCTGGACCCGCTCGAGTACTCTGACGCCTGTTGCGGTTTGATATCGAGGGCCGTCGCCGCCGCCGTAAGAAACAGTCCGGGATTCGTCTGAACCCGGAGGAGAAACATAGTGGGCTGGGCCTGTGGCACGCTGGCTTTCATAGTGATATTGTGCGCTGAGAACGTTCTTTGCAAGTTCGCCACCTGATCAGCATAAGGTTCCGCGTAGATGGATACGGATTGCTGTAACCCCTGCCACTGATAACCCAAAAACAGATTGAGAAGGAGAAAAACAATAATCAGAAGTGTCTTGACCCTCCCAAAGTCCACAGTCTACATCCCCGTTCCGAAGAATGGTTTTCCGGTGCGCGCATCCAAGTAGAGTGATGGTCGCCCCCGAAACTTCAGCAGATACACCGGCACACATTCCACCGTCGACTCAGTGAGGGCGACTGTGCCATAGCCGAGAGTGATATTCGTTACTCCTCGCAGTGTCTTCTGACCGACGACCGCAATCAATTGGGTACCCGACAGAATTCGCTGCCGCTCCTGGCTAAGTTCCATGCCAAGGTATGGGAGGTTCCGATTCAGCCAGATCACAACGCCGTTCTGCAGTCGTACGGAAATCCGATCCAGCGAGCCAAATAAAGGCCAGCCATCGATCATATCCGAAAATTCCAGCTCAGTCTCAGAACTTGAAGTCAGCTGTCGCATGCCCTGCAGCACATCACTTCCGACGAATCCGCCGTGACTGTCGATGAAAGGAACTGTGGTCAGGAGCGACTGAGCCATCGACTGCTTAAATCCCTTCACCGGGCTGCTGGGTGAGCGATACGTCAGAACGTTCCCAAAGGGGCCGTCTTGTACGCGCACACCGCGTGTTCCATCGGAATAAAAAGTAGAACGTTTAGACCCCCGCACATTTTGAATGAGCGATGGATCGACGAAGTAGGAATCAATGATGTGTGACGCGACAGGCTGCGCCAGGGTCCACGTGTCAACCCGCATCATGATCCCCGCGTAAGGTAAATGCAATAACGCGTGATTTACAGGGATTTGCTCATAGGGCACCGCCTGATCATTGGGAGTCATGTCCGCGAACAGCGAGTGAGGCACATTGTCCAGCACTTCATGATAGACGCCCCCGACTGTCGCAAAAGACATGATACAGGTTGCCGTTTTCGAACCGGGAGTCACATAGACGGGGCCAAGAGCAGGGATGCTGGGCAGATTGCCGTGTACAGGCATCGCGAGCGCCCACAATGATCCATCATATAAGAGATTGCCATAATTGAAAACCAGGTAAGGCCCGCTGGAAGGTATCGGGGATATATTTCCCTCCGTTCCTTTCTTCAACACGCCCGACACGAACCGACTCTGTCTCAGGGCCGTTACGATTTGCGCTGCTGTGGCGCTTGTTCCGCCCAACCTGAACAATTCGTTCGCCCGAGTCCAAATCCCGATGGACTGGGGCAACACAAAATCCCCGGCCTCCTGACGTCGACCATACAACGGACTGGAGAAAAATGTAGGTCTGTCAATCGTCACCTGCCCTGGCGTTCCGGTCCAGAGCAGAGTTGAGAGCAGCACGCTGGCGCAGACAAGGATTGCCAATGCAACCGTCTTGACTGGTTCAACAACTCGAGGCATCGCCAAATGTTTCTTCACAGGAACCCCTCGCCTCCTTCAATGGGAAGAGAAATGCGCACTGTGGTTCCCACTTTGACGCGGCTCTCCACGACAATCTCTCCCCCATGCGCCCTCACAATCTCCTGTGCAATCGAAAGGCCAAGCCCTGTGCCGCCAAGTTGACGCGATCGAGCTTTATCGACCCTGTAAAAGCGATCGAAAATATTCGGCAATTCCTGAACCGCAATCCCCGATCCATTATCCTGTAACCGGAAAGTCACCTGCCGCGCGTCTCGGTCGACTGAGGCAGTCACCGTAATAACCCCATGTTTCGGCGTGTATTTCAGCGAATTTGACACAATATTATCCAGAACCTGATCAAACCTGTCCCGATCGATATTCACCACCGCACGATCTGGCGCATTCACCACAAACTGCACCTCAGCCTCAAACGCCAGCAGTGCAAAACGCTCAGCCAGACCATTGATCACTTCCTGAATGGACACTGATTCAGGGTGCAAACGTTCATATCCGGCATCAAACCTTGAGAGTTGCAACAAATCCCGAATCAACCGGATCATCCGGTTGGTTTCGCGATCCATGACCTGAAGGAAGTGCAGGGCCAGATCTTTGTCCTGATACGCTCCTTCAAGCAAAGCTTCTACGTAACTCTTGATTGTGGTGAGCGGCGTGCGCAGTTCATGGGATACATCCGCCACAAAACGCTTGCGCGCGGCCTCGAGTCGCGTTTCCTCCGTTACGTCGCGCATAACCAGAACCTGTCCACCCTGGCTATCCGCCGCTCTACGGTCTAACGCCATACCGGCGCTGACCTCTGAGCGTTCGCGATCCAAAGCCATCACGGAGACCGAGATGTATTTGCCCCCCACCTCAACCAATTGATGGTCGCCGGCGGCAAAGGTTCCCGGCAATACGTCCGATAACTGATGTCCGATGACAGGATGTGCGGCGCGTAGCAACTGCGAGGCGGCGGGGTTGATCAGGAGAATGTCGTTCATCGGACTTGTTGCGATCACGCCGTCGCTCATGGTCGACATGACAGCCTGCAATCGTCTCTTTTCTCGCTCCGTGCTGCGCATGGCCTGTTTCAATCGGCGCGTGAGCATGTTAAACGTGGACGCCAATTCGCCAATTTCATCATTGGAATAAATATCGACAACCTGATCAAAGTCCCCGCCCGCCAGGGCCCTGGCCGTTCTGGTAATCGCTGTGATGGGGCCGGTGATCGTTCTCGCGATAATCGCCGCCAACAGCGCTGTCAGACCTAGAGCAATGAGTGTGCCTGTAGCAAAGATGATAATGATGCGGGATATGGATTGATACACGCCATTCATGGGAGCGACAATTTCAACCGCCCCCCTGACGCGGTTCCGATAGCGGACGGGAACAGCGAGATACAGGTAACGCTGGCGAGTTCGCGGATCGAGCGCGATCTGTTGTGTTTGCAGACCCAGCAGTGCTTCGGTAACTTCCGGGTCGACGCGTTTTTGCCCCACAATAAACGGATTGGCCGATGTTCCGACGACGTTGCCGTCCTTATCAAGAACGTAGACGCTCGCGTTGGCCAACTCAGAGAACGGTTGCAATACATTGAGCAGATTGGGTTCCTTGCCAGTCGGATCACTCATCGGCAGACTGACGAGATTGGCGAGAAACAGCGCTTCATGCGCAATTGTTTTTGTATAATTATTGATAAAATAATTGTTCAGAGATTGAATAAAATACGCGCCGATCAATTGCATGGCGAATAGGATTAAAAGGAGATAGACCGCCATGAGTTTATAGCGCACACTTTGGAACATCGTCCGAACCCCTAACCGCGCCGGAAGAGATAGCCCGCTCCGCGCCTGGTCAAGATGTAGGCGGGGTTGCCCGGATCCTCTTCCAATTTTTCGCGCAGGCGGCGGATAGTTACGTCCACAGTTCGTTCATCTCCAAAATAGTCATAACCCCACACATCCTGGAGCAGTTGTTCCCGCGAATACACAATGCCGGGATGCTTCGCCATGTAAAAGAGAAGCTCAAATTCGCGATGGGTCAGAACAACCTCTACCCCTGCTCGAAATACCTGAATGGTCTTTGGGTCGATGATCAGATCCCCGACCTGCAGTTGTTCCCGTTTCCCAGCCTCCACATCTTCCGCCAATGCGAGTTGCCGACGCAGGTTCGCTTTCACGCGCGCGAGCAGTTCACGGGCGCTAAATGGCTTGGTCACGTAGTCATCCGCACCGAGTTCGAGACCGAGAACCTTGTCCAATTCCGCATCGCGGGCTGTCAGGATAATAATGGGCACCGATGAAAACTGACGCACCTCTTTGCACACCTCGAAGCCATCTTTCTTTGGCAGCATGAGATCCAGCAAAATCAGGTCAACGGCCGTCGGTGAATGATTGACAAAGGCTACGGCCGCCTCTCCATCGGGAGCAACACTAACTGAGTATCCCGCCTTCTCCAACTGAAAGCGCAAGATCTCTGCGATCGGCTCTTCATCATCAACGACCAGGATGTGTTGCATGACAGATCTCCCCTATCCACACTAGTGCGTTATCGTCATTATATCAGGACTGACCCATCTGCGTACAAAAGGGTGCTGACGCTGTCGGAATCGCAGGGGTGGATGCGGGGATCTTCCCCTCAGCCAAGCAGCCAGGCACATTGATTGCGCAGATGAATATGCACCCCGATACAGCGTACCGGGGGTCAAGCGCCATGGCATGGATCGTAAGACAAAATCGGCACTACGATCTCATGGTGTATGTCAGGGATTTGCCGCAGCAGAGTCCCTGGGGCTGCTATGATGTGTGGGTAGTGAGCGGTTCCAAACAATACAGCGTGGCTGAATTCACTGTCACCGGAGGCGGGGGCGTCGGCGCCGTTTCGGCAGTCATCCCCTCAGACATGCAGTTCAGCGCCATCGAGATCACCCTTGAACCCCAATGGAACGATCCGTTTCCCCGAGGACCGCAAGTGCTGCATGCGCACATCGGAAGCGTGTAGATCCCGGCGCCGATTCTCAAAAATTGTACTTTTTCATGCGATCCATGATCGCGAGCGCCTTCTTCTCAAGGCATCTAAAACACAGCTTGTCCTGATGTTCCTGCAGTGGTACGCCACACTCGACGCATACTCGTTTTCCGTTGACCACTTGTGGTTTGCGTTTAAATAACTGTTTAAACATCTGAACCCCCACTAACCTGTTCGATTGACAAGACAAACCATTATCTTGATGATTATACCAAATAACCGTACGTGTCTTCCAGTCTATTGGATCACATAATCACATTATTTTTTTGATCGGGAAGGGCGTCTCAAATCAACGCTACAGATCTGTACGAATCCACTCATCGCGGACGAAAGTTACCGTGTCGACATACGCCTGGCGAGGCAGTGGATCGGCGCTGCCACTACACTGAACCAGAGACTTTGAGTTCAGGTAGTAGGCCTTTGTCACATGGCCCCCGTATCCGTACTGTCGGCCAGCAGTGAAATAGTCGTCGTATCTGGAGAGCGCTGTCTGGACATGCGCTGAACTGTTCCTGTTTGTGATGTCCCAGTGCAATTCGATTTCCACCCCCATCTGATAAAACTTCGCCATATCACTGACAGATCGCAACCGTTGTCGCGCGTCTATATTCCAGTTGAACGAGACGTTTGGCTGGATCATCACTGCGTCAAACCCTAATTGCCGCGCTGCGGTCACCCCCACCGATCCATAAAACGGAATCCAGTAGAAACGAAGCCCTTCTGCGTGAACATCGGCGGCTATCTGTTCGATGAGCCATGGATCATAGGGGTCATTGACATTGACTGACTCTGGTCGCCAGTAGAATCCTACGAGCTGGAGATGTTGCAAATTGGCCTGGCGCCAGCGCTTTAGCTCCTCCTGCATGATCCACCGCAGAGCTTCCAATTTGTTGACAACAGCAGATTCAAAGCCGACATCGCCAGGATTCATGTTTAGAGACTCCGTTCCCGGAGCAATCGAACCAAAGTCGGCAGGGCCTGCCATCGTCGACGGAAGTGTCAGTACAACTTTCTCTTGGAAGTGTGAATCAGCGAATGTCTGTTTCAGTTGCCCTACGGTCTGATCGAGAGCGTCCAGGTTGATGCGGGGAGAAAACAGTTCATGCAGCCAGGCCGACCAAGCGGCGGCGCTGGTCGGCATCTTCCCATAGGGGCCAAAAAGGGTGGCGTCAAACAGCCATCGAACGGGTTGACCATCGTCGTCGATCTGCGCAATCATGGGTCTAAAATCCTCTGCCGTCCACGTTCCGAGCGAATCACCGGAGCCCGTGTACACGAGTTGCATATGGTTGACGCCACCGCTCGCCGGATGTCCGCTAGTCAGATACCCAGATGCTGATGGAAGACTCTGACTGGATGGCGCAATGGAACGGAACCCGCCCTCTTCAGCGCTATCGACCGAAAGGGGGTGGGAGGTTCGAGTGTCTGGGAAATCGGCGATGACTGCGGAAGCGGAACTGTCAGTGGAACTTGCTGTTGCGCCGGAGGGTCTGGCGGGAGCATGGCGCATCCCGAGGGCCCCGCCTGCCTCCGGAGAATGGGGATCAACGAGGTAGTTGACGCCCATCAGTTCTGTCAACCCGACACCCGGCAGCGGATCGGCGTCGGGATCTGAACCAAGGTGTCCGTACACGTAACACTCATCCATGAATGCGTATACTTTGGCCGTAAACTGCACCCGAATATACTGCGCATTACCGTGCATCTCCGTGGAGAAGACCTGGATTTGCGGCGTCTCCGCGCCCCGCCTCGACTGATCGCCGCATGCCCCCGCCAAGTGCCAATGTGCGCCGTCCACAGACGCATAGAAACGAACTGTGTCAGGAAACTGGATGCCAGCTTTCAGGTTTTGCAAAAACCGCAACTCCACCGAACCCACATACTGAGTCTGACCGAGATCGATCACGATGCTGCGTCCATACTGGCGAAGCAAACCCGCCCAACCTGGGTCCTTCGCGTTCAGGCCGCCCGTATGGCCATCGGTAAGCTGTCCGGTGTCGGGGTATTGTTGCTGCTCCGTCTGGCTGAACAGCGCATCCGGCCACTGGGCGCCAATGGTATAGGGCCTGCCAAGCGCAAGATTCCTGACACGCGGGGAGCGCCAGCGTATGCGCACTTCACACCCTCCTGATCAACATCGCTCGGTTACCATAAAGGAATTATTTACAGTATACTGCAGTTCACAGGCGGCGTACACACGTTTCCCGTCTCCCTGCAGACATTCACGCGTCCGGGTCCAGCTCCTGCTGTCGATCCTGAAGCGACCGCTCAACACACTGCCGCAATCCCCGACTGGCGTTTTGCGGGTCTACGGCGCTCAAAACCGCCGATACGACTGCAACCCCATCGGCGCCCGCCTCCAGAACAGCGGCGGCGTTCCCCTGGTCAATACCACCAATACCAACGATCGGGATCTTGACTGCCCTCGCGATTTGACGCAATTCGTCCAAACTCGAGGAATCCGCGTCCGGTTTGGAGCGAGTGGCAAATAGCGCCCCCACTCCCAGATAGTCAGCCCCATCGTCCTCTGCCGCGAGCGCCTCTTGCACAGTGGAGGCGGAGACGCCGATGATTTTGTGGGGAACCAGACGCCGAACATCACGACAGGAAATATCGTCCTGACCCACATGCACAGCGTCGGCGTCTACCAAGAGTGCGACATCCACGCGGTCATTGACGACAAACAGTACGCCCGCTTCCGCGGTTACCCGTTTGACTGCACGTCCAATCTCCACAAACCTGCGACCCAAGTCCCCTTTGCGACGCAATTGCACAGCCGTTGCCCCACCAGCTATCGCCTCAGCCAAAACGGTCTCCAGGCTCTTGACGTTCTGACGTTCGTCGGTCACCACGTACAGGCGAAGACTGTTGCGCAGCCTTTCGTTGGTCTTTCCAGTAGTCGTCACCCTCTCACACCTCCAAAAGATCCACGCGTGCAACTCGATCCACCGGAGCGTAAGCCATGACCGGAGAAGCGCCAATGGCAAGCAGAGCATTGGCGACCACATTGGTTGCCACCACGTTTGTGATGTTGTGTACGAGCGGCCTCTGTTTACGTACCTCTTCCAACCAATGCGAGACAGGTTCTGCCATACCCATGTGTGCGCATCTCCCTTGCATTTTTTCTGATTTCTGTCACACCTCTTGACGCACCCATGTCCCATAAAGTCTGCGATACATGCCGCCGGGTTTGATTCCGCTGGCCAGACTCACTGCCACGGAGTGATCCGTCGGACCGTGCCCCGCGCCTATATCCCAATGAGCGGCCGCGGCGATCGCATCGGATACGTACGCCTTGGCGGATGCGACGGCGTCCAGAACGTCCATCCCATTAGCCAGACAAGCCGTGATCGCCGCAGAAAATGTGCACCCCGTGCCGTGAGTCTTGCGACTCTCTACGCGCGGTGCATGAAATGTCGTAAATAACTGCCCGTCAAACACGAGGTCCACAACATCTGCTGGTACACCTCCAGGAGCATTGTCGGCCGCGTCATCGCCGTACTCCGGAACGTGTCCCCCCTTTATGACGACTACACGAGGTCCCATGCGCGCTATGTCTCGGGCTGCCCGCAGGCGATCATTCCAGGAACGCAGAGGATATCCACAGAGAATTTCCGCCTCAGGCAAATTGGGCGTAACGACTGTCGCAATCTTGAATACTTGCGATTTGAACAGGCCGACCGCATCCCTGTCAAGGAGAGACTCGCCACCTTTGGCCACCATGACCGGATCTA